>DASYUK010000097.1:0-4170 GCA_036001325.1 Thermoanaerobaculia bacterium
CGCTCTACGACCTGTACATCTCGATGGGTTCCGAGGTGCTCGAGGTGTTTGCGGAGGTGTCGGAGCGCGTGGCGTCGCCGTCGACGCTGCGCCCCGAAGACACGTTGGCGATCCGCGAAGCGATCGTCGAGCGGTATCTGACTCGGAATCATCCGCGGTGGATCGGCAATCTGCCGACGCCGAGCTTCTGGTCGCCGCGCATGTCCGAAGGCCGCGCTTCCGGACTCGCAGTCCCCCTCGGCATCGCCACATCGATCGCTTCACGCGTCATCAGCGGAGATCAGCCGATCCCGTCCGGCATTCTGATGATGGGTCGCAACGCCCACTTCGGCGGGCGCGACGAGACGATCTCCTTCGATGTCATCGCCGCCGATCTTGACGATGCGATTGCCATCGGGAAAGCGGTCGGCCAGCAGCACACGCTCCCCGGCTCCGTCGGCGAGACGAGCGGTACGTATGACGGACGGCGCAACGTCGCGCTGATCTGGGAAGTGCAGCCGAACGTCTACAAGCCGGCCGGGGAGCGCAACCGCGCGATCGCCAAGGTCTATCGACGTCATCGCAACTGGCATCTCGTGACACTGGCCGCGGCGCTCGACTGGTTGCGGCAGCGCGGCGCCACAACGTACATCCTCAAGGGTCAGGCTCTGGCGATCACGCATGAGGTCAATCCGGAGAAGCCGGTGTCGCCGACGATCGTCGCGCATCACAACCGTACGGTCGAGGAGGTCACGCGCGCTCTCGGCGTCGAGCTTGTCGAGCCGGCGCCCGCCGACGACGAGATCCTGCGCGAGTCCATGGTGATGAACCATGCGCTGCGCAAGCATGTTCTGGCGCACGGCGCGGGCGGGGTGATGTGGCACGTCTCATGGTAGTATTTATGGTATGAGAACTACCATCGATTCTGCCGGACGAATTGTCATTCCGAAGGAAATTCGTGCCGCGGCCGGCCTCGAAGGCCCCGCAGAAGTCGAAATCGAGGAGCGTAACGGCATCGTCGAGATCAAGCCGGCCCCCGCAAAGGTGAAGATCGTCCAGCACGGCAAGGTATGGGTCATCGAGCATGAGGATGGCGTTCCGCCGCTGACGCTGGAGCAGGTCAACGCGATCCGCGACGAGTTGCGGAACCGGCGGCGATGATCGCGCTCGACAGCAGCGTGATGGTGGCTGCTCTTCTTCGGAGCGACGAGCGGCACGAGAAGGCGTTGCGAGCGGTCCAGCGAGCGCTGCAATCGCCGGCAGGGGTAGTGATTCCGGTCCACGCGATCTGCGAAACGTTTTCGGTGATTACACGAGTCCCAGTGCCGCTTCGCACCGATCCTCCAGAGGCGCTGGTCGCGCTGCGCGACACGTTCGGTGCTGTGCGTCTCGTCCCTCTCTCGGCTCGATCGCTGTGGCCGCTGCTCGAGCATCTCGCCGACGCAGACCTCGGCGGAGGCCTCACGTACGATGCCATCATTCTCAGATCGGCCGAAGATGCCGGCGCAAGTGCGCTCCTGACATTGAATCCACGCGATTACGAGCGCCTTTCGCCACGCATAGCGATTCTGACACCGGAATGACGTGATGTGGTCATCCTGTTGAACGACTGCCCATGACCGTAGTCGACCAGCCAAAGCCAACACGCCGCGTCGGCATGATCTCCCTCGGTTGCCCGAAGAATCTCGTCGACGCCGAGATCATGCTCGGGCAATTGCGCGCGGACTCCGACGTGACGATCACGAACGACCTCGAAGAGGCCGACGTCGTGATCGTCAACACGTGCGGCTTCATCGATGCGGCGAAGCAGGAGTCGATCGACACGATCCTCGAAGTGGCCGAGCGCAAGGGGAAAGGTCTCGAGCGCCTCATCGTCAGCGGGTGCATGGTGCAGAAGTACCGCAGCGATCTCGAGCAGTCGATTCCGGAGATCGATGCGTTCGTCGGACTCGATCATCTCGAAGCGATCACCAGCGCTGTGAGCGGCGATGTCGATGCGGCACCGGTGAAGCGAAAGATGTCGGTACGCCTGTACGAGGATCTTCCGCGCGTCCTGACACAGGGAACCGGGCACGCGTATCTGAAAGTGTCCGAAGGTTGTTCGAATCCCTGCACGTTCTGCGCGATTCCGCAGATGCGCGGCAAGTTCCGCAGCCGGACCATCGGTTCACTGGTGCGCGAAGCGCAGCAGTTGCAACAGCAGGGTGTGAAAGAGCTCTGCCTCGTCGCTCAGGACACCACGCGCTACGGTCAGGACCTCGGCATCGATCACGGTCTGACGCAACTGGTGAAGGCGCTGCTCGCCGCCACCGACTTTCAGTGGATCCGTTTTCTCTACGCGTATCCCGGCAGTCTCGACTGGTCGCTCTTCGAACTGATGGGAACGGAGAAGCGCTTTGCGTCGTATTGCGACATCCCGCTGCAGCATGTATCGGCGAATGTGCTGAAGACGATGCGCCGCCCCGGTTCCCCGAAAGAGTATCGCGAGATCGTGACGCGCATGCGTGAGCTCGTGCCCGACATCTCGCTGCGCACGACCTTCATCACCGGCCATCCCGGCGAGACACCGAAGGATTTCGGCGAGTTGTACGACTTCGTCGAGTGGGCACAGTTCGATCAGATGGGCGCCTTCGTCTATTCACCGGAGGAGTTCACGCCGGCGTCGAAGATGTCGGACGTGCCGACACGCGACACCGCTGAGCGCCGGCGCGCGAAGCTGATGGAGCTGCAGCAGAAGATCTCGCTGGCGCGCAATGACGCGAAGATCGGACAGACGTTCGACGCGATCGTCACCGGCGTCTGCGACGAGACGGAGCATCTGCTCGAAGGACGTCTGATCGGCCAGGCACCGGAGATCGACGGACGTCTCTTGATCAATGACGGTATCGATCTTCTTCGTCGCGATCTGCCGGCATTTGCGCGCGTCGAGATCACCGACGCACACCCATACGACCTGGTCGGTTCCGTCGTCGCTTAGTCTTCGTCTTTCAGAAGATCGCGCAGGGCTTCTTCCCATGTCGCGAGGAACAGGCGGTCCTTCGGCCTGTCGACCTTCGCTTTCGACGCGACGATGTGGGAGAGGCGCGCGACCGGGATCTCGACGTCGCCGATACGGAAAATTTTCCGTTCGCTGCAAACCTTCTCGAAATCGAAGCCCTTCATTTCCAGCGTGAAGTCGATCGTCACGCCGGCGGGATGCGTTGCCGTGGTGTTCGCTCGTCGAGAAACGACACGTTCGGCGAGCCATAGATCGAGCGGCTCTCCGAGGGGCTCGTCCGCGGACCACAGTTCGTAGCCTGATTCGCGACTCGCCGTCCACGCACTCAGGAGATTCGGTGCGTCGGGGGGGACGAACAGGTCACGGTCTTTTGTCGTGAAGACCTGACCACCGTGCCGGGCGTAGTAGTTCGCTCCCGCGACGCCGATCATCACGTAGCGGACATGTTGTTGTCCGAGTCGTCTGAGAAGTTCAAGAAAGGGATCGCTCACCGGACGCGAACGACGGAGCGATAGTGTTCACGCCAAGCTCGCTCGAGCTCTTCGACCCACGACTTATCCTGTCCGGCCTGATTGTGAGGCGCATTCTCCCAACGGATGATGGCGCGCAGAAAAGCTTCCGAGAGTTCGTACTTTTCGTCTTTCGTTTCTGGCATCGATCGAATTCTACGTCAACACTTCATGATGCCCATCGAGTCGAGATGCCACTCGCCGTCGACGCGAGAGAACATGTACGTGTGTCCGGTTCCGCAATCCATCGAGAGCTCGCCGGGGCGCGGCTTTGGGATCGGACCGGTCCACAGACGAACGGTCGCGCGATCGCCGTCGATCTGAACCGCGTCGATGCGGATGAAACCGACCGGGAGATCAGGGCGCGTCACCACGGAACGCAGTTTCTGTGCGGCGGCACGCGCTTCGGCGGAGAGTTTCTCTCCGGCGACGAGTGACTGCGTTCCGCTGGGATCGAGTTGCTGGAGGGCTGCGCGAAGAACGCTTTCGAGCGCCGCCGGGATCGGCGGCGCCACACTGAGGCACGGCAGGACGTGCGCGTCGGCGCCGCCGACTTCGACGCCGACCACGACACCGAGGGTTCGCGCGAGGTCGTCGGGGGACGCGGCGATGTCGTAACGGCCTTTGATCACGGCGGTGCCCCAGAACATCAGCGGCACGTGCGTGTCGTTCTCCACCGGCTGG
>DASYUK010000098.1:0-4821 GCA_036001325.1 Thermoanaerobaculia bacterium
AACGCGGCGAGGCATTCATCACTCCTCAGATCGCGATACGAACCGGCGACACGCCGCAGCAGGAGCGCGCACGATTCCTCCGCGAACCGGCCGACATTCTGATCACGACGCCCGAGTCGCTCTATCTCATGTTGACGTCCAGCGTGCGCGAGACGCTGCGCAGCGTCGAGACGATCATCGTCGATGAGATTCACGCGCTCGTTCCGAACAAACGAGGCGCGCACATGGCCCTTTCGCTCGAGCGTCTGACGGTGCTCTGCGAAAAACCTCCGCAGCGCATCGGACTGTCGGCGACGCAGCATCCGCTGGAGGAGGTGGCGAGATTTCTCGGAGGGTGTAGCGGCGCGCTTCAGCGCGCCGGCGCGCTAAAGCGCGCCGCTACACAGCAGCAGCGCCATGACGAATTCGAAGACCACCGCGCCAAACCCAAATTCCGCCCTGTGACCATCATCGACACCGGCGAGAAGAAAAAGCTCTCGCTCAAAGTCGAGGTGCCGGTCGAGGAGATGGCGAAGATCGGCGAGATCGCCGGCCCGCAGCGCTCATCGATCTGGCCGGCCATTCATCCCCGGCTTCTCGATCTCATTCGCACGCATCGGTCGACGCTGATTTTCGTCAACAGTCGCCGGCTCGCGGAGCGGCTCGCCGCCGCCGTGAATGAGCTCGCGGGCGAGACACTCGTGCAGGCACATCACGGCTCGATCGCGCGTGCGCAGCGCATCGAGATCGAAGACAACCTCAAATCGGGACGGCTTCCCGCGCTGATCGCCACATCGTCGCTGGAACTGGGCATCGACATGGGCGCGATCGATCTCGTCATTCAAATCGAAGCGCCGCCGTCGATCGCCAGTGGCATGCAGCGCATCGGCCGCGCCAGCCATCAGGTTGGGACGACGAGCGAAGGGATCATCTTTCCGAAGTTCCGCGGCGATCTCGTCGCCTGTGCGGCGGTGACAGAGGCGATGCATCGCGGCGCGATCGAGCCGACGCGGTATCCACGCAATCCGCTGGACATCGTGGCGCAACACGTCGTTGCGATGGTGTCGGCGGATGACTGGCACGCGGATGAGCTCTTCGCGACGATCCGCCGCGCCGCGCCATTCGCGGAATTGAGCCGCACCGCCTTCGACGGTGTGCTCGACATGTTGTCGGGACTCTATCCATCGGATGAATTCGCAGAGCTGCGGCCGCGCATCACATGGGATCGCGTCACGAACATGATCACCGCGCGCCCCGGCGCGAAGCGGGTGGCCATCCTCAACGGCGGCACCATTCCCGATCGCGGTCTCTACGGCGTCTTCCTCGCCGGCGCCGAGAAGGTGCAGAGCGCACGCGTCGGAGAGCTCGACGAAGAGATGGTCTTCGAGTCCCGCGTCGGCGAGACCTTCCTCCTCGGCGCCTCGACCTGGCGGATCGAAGAGATCACACACGATCGCGTGCTCGTGACTGCCGCGCCCGGCGAGCTCGGGAAGATGCCCTTCTGGAGAGCCGACGCCGCGGAGCGCACCGTACGCTTCGGTGAAGAGATCGGCCGCCTGATCCGTGAAGTGCGGGAGATGAAACCATCGGAGGCGATCAAGCGCCTGACTACGAAACACGATCTCGATCGGCTCGCCGCCGAAAATTTTCTTCAGTACTTGAATGATCAACACGAAGCGACCGGCGCGGTGCCTGATGATCGAACGATCGTTGTCGAGCGCGTCCTCGACGAGCTGGGCGACTGGCGCGTCTGTGTGCTCACGCCGTTCGGCGGAAAAGTTCATGCGCCATGGTCGATGGCGGCGACGGCGAAGATTCGCAACGAGCTGGCGATCGACGTCGAGACGATGTGGAGCGACGACGGATTCATCATCCGCTTTCCCGAGACCGATGCGCCGCCGCGGGCGGAGCTGGTCGTCCCCGATGCGGACGAAGTCGAGCAGCTCGTCATCCGCCAACTCGGAACGAGCTCGCTGTTCGCGGCGAAGTTCCGGGAGTCGGCCGCCCGCGCGCTGCTACTGCCACGCATGCGCGCGCAAGGCCGCACGCCGCTATGGCAGCAGCGCAAACGCGCCTACGACCTGCTGCAGGTCGCGTCGCGCTTCGGTTCGTTCCCGATGATTCTCGAGGCTTATCGCGAGGTCCTGCGCGACACATTCGACGTTCCGGCGCTGGTGCAGACGCTGAAGAAGATTCAACAGCGATCGATCCGACTGGTCACAGCGGACACGCCCAAGCCTTCGCCGTTCGCCGGATCGCTTCTCTTCAAGTACACGGCGAACTTTATCTACGACGGCGACGCGCCGCTCGCTGAGCGCCGCGCTCAAGCGCTGGCCATCGACCAGTCGCAACTCCGCGAGCTCCTCGGCGAAGCGGAATTGCGCGAGCTGCTCGATTCCGATTCGCTCGCCGAGATCGAGCTGCAATTGCAACATCTCGACGAACGCCACAAGGCGAAATCGCCCGATGCGATTCACGATCTGCTGCTGCGCATCGGCGATCTGACGGCGGAAGAGATCGCGGCACGTTTCAGTGGAGCGCCGCCGCCCTCGGCGGCGATTCGCGAGCTTGTCCACGCCCGCCGTATCATCGAAGTTTCCGTCGCCGGCGAAAAGCGCTACATCGCCGTTGAAGACGCCAGCCGATATCGCGATGCCCTCGGCACGCCATTGCCCGTCGGTCTCGCCGAACGCTATCTCGAACCTGTTGTCGATCCCATCGGTGATCTCGTTCTGCGCTATGCACGCACGCACGGCCCGTTCACGCCCGCCGATGTCGCACAACGACTCGGACTCGGCATCGCGGTGGTGACGAGCGCGCTCGAGCGCTTCGTCGAACGAGGGCGACTCATCGAGGGTGAGTTCCGTCCCGAAGGAACGCAGCGCGAATGGTGCGAAGCGGAGGTGCTGCGATCGATCCGGAGACGATCGCTGGCGAAGTTGCGGAAGGAGGTCGAGCCGGTCGACCAGTCGGTGCTCGCACGACTCTTCACCTCATGGCAGGGCGTCACGAAGAAGAGGATGGGCCTCGAAGCGCTACTCGATGTGATCGAGACGCTGCAAGGCTACCCGATCGCGGCGTCGATCTTCGAGAGTGAGATTCTCGCCGCGCGCATCGAAGACTACAAACCGTCGGACCTCGATACGCTGAGCGCCGCCGGCGAGATCGTCTGGACCGGCGTCGAGCCCCTCGGCGGACACGATGGAAGAATCGCGGTGTATCTGACGGATCATCTCGCGATGCTTCGCGGAGGACAGACGCCCTCGTCCGTCCAGACAGGCGAGGCGCCTGTCCTCCACCAGCAAATCGTCGACTACCTCAAAGCTCACGGCGCCTCTTTCTTCGCCCAGATTCATGAGAGCGTAGGCGGATTCCCAAACGACGTTGTCGACGCGATGTGGGATCTCGTCTGGAAAGGCGTGATCACGAATGACACGTTCCACGCGCTGCGCGCATATACGCGACGTTCCCGGTCGTCGTCGCGCGCCTTTCGTTCGCGGCGCGTCGCTCCGCCGTCGACCCAGGGGCGCTGGGCGTTGGTTGCGCCCCCTGCCGCAAACGCGACGCAGCGCGCCACGGCCATCGCGCAGCAACTCCTCACGCGCTACGGCATCGTGACTCGTGAAGCGCCCGGGGCGGAGAACATCAGCGGAGGTTTCAGCGCCGTCTATCCGATCTTGAAAGCGATGGAGGAGAAAGGGCGCGTGCGCCGCGGATACTTCGTCGCGGGACTCGGCGCGACGCAGTTCGCGTCGGGCGGCGCGCTCGATCTCCTCCGCTCGCTGCGTGAAGAGCCGGAACGACCGGAGACGGTCATGATCGCCGCAACGGACCCGGCCAATCCATACGGCACGATCGTGAAGTGGCCGCGCGAGGGGCTCATGCGTGTCGTCGGCGCGAGCGTCATTCTCGTCAATGGCGCGCTCGCCGCGTACGTGTCGCGTGGCGAGAAGCAGATCGTCGTTCTCCTTCCGGAAGACGAACCGTCGCGCTCGACTGTTGCGCGAGAAATCGCCAATGCGCTCGCCTCGGTCGTGACAAGCGGTCAACGCCGGGCCATGCTCATCTCCGAGGTCAACGGCGAGGCAGTGGCGAGGAGCGCGATCGCGCCTTTCCTCGGTGAAGCGCGATTCGTTCCGACGTCGATGGGATATCAATTACGTAGCGTCAGTTAGAATCGTCGCCGCATGGCCATCATCATGTCCCAACCAATGACTGCTCAGGAGATGCGCGTCCTGCAGGAGTACCGCCGCATCGGCGCGGAGACGATGTCGATCACCGCCATCAAAGCGATCAAACATCCGGTCGGTGGCGGCGAAGCGCCCGCGATCTCGCTCGTCGAGAAGGGCTATCTCAGCGCTGATGCATCGGGCGAGAACTTCGCTCTGACGCAGAAGGCGAAGGATTTTCTCGCGATCGACGTGAAGCCGGAAGTGGAGACGAGCAGCACTGCGGATGAAGCTGCCGCCGAATGACTGCACATGATCCGTTGCAGTTTTGCACTCCTCAGCTTACGATAGCGGGTTGAGGACTGAAATGAAGCATGGCGACAAAACAAAAAGGAAAGCGGCCAGCAAAGCCTCAGGCAAAAAAAGCAGCAAAGCCAAAATCAGCGCAAAAAGCAAAAAAGCCGCCCCGGTCGTCAAAGCAAAAAAGCAAACCACCAGCAGCAAAACCCAAAAGCAAGTCAGCAGCAGCAAGTCCGGCGGCAACGGCAAGCCGCGCCCCCGGCTCACGACCGACCAGCTTACTTTCTCGAATCCAATCGTCGCCGCTGCTTTCAAGCGTGCTATCAAGAAGTACCCGAACGCCTTCCGCAGGCTCACCGACTGACGGCGGCAC
>DASYUK010000099.1:0-7813 GCA_036001325.1 Thermoanaerobaculia bacterium
TACTCCATGCAGATGAACGCCTCGCCGTCGGCGGTCTCTCCCGCTTCGTACACGATGGCGACATGCGGATGCGTGAGAGCCGACGCGGCGACGGCCTCGCGCACGAAGCGATGGCGGCGCTGCGGATCGCCGGCAAACTCCTCCGCCAGCAGCTTGATCGCCACCTGCCGCCGCAGCGTCGGATCCTCGGCCAGATAGACCTCACCCATTCCGCCTCTGCCGAGGCGCTCGAGCACGCGGTATCGGCCGATGGTGCCGAGTTGGTTCCTCAGATGTGACAGCATTATCGAACATGACGATCACAAGACGCACCGCGCTCAAATCGCTCGCGATCGCCACACTCGCCGGACGGCGGCTGCTTGGACAGACCCGACCTGTACCGCGCGACGTGCCGAACATCCTCTTCATCATGACCGACGATCAGCGCAAGGACGCGCTGAGCATCTACGGCAATCCGGTTTTGAAAACGCCCAACATCGATCGCATCGGCAGCGAAGGGATGCGCATCGATGAATTCTTCGTGACCAACTCGCTCTGCGCGCCGAGCCGCGCAACGTTCTACACCGGCGTCTACTCGCATGTGCACGGCATCACGACAAATGGCGCCGGCGAGCCTTTTCGCAATCAGGGCGGATTCCACGAAGGGCAGCAGACCTTTATCACCCTCCTGCACGACGCCGGCTACGAGACAGCGCTGGTTGGCAAATGGCACATCCGATCGACGCCAAACGGCTTCGATTCGTGGACGATTCTTCCGGGTGGCGGCGGGCCGTATCTCGATCCGCCGATGACAGCGAACGGCGTGCACGTGCGCATGCGCGGACATGCCGATGACGTCGTCGGCGATCAGACGATCGAATATCTGCAGAATCGTGCGAAGGACCGTCCGTTTCTTCTACTGATGAATTTCAAATCGCCGCATCGCAATTGGATTCCGGCGAAGCGCTTCGAGAACGCATTCGAAGGCGTCGACATCCCACTGCCGCGAACGTACGAGGATCGGCTCGACAGCGATGCGCTGAAGCGCGCGCAGATGGCCATCGCCGACATGCCCGACTTCAAAGATCGTGGCGTGTCGCCGACGCTGCCGCGCGAGGAGCGCAAGCGCCGCAATTACGAGGCGCTGGTCAAGAACTACTACCGCACGATGTTGAGCGTCGATGAGAACGTCGGCCGTGCGCTCGAGTTTCTCGACAAGAACGATCTGACGAAGAACACACTCGTCGTCTTCACCTCCGACAACGGCGCCTTCCTCGGCGAGTTCGGTTTGTTCGACAAGAGGCTCATGTACGACGCGGCGCTGCGCGTGCCGCTCCTGCTCCGCTGGCCCGCACACATCAACCCGGGCAGCAGCGACAACGCCCATCTATTGACGAACGTCGACATCGCGCCGACGCTGCTGGAGATCGCTGGTGTTCCGATCCCTGCGTCAATGCAGGGTCAGAGTTTCATGCGCACGTTGCAGGGACAGCCCGAGCCCTCGCGCGACGCGTTCTATTACGAGTTTTTCGAATATCCCGACTACGACCATTGCGCGCGCAAACATCGCGGTCTGCGCACGGCGAAGTGGAAGCTCATCGAGTATTGGGAAAAGCCGATCGAGTACGAGCTGTATGACCTCGAGCACGATCCCGACGAGACGAAAAACCTCGCCGCTTCGAAATCTTCCATGGTTCGCGAGCTCAAATCGCGCATGGATCAGCTCCGCCACGACCTCGGCGAAATCGATGCGCCGGGACCGGTGCCCGCTGTTGGACCCTGCACGCCGAGGACGCTGTAGACATTCCTGATCTCGGTCACGTAGGTTCGTTATGAGAATTGCTCTAACGATGTCGCTCCTCTTCGCGGCGGGAATCGCGTTGGGCCAGGGACGACAACGAGCCGTTCGCGGCGCCCCGACGCTGGACGCGCCTTGGCAGACCCCGCCGTGCGCGGTTGTGTCGGGACTGCCATCCGTGCGTTTCCTTCGCGGCAAAGAGATCGCGACGAATCGCGACGAGGTCGTGAACCGTTACGCGTCAGATCTGGCCATCAGTGACGTGGCCAATCGCGTCTATGCCGTATACGGAGATGCTCTGTATGAATCGCGCGATGCCGGATGCAATTGGAGGACTCGAGCCCGTTTTCCGGCACTCGCGGACGACTTCGCGTCCATCGCACTGGCGCGTGCGGCGGACATCTACGTCTATACCGAACACACGCTCATGCGCATCACGAGCTCAGCGACGGAAACTTTGTCGTTTCCCGAGCGGATTCGGAAGCTGGCTGTCGATCCACATGATCCGATGCACCTCAGAGCCGTAGCGGTGTACGGCGCAACGTACGAGTCGTGGAACTCTGGTGACAACTGGGAGTTTCTTGGCGATGCAACGTCATCGCTCGTTTACAGCGCTGCTGTCGATCCCGAGAACTTCGATCACGCGATCGCCGCAACGCTCGGAGGCGGCGTGTTTGTCACCAACGATGGCGGGCGAACCTGGACCTACGCGGATCTGCGAGGAGTGAACGTCTGGGAAATCGAATTCTCTACAGTCGACCCGCGCGTGGTCTGGGCGCAGGGAGGCGATTCGTTGTACAGGTCAGATGACGGCGGTCGAACATTCTCGCTTGCTCTACAGTCAAGTCCGTCAATCCCGTTCACTCGAGCAGTACTCGCCCCCCACGCGCACAATGCGAACATCGTTGCGATCAGTTCGATAGATGGAATCGCGATGTACAACTGGTTGGACAATTCTGCGTTTCTCATTAAAACAATCCGTCCGGGCGCTCTGGCCTGGTCGCCCGCCGACATTCTCTATTTCTCTGCGCCGGATGAGATCATCATCGTGAACTGAACCCGTGCACACGGACGTTGTGACGGTCAACGCAAGAGCGTCAGCGTGGCGACGTTTGCCAGAAACGTCAGGATCTGACAGATGCTTCGTAGATCGCCCCAATGATGAAAAGCATCTTCAAAGGCATGGGATCGGACACTTGCCGTCGCTCGACGGTGTCAGTGAGTACGTCGCGGGCGGAGGAGAGCCGCCATTGGGAACGACTCTCAGAGTGAGACGCGATCCGACAAGAGAACCCGAATAGTGCGCCGGTGGTGGCGGATCGATCGAGATCGGCCCGGCCTCGATGCGATACGTCCCGTCGACATCGAACGTGCCGTCGCTCCGAATCGCAGGTTTCGGGAACATGCCGTGTCCGCAACCGACGGCGAGATTGCATCCCGCATCGGTGACCGCGAGGCAGGCGTTGCCACCGGTCCAGCGGCCATTCGCGAGCGCGGTCGCGCGCGGCTCGGTCGGGCTGTCGTGACAGGACAACATGCAGACGGCGAGCAGATACGCCAGCGAACGCACGCTGTTCATGATACTGCTCTGGAGTGCGGTGGCCATGGCACCGCTCTTCACCGTTCGTCGAGAGCGGCGGCGTGGCCGCCGCACTCCAGACCAAACAGCAGCGCGTACTCTTGCGCATGCGGCACCAGGTCGAGCGCACGTAGCTCCTCGCGCGTCACCAACCGCACCTCATCGACCTCATCGGCCTGCAGGCGCAATGTGCGCACATCAACGTCGCGACGAACGACGTAGATCTCGTGAATCTCGTTGTCGATGTACGTACCGTCGTTGAGTACGCACGGTTCCCAAAGCGTGGCGACGTGCCGCAGATCATCGGCCGCGATGTCGATGCCCAGCTCCTCGTTCGCTTCGCGAATCGCCGCTTCAACGGCGCTCTCTCCCGCCGCGATATGGCCGGCGCACGAGACATCCCACAGCCCGGGATTGTTCTCCTTCGTCAACGCGCGGCGCTGCACGAGGATGCAATCGTTGTGGGCGATGATCCACACGTGAGCCGACCGATGCCAGTCGCCGTCGCGATGAACATCAGCTTTCGGCTTGATGACGCCGGTGAAGGCTCCGTCCGGTGTCAGGACGTCGATCAGCTCCATGAATGGATCATATAGACTCGCTCGCGATGTTTCCGCGCGATTTTCTCTGGGGAGCGGCGACGGCGGCGTATCAGATCGAAGGCTCGCCGCTCGCTGACGGCGCCGGGCCGAGCATCTGGCACCGCTTCTCCCATACGCCGGGTCGCGTGGCGAACGACGAGAACGGCGACGTTGCCTGCGATCACTATCGCCGCTATCGCGACGACGTCGCGCTGATGCGCGACCTCGGCCTGAACGCGTATCGCTTCTCGATCTCCTGGAGTCGCGTGCTGCCCGACGGCACCGGCCGCGTGAACGAGCGCGGACTCGATTTCTATCGCCGCCTCGTCGACGAGCTGCACAAAGCGAACATCAAACCGCTGGCCACGCTCTACCACTGGGATCTGCCGGCCGCGCTCGACGATCGCGGAGGGTGGCTCAATCGCGACATCGCCAACTGGTTCGCCGAATATGCGCAGGTCGCCTTTCGCGCGCTCGACGATCGCGTGGCGATGTGGGCGACGCTTAATGAGCCGTGGGTCGTGACCGATGGCGGTTACCTTCACGGACCGCTGGCGCCCGGACATCGCAATCGTTTCGAGGCGCCGATTGCCTCGCTCAATCTTCTGCGCTCCCATGCCGCCGCGGTCGCGGCCTATCGCGGCGCCGGACGCAATCAGATCGGCATCGTCGTCAACCTCGAACCGAAGTACGCCGCGTCCGACAGCGCAGAAGATCGCGACGCGGTCAAGCGCGCCGACGCGTACATGAACCGTCAATATCTCGATCCGCTTTTCGTCGGCTCATATCCCGCGGAGCTGAAGGAGCTGTTTGGCGACGCATGGCCCGATTTTCCGGCGAGCGATTTCGATGGGTTGCGCCAGAAGATCGATTTCATCGGCGTGAACTACTACACGCGCGGTCTGACGAAGAGCGATCCGTCGGCGCTCATTCAGCGCGCGCGAAACATTCGCAACCCACGCGCGACCTACACCGAGACCCATTGGGAAGTCTTCCCCCAGGGTCTCACGGACATTCTGCTCTGGACGCATCAGCGCTACGGCAAACTGCCGCTCTATGTCACGGAAAACGGCGCCGCGTTTTACGATCCGCCGACGGCTCAGAATGGCCGCGTCGACGATCCGCTGCGCGTCGAGTATCTCCGCCTGCATCTCAACGCTGTGCTCGAGGCCATCAGTCGCGGCGCCGATGTCCGCGGCTACTTCGTCTGGTCCCTCCTCGACAACTTCGAATGGGCCCTCGGCTACGCGAAGCGCTTCGGGATCGTGCACGTCGACTACGAGACGCAGAAGCGGACGCCGAAAGCGAGCGCGCGCTTCTACTCCGAAGTCATTCGGACGAACGGGGCGTGTCTGGACGAGTAGTCTGGGGTCAGGTCTTCAATTTTCAGTTTTTTTCTACCGACGGGAGAAAGAGGTGAAGACTGAAGACCTGACCCCGTTCGCTTTTACTCTGGACGAGAGTACCAATCGCCCGAGATGACGACTTCCGCCGCGCCGCCGGTCGTCTTCGAGATTTCCGCCCGCGTGATGACATAGACCGAAACACCGGTCGAGCGCGCGGTCCACGCATCGATCGACGACGGCGACGGCATCCAGTTCGGATGGGTATGGATGATGGCTACGACTCCGCCGGGGAAACGGCCTTCCCACCGCGCAGAATCGAACACGCCGTCGGACGGCCAGTGGAGGAAACCGATGGCTCCGGAGGCCGTTCGCACGACGAAGGCCGCCTGCTCCTCGTGACTGAATCCGAATCGCGCGTTTCCGAGGAGGCGCCGGGACATTTCGCGGACCGGTGCCTCGAGCGCGAGATCGGCTGCGTTGACCGAAGGAGCGAGAATCGCGACGACAACGAGATGACGAAGCATCGGACGCTAGTACGTGGGCAGCCTTACAAAGGTTTGGGGTCAGGTCTTCAGTTTTCACTTTTTTCTACCGCAAGTAGAAAAAAACTGAAAATTGAAGACCTGACCCCATCAACCTTTGATGCTCCCAGCCATCACGCCGGCGATGTACTGCTTCTGCAGAACGAAGAACAGCACGAGCACGGGGATGACCGTGATGACGGAGCTGGCCATCATCAGCTCCAGGTCCTGCAGGTGCTCGCCGACGAGATTGGCGATCGCGACCGGCATCGTGTACTTGCGGTGATCGCTCAGCACGATCAGCGGCCACATGAAATCGTTCCAGGCGGACATGAACGTGAAGATCGCCAGCGTCGCCAGGACCGGCCGCGCCAGCGGCAGGATGACCGACCAGTAGATCTCCCACTCGTTGGCGCCGTCGATGCGCGCGGCGTTGATGATGTCCTGCGGCACGGAGACCATGAACTGGCGCACGAGAAAGATTCCGTAGATCGTGGCCATGAGCGGGATCATGGCGCCGACGTAAGTGTTCACGAGCCCCATCAACTTGAGCAACAGAAAGAGCGGCAGCATCGCGATCTGAGCCGGAATGGCCAGAGCCGCGATGAGCCAGGTGAAGATGCGATCGCGTCCGCGGAAGCGCAGCTTGGCGAACGCGTAGCCGGCCATCGAATTAAAAAACAGCGAGAGCAGCGTCGACACGACCGCGATCAACATGCTGTTGCCGAATGAGCGCGCCAGGCGAAGACCGACGAGAAGGTCGCGATAGTGCTCGAACGTGACGCGGCTCGGGAGCAATCGCGGCGGGAACGCCGTCGCTTCGCCAGTCGGCATCAGCGACGCGGAGATCATCCACAGCAGCGGCACGAGCGTGACGACGGCGCCGATGGCGAGGGCGAGGTTGATCAGCAGCGGTCCGATGCGTTTCATGCCGCGCGCCTCCGGCGAATCACCGCCTGCAACATGGTTCCGCCGACGACAATGACGAAGAGAATCGCCGCGATCGCTGCGGCGTATCCCATGTTCCACCACCGGAATCCTTCGCGATACATGAGCATGACGATCGACAGCGTGCTGTTGAGCGGACCGCCATCGGGCGTCATCACATACGGCTCGGCGAAGAGCTGCATGTAGCCGATCGCGGTGATGATGCTGACGAACACAAACGTCGGGCCGAGACTCGGCAGGGTGATCAGCCAGAACTGTCGCATCGCGCCGGCGCCGTCGATCCTCGCCGCCTCGTACATCTCTTCGGGCACTCCTTGCAGACCGGCAATGAAAAGCACCGTTGCGTATCCGAAGTTTTTCCAGACGGCGAGCAGAATGACCGCCGGCATCGCCCATCGCGGATCGCCGAGCCAGTCGACGGGATGCATGCCGAAGAGACCGAGGAATTGATTCAGCAGTCCGACGCGCGGGTGATACATGTAGCGCCATACGATGGCGACCGCGACGATCGTCGTCACGACCGGCGCGAAGTAGATCGTGCGGAACAGCGGCTTGAGCAGCGCCGCTTTCGCATTCAGCAGCAGCGCCGTGCCGAGCGCCGCGAGAATGGTGAGCGGCCCGCCGACGACCGAGAAATAGAACGTGTTCCGCAGCGCATGCCAGAAAACCGCGTTGTGCAGAAGGACGCGATAGTTCTCTGCGCCGACCATGCGCGTATGACCGGAGTCGCCGAGGGAGTAGATGTCGAAGTCGGTGAGGCTGAGGATGAAGCCGGCGGCGACAGGAAGAATGAAGAAGATCGTGATCAACGTCAGCGCGGGCACGATGAAGAGAACGCCGGCGCGCGCCTCGGGTGGGATGCGGTTGTTCATCGCTGCGCCATCACCCATCTTCGTTTCGCCAGCATCGCATTCACGCGTGCCTCGATGCGCGCCGCCCCCCGCCTCGCGTCGAACTGACCGCGCGCCGCCAGCTCGCCCTCCTCGAAGATCACGACCGTGATGTGCTCCCACTCCGGGATCTGCGGGGTGGGCACGGTGCGATCGAGCTGGATGCGAAAC
>DASYUK010000100.1:0-8613 GCA_036001325.1 Thermoanaerobaculia bacterium
GGGCGGGGGGGTTACCCGCGCGGCGGTCGCGGCCGCCCGTGGTAGGGGTCAGGTCTTCAATTTTCACTTTTTTTCTACCCAGTGGAGAAAAGAAAATAACAAGTGAAAATTGAAGACCTGACCCTGTCTACTCCTCGGAGACGGGGCGGGTGGAGTCGATCCACAGATATAGGCAAAGAGCGATGAACAGAATGATCGATACCATCTGCGCCGCTGTGTTGTTGTCGTAGAACGGCGTCTTGATCTTGTCCTCCGCATACCACGGAAAGAGTCGCAGCGCCGCGCCGAACACACCTCCGAGCGCGCCGCCGGCCATCAGACCGGAAGCGATGATGACGCCGCGCTCGCGCATCGTTCGTCCTCTTCCGCCACCTTCGCGCTCCGACTTTCGCGTCATGAGATGCGACAGAAAACCGCCGACGAGTGCGGGCGTGTTCAACTCCAGCGGCAGATACATGCCGAGGGCGAAGATGAGCGCCGGAACGCCGAGCATCTCCATAGCAATTGTCACCATCGCGCCGGCGAAGAAGAGGATGTAGGCGATCGGCTGCCGGTTCATGAATCCCTGCACGAGGGCTTGCATGATCGACGCTTGTGGCGCCGCGAGCACGGCGCGCGCGTCGCCCGGCGCGGCTTCACCGAACTGGAAGACCTGAGCGAGCATCACGATCGTGAGACCTGATGCGGCCGCCGCGGCAATCACGCCGAGGAACTTCACCTTTTCCTGTGCAGCGGGAGTTGAACCGAGCCAGTAGCCGGTCTTCAAATCGGTGATCGTCTGTCCCGACACCGACAACGCCGTGCAGACCATCCCCGCGATGGCCATGATGAAGAACATGCCGGTCGTGCCGGACAGGCCGAACTCGAGGAGGACGACCGACGAGATGATGATCGTCAGCATCGTCATGCCCGAAACGGGATTGCGCGCTGTCGTCGCGATCGCGTTTGCTGCCACGGACGTGAAGAAGAAAGAGAAGACGAGTGTCAGCAAGAGTCCGACGACCAGCACGACGATTGTCGGTCGCAACGTGCCGAAGAAAACGGCGACGCCAATCGCACCGAGAATCACGCCGACGAGGATCGTCATCACTGAGATATCGCGATCGGTGCGCTCGATCGCATGCGCCTCGCCCAGCCTGAATGCGCGGACGGCGATCCCGAACGAGCCCGCGATCACCCGCAGCGATTTGATGATTCCGAAGATGCCCGCTGTGGCGATCGCGCCGACGCCGATATAGCGCACGTAGCCGCGGTAGATTTCGGTCGCCGCCATCACCGCGATCGGCTTCGTCCCCGGATAGACGATGCCGGGGAATTTGCTGCCGATCATGAAGATCATCGGCACGAGGACGAAGTTCGCGAGCACGCCGCCGGCCACGAGGATCATCGACGAACGAAGTCCCATCACGTATCCGAGTCCGAGGATGAAGGCGACGGCGTCGAAGCGGACGACGACCTTAGTTTTATCAGCCAGCTCTTTCATCGCCGGGATGAACTGAAAATCGAGGAACTCGGTCCAAACCTGAAACGTCGTGACGAAAAAGTCGTAAACCGCCGAAATCGCGGTGGCCTGCAACAGCAGCTTCGCCTGCGATCCTCCTTTCTCGCCGGTTACGAGGACTTCGGTAATCGCGGTCGCTTCCGGGTAAGGGAGCTGGCCGTGCATTTCGCGAACGAAGAAACGTCGCAGCGGAATGAGAAACAGGACGCCGAGGCATCCGCCGGCGAGGCAGATGAAGATCGTCTGAACAGGATGCGGATTGAGGTGCAACGAGTAGAGCGCCGGAAGCGTGAAGATCGCGCCGGCGACGACCGCGCCGGAAGCGCCCCCGATGCTCGTGATGATCACGTTTTCGAGGACCGATGAGCGACGGCGATACACGCGCGCGAGACCGATCGCGAGAATGGCGATGGGAATGGCCGCCTCCATCACCTGCCCGACTTTCAGTCCCGAGTAGGCCGACGCGATGGTGAAAACGATGCAGAGAAAGAGACCCCAACCGATCGCACGCGCGGTCGTCTCCGGCGGATGCTCGGACGCGAGCACCATCGGCTCGTACAGCTCGCCGTCCTTCAGCGGTAAGTACGCATTTTCGGGAAGGGATTTGGTCTCAATTGTTTCCATGCTGGCTCCCGTTCCACTTCAAAATCCCGTCGATGGTCCCGCGCGACACCGCGTGATAGGTCGGCCGCGCCTTCTCGTAGATCTTGCGCGCGCGCTCCAACCCCTCTTCATTCTCGGCGAGCTTTTGATAAAGCGGCTTGAGGAACTTGCGACGGCCCTGCTTCGTGAGAAAGCGTTCCAGCGCTTCGTTCGCCGGCTCGTAAGCGTGCGGGATGGACTGCATCAGCCATTCGTGCAGGATCTCGGCGTTGCCGCTGCCCGTGAACTTGAACTTGTTGTCGAGGTCCTTCATCTGCTCGCGAGTGAGATCCGCCGGCAGATGACGCAGAAAGTGGATCCACTCATGCGTCGACCAGTTCGACGTTTTCAGCTTCGCCGCCGGCGTTCCGTTTTGAAACGCGCGCACCTGCTCTTCGACCTTTTCAAACGCGTCCGATTGCACGCGCGGAACATTCTCCGGAACACCCGGCCCGCTGATCCACCGTTCGATGGTGATCTTCTGTTCGGCGCCGGCCGCGCCGGCGAGAAGATTTTTTCGCAGATCCTCGACGAATGTGTCCGTCGTCATCGATCGAAACGCATTGCGATCGAAGTAGTCGCGCAGGTAGGCATCGAAGGTCGCGCGTCCGACGGTCTCTTCGACGAGCCGCAGAAAGAAGTATCCCTTCTCGTACGCGAGCTTGTTCGCCGCATCGTCGGGATCGCGTCCTTCGAGGTTCAACAGCAAGTGCGTATCAGGACTCTCCGCTCCGAGCTCCTGTATGGTCTGCTCGAGATCCTGCATGCCGAGGCGCGCGAGCATCTCGGAGTAGTCGCGTCCGTAGACCGCTTCCATGATGCGGCGCTCGAAGTAGACCGTGAAGCCTTCGTTGAGCCAGAAGTCGTTCCAGGTCGCGTTCGTGACGAGATTGCCCGACCACGAGTGCGCGAGCTCATGTGCGACAAGACTCACGAGCGAGCGATCGCCGGCGAGGATCGTCGGCGTCGCGAACGTCAGCCGCGGATTCTCCATCCCGCCGAACGGGAAGCTCGGCGGCAATACGAGGATGTCGTACTGGCCCCATCGATACGGACCGTACAGTTTCTCGGCCGCATCGATCATCTTCTGCGTGTCCGCGAGCTCGTACGCCGCGGACTCGATTACCGGCTTCTCCGCGTACACACCGCAGTTCCTTCCGAGCGATCGAAACGCGAGATCACCGACGGAAAGCGCGAGCAGATACGAAGGAATCGGCTGCGGCATCTTGAATTGATAGAGGCCTTCGCTATTTGTCTTTGTCGGATTCTCCGCGCTCATCACGGCCATGAGTCCGCGCGGAACTTTGATCGTCGCTTCGTACGTCATCCGCACTCCCGGCGTGTCCTGGCATGGAACCCAGGTCCGCGCGAGGATCGCCTGCGACTGGGTGAAGAGAAATGGATGTTTGCCGCCGGCGGTCTGCTCGGGGGTCAGCCACTGCACCGCGGCCGCGTCCGGAGAGGTCGTGTAATCGATGTGTACGGCTTTCGTTGCTGCCTCGATCGGAATCGTCAGCGATCGGCCGAGATATTTGACCGGCTCGCCGATGGTGAATTTCGACTCTTTTCCGGAGTCGAGTTTGACGCTGCTGATGGAAAGTCCATTCGTGTCGAGGACGAGCTCGCGCGCGCCGCGATGCTCGATCTGCAGAGTCGCCGAGCCGGTGAGCTGCTGCCGTTCGAAATCGACCGTCAGATTCAGAGCCAGGTGCTTGACCGCGGCTTCATCCGGCCGCCCGAATGAATGAACGTCTTTCATCGCCGTAGAGCATATCGAAGTGGCACTACACCGGCACTGTGGCAGTGACCATCGATCGCTCGATCGTCCGCGTGAGTTGCGCCTCATTCGCGCGCGGAAGGAACTCGTCGCGCAACAACTCGAGGGCCCAGTCGCGCATGCCGAAGCGTTTTCGCTCGGTCGTCAGCCACTTCTTCACCGGCAGCGTGAATCCACTCTTCGGCCGCTCCAGCACCTCGGCTGGCAACGGATGACTCGGCGCTGTGACGAGCAGCCGTTTGCGATCGCCGCCCATCCGCAGAACGCTCGGCGCGATCGCTTTCAGCAGGAAGATGTCGACGAGCGGCACGCGCACTTCGAGTGAATGCGCCATCGCCGCCCAGTCGATATCGCGCAGAAGTTGATCGCGCAGCAGAAAGACCGATTCGAGGATCGCGACGCGCGCCCAACCATTGCCAGGATCATCGGCCAGCGCTTCATCGAACTGCTCGACCATGCCGAGGCGTCGCAGACCTTCTTCGGCAGCATCGTCGCCGATGATCGACGGCAGCTCCCACGGCAGAAAGAGTCCGCGCTTGATGAGGTACGCGCCCGCGTAGGTGCCGCCGTATTCGAACGAGCTTCCGCTCTTCGGACTGAATTTCGGATTCGAGCGGATGACTTTGCGATGCAATTCGCGAAACGCGCGCGGCAGCAGAGGCACGCGCGACGGCACGGCCATGCTGCGCACGAAGCGCGGAATCTTGCGAAACGTCGTGTAGCCGCCGAAGAGCTCATCGCCGCCGGTTCCGGACAGAACAACTTTCAGGCCGTGCGCAGCGGCGGCGCGGCTGACGAAGTACGAATTGAACGCGTCGATCGTCGGCTGATCCATCGCCGCGCGCATGCGCGGCAGCTCGCGCAGAAATTCGTCACGGGTGAGCATGCGCGTCTCATGACGAAATCCATACTTCCGCGCGACCTCTTCGGCGAGGGGCGCTTCGTCGTGTCGCGTGCCGCGATACTCATCGAACGCCAGCGTGACGGTGCGCAGCGGATGCGGCGTCAACTCCTGCGCGATCGCGGTGATCGATGTCGAGTCTTTGCCCGATGAGAGGAACGCGCCAACTTCGACATCGGCGACCATGTGATAGCGGACCGACTCACGGATCTGTTCGCACGCTTCCTCTTCACTCAGCGGCGGTGTTCGCGCCGCTTCCGACCACGTGCGAGCAACGGAGAAGAATTGCCGTGGTTCGCCGACACCGCGTTCATCGATGACGAGTGAGCTTCCGGAAGGCACGGCGCGGATGCCGTCGTGAATCGTAAACGGCTCGGGAACCGATCCGCGAAGAAGGAATCCGGCGATTCCGGCGAGGTCGACTCCGCGTGAAACGCCGCTGGCCAGCAACGCGCGCACCTGCGACGCGACCCGCACCGTGCCGTCGTTCGCCGTGTAGTAGAGAGGCTTGATGCCGTAGGCATCGCGCGCGAGAAACATCTCACGCTTCGCCGCATCCCAGATGCAGATCGCGAACATGCCACGCAGACGGCGCAGCATCGCCTCCCCTTCGCGCGCATAAAGAGCGATCAGCACTTCCGTATCACTCGTCGTTCGTAACGGGCCGAGGTCGCGGCGCAGCTCGTGATGGTTGTAGATCTCGCCGTTGAAGACGATGGTCAGCCGGCCGTCGCGGCTCGACATCGGCTGCGCGGCGCGCGGCGTAGGATCGATGATCGCGAGCCGGCGGTGCGCCATGGCGGTGCGGCGATCGTTCGCGATCCACAGGCCGCAGCCATCCGGACCGCGCGACGTCATGCAGTCGCGGATCGCGAGCAGTTCCTGCTCATCGACGGCCGGAGCGTCGGAACGAAACGCCTGGATCGCCACGATGCCGCACATCGGATGTGCCCATCATAGTGTTCACACGGCATACCATAGACAAATGGCCTGTGAACATGTCGGAGCGCCGGAGCTGATCGAGATGGCGGAAGAGCACCTCCGGCGCACCGCCATCCCCGCGAGCGCGTGGCCGGGATCGAAATTTCGTTACATTCAAAATCTGACGGATGGAATGTGGGCATCCGTCGTCGTCGAGATCGAGCGGCGCGGCGATCGGTGGATCGTGACGCGTCTCGACCGCCGGCGCGAAGCGGCGCCCGAGTCGGAGACCGGCTTTCGTGTTCTCCAGGAGGCGCGTCGATGAAGTGGCTCGTGGTTACGGTAGCGCTGTACGCAGCATTCTGGCAGGACGTCGAAAAGATCATCGGACGCGCCGCTCGGCTCAGCCGGACGATGTCTACAAGTTTTCCTTTCCGCGAACCGATCTCGCCGTGGACATCGATGGCGTGCGCATCAAGCCTGCCCTCGCTCTCGGATCGTGGGCCGCGTTCCATGGCGGAATGGTCATGGGAGATCTCGCACTCACCGAGAACGAGGTCAACGACGTGATCTCCGCGTTCCAGGCTGGCGGCATCGAGCAGACCGCGGTGCACAATCACTTGTTGAGGGAGTCGCCGCGCGTCGCGTACGTACACTTCGAAGGACACGGTGATCGAGTCTCGCTCGCGCGCACACTTCGCGCCGCGCTCGAAAAAACGAAGACACCGCTCACGACGGTGCCCTCCTCGCAGCCGGACGTCGATCTTCCCACCGCGGATCTCGATCGAATCATCGGCGCATCGGGAAAAGCGAACGGCGGCGTCTATCAATTCACCATCGCGCGGGCCGAGAAGATCGTCGAGAACGGGATGGAGATCCCGCCGGCGATGGGCGTGGCCACAGCGATCAACTTTCAAGCGACGACATCGGGACGGGCGGTCACAACCGGCGACTTCGTGATGACGGCGAATGAAGTGAATTCCGTCATCCGAGCATTGCGGCGCGGTGGCATCAGCATCACCGCGCTGCACAGTCACATGATCCGCGAGCAGCCGCGACTCTTCTTCATGCACTTCTGGGGAAATGATGACGTGCTGGCGCTCGCGAAGACGCTGCGCGCCGCGCTCGACACGATGCGCATGCGACGGTAGACAGCCTGTGTGGACGTGGGGTTCTCAGTTAGTATCCGCGCAGCATGGCGGAGCGAAAAATTGCTCTTCACACGAAAATCCTGATGGGATTGGTCGTTGGAGCGATCGCCGGCGGGACTCTCAACGCCGTCCTCGGCGCCGATTCGGAGCAGCTCAAACTGTTCGTCGACCACATCACTGATCCGATCGGCCAACTCTTTCTTCGTTTGCTGCTTCTACTCGTCGTGCCACTCGTCTTCTCGAGCCTCTGTCTGGGTGTGGCGGGACTCGGCGATCTCCGGCGGATAGGCCGGATTGGAGTGAAGTCGCTCGTTTACACCGTCATCATCTCCGCGATCTCCGTCGTCATCGGACTGACGCTGGCGAACACAATTCAGCCCGGAAAACGGATCGATCCCGCGACGAGCCAGAAGATCGCGGCTCGCTACAGCACCGACGCGGCGAAGACGGTGCAGAGTGCGACGACGGCTCCGAAATCGACCGACACTCCGCTGATGAAGGTGGTGAAGACCATCGTCCCGACCAATGTCTTCTTCGCGATATCGAAGGAGCCGCCCGACATGCTCGGGCTGATGTTTTTCACTCTCTTTCTCGGAATTATGCTCACGCTCGTTCCGACTGAGCAGGCGGCGCCGTTGCTCGGCGCGCTCGAAGCGCTCTACGCCGCTGTGGAGCGGGGCATTCAAATCGTCATGCTGCTCGGCCCTTACGCCGTCTTCTGTCTTCTCTTCAGCATGACGGCACGCTTTGGATTCGGCCTGCTGGCGAGTCTCGGGTGGTTCGTGGCTACGGTCATCCTCGGACTGACGATCCACATGTTCGGCGTCTACTCGCTGTCAGTGTGGCTGCTGTCGCGCATCAATCCTCTGGAGTTCTTCAAACGCATCAAGACGGCGATGATCACCGCGTTCTCTACGTCATCGTCGAACGCCACACTTCCGACGGCTCTACGGGTGTCTGAAGAAAACCTCGGTGTACCGCGAGACATCAACTCATTCGTTCTCACCGTCGGCGCCACCGCGAACCAGAATGGCACCGCGCTCTACGAAGGCGTGACGGTTCTTTTTCTCGCGCAGCTCGCCGGCGTGGATCTTTCCCTCGGCCAACAACTGATGGTCGTCTATCTGGCGATTCTCGGTGGCGTCGGCACCGCGGGCGTTCCGTCCGGCTCCATCCCCTTCATCATCCTGGTGTTGGCCCAGATCGGCGTCAATCCGGCTCTGATCGGCATCATTCTCGGGGTCGACCGCATCCTGGACATGTGCCGGACGGTTCTGAATGTCACTGGTGACATCACAATCGCCACGTACATCGCACGATCTGAGGGGGCGGAGCTGCTGCGAGAAATCCCGGAGCCGGCCGCGATCGACCTTTAGCGGTGAGTTCGGCGAGACCTTTGCTTAGCCAAGCCGCGTCGTGGAAAAACGCCGTGTGCTGTGGGTGGTCGTCCCCGTCCTTCTGATCATCACGCTGTTCGCGCTCTTCGCCTGCTGTTGCCCGGGCAATCGACCGGCTGCCGCAGTAGCGCCGCCGGAGCCGCCGCCGATCGGAACGGCGAATCTCGCCGTGCCGACGGAAGCGGTGCCGGCGCGCGAGACCGAGACGCAGATGCGCAACGTGCTCTTTCACATCGACCGCACGGCCGTGCTGCACATCCACGATCTGCGCGGTCAGATGTTCGACAAAGAGGCGGGCAAGCCGCTGAACTTCGACAACAAAC
>DASYUK010000101.1:0-6559 GCA_036001325.1 Thermoanaerobaculia bacterium
TGGTCAGGCGGCCATCTGCGGCAGGCGGTCGATCAGGCGGCGAAGGCGACGCATTGAACGTTCCTTCCCCAACGTAACAGCGACGTCGAAGATCGGTGGCGACGCGGCGACGCCGAGGAGCGCCACGCGGAGCGGATGAATGTACTTGGCCGCGCTCAAGCCGCGAGACTCGGCGAGCGCGCGCAGCGCCTGCTCGCTCGTGTTCACATCGAACGGCTCCGTGCGCGACAGCGCGTCGAGCAGGTCGCTGAGGCGGAGCGCGAGATCGTCGCCCTGGAGATGCTTCCTGACCGCGTCCTCTTCATACGTGATCGCATCATCGCTGGCGAGGTAAGGCTGCATGACGGCGGCGAGATCTTTCAACGTTCGCGCGCGGCTCTTGTTCAACTCGATGACATTTCGGATGGCATCGAGCGACGGAGCGTTGTCGCCGAGGAACGGCCGCAAATGCGGATAGAGCTCGTCCGCGCTCGCACGCATCATGTACTGGCCGTTCATCCACAGCAGCTTCTCCTGATCGAATACCGCGGGAGCTTTGTTGACGTCGGCGAGATCGAACATCTTCGCCGCCTCGTCGCGCGTGAGGATCTCGCGATCGTTGCCCGGAGCCCAGCCGAGGAGCAAAAGGAAGTTGAAGAGCGCCGCCGGAAGAATCCCCATGTCGCGGTACTCCTCCGCTGACGTCGCGCCGGTCCGTTTGCTGAGGCGTTTGCGATCGGGGCCGAGAATCAGAGGAAGGTGCGCGAAGACAGGCGGCTCGACGCCGAACGCGCGGAACAGCAGGATGTGCTTCGGAGTGTTCGACAGATGGTCGTCGCCGCGCGCGACGTGGGTGATCTCCATGTCGATGTCGTCGACGACGACCGACAGGTGATACGTCGGATTTTTATCGGAGCGGAGGAGAACAAAGTCGTCGATCAGGTCGGCGTCGAATTGGACGTCTCCGCGAATCAGGTCGAGAAAATCGATCGAGCCGTGGCCGACTTTGAATCGAATGACATGTTCCATGTCGCGCGCAGCGGCATCTGCGTCCGCGAGCACGCGACACTTTCCGGAGTAGCGGTACGCCCTTCCCGATCGCTCGGCAGCGAGGCGTTCGGTTTCCAGCTCCTCGATCGTGCAGTAGCAGCGATATGCCTTCCGCTTCTCCACGAGCTCCTCGGCGCGCTCGCGATAGCGATTCAAGCGATCGCTTTGGTAGATCGGTCCTTCGTCCCAGTCGATGCCGAGCCAGTGGAGCGAGCTGACGATCTGCTCGGCATGATGCTGCCGCGAGCGCTCGACATCGGTGTCCTCGATGCGCAGCAGCATCCTGCCACCGAAGCGCCGTGCATGCAGCAGGTTGAAGATAGCCGTGCGCGCGCCGCCGACGTGGAGAAAGCCCGTCGGCGATGGGGCAAAGCGGAGCTTCATCAGCGTGAGTGCCCTCTCCCACCGGGAGAGGGTGGCGCGAAGCGCCAGGTGAGGGGCGCCCCTCATCCGGCCTTCGGCCACCTTCTCCCGCGGGGAGAAGGGTAGCGGGAGTCTACATCAACGTTAGAATCGTCAATCTCGTCCATGCGCTCCCAGCGCGGTTTCTCGCTCGTCGAGCTGCTCTTTGCGCTCCTGGTGCTCACCATCGTGATCACGACGACGCTCGCTGTCTTCGTTGAGCGCACCCGCCGTCTTCGCCAAGCCTCGGAGACGATTCTCGCCTATCAGGTCCTGGCGAACGAGGCCGAGCTGCAGCGCCGGATTCCGTTCGCCGCTGTCGTTCCGTCGGCAACGTTCAACACCGACATGGGGCTTCTTGGCGCGATGCAACCGGTCACGACGTCGATCGACGTCAGCTCCACGCAGGGCGGCGTCAAGAACGTAACGATGACGATCCGCTGGAACCGCGGCCAGCGCGAAGCGAAACTGGGCATCGTGCGCGTCGATACCGGAGGAGGAAACCTCTGGTGAGACGAAATGGATTCACGCTCCTCGAGCTGGTCATCACGATGGCCGTCTTCGGGATCTTTCTGATGATGCTGGTGACGCTGAGCAATGAAATGCGCGGTCAGGAGAAACGATATCCCGTCAATTTCATGTCTCATCCTCAGGTTCTGACCGTGCTGTCGCGATTGCGCAGAGATGTTCTCGACGCATTTGGCGCGAATCCATATCCGCCCTCTGCGGGCAACGGAAAATACACGCAATCATCGAAGACATTGATCATCGATACGTTCGTCGGGGGAGGTCTGCAGACCGTTGTATGGGATTTCACAACGCCCGGCGAAGCACGTCGCATCTCATACAACGTCGGCGTGGCCACCGAGTGGGTGGCTCGCGGCCTGCCGCCCGATTTCGATGCCAACATCGATGCGGTCGAAACGCCGGGCCACCCTTACGGCGTGCGCATCATGGCCGTCGACGCGAAAGGACGTCGTTCCATTGATCAGGTTCTTCAGCCGCGCGTCCACCAGTAGACAGCGTCAGCGCGGCTTCGTCCTCATCAGCGCGCTCGTTCTGTCGGTGCTGTACTTCGCTCTCATGGAGCTGATGCTCATCGACTCTACGCGAGCGCTGAATGAAGCGCAGCGTTTCCGCGCGCGCGTCGTGGCCGGCGCGCTGGCGGAGAGCGGAGCGGAGTTGGCGGCATTACAGATGGTCACGCAATCGAGCGTCCCGCCCCCGGTCAGCGACAGCGATTTTCAGGGAACGATGAGCGGCCAATTACGCCGCACCGGCAATAACTTCGAGATCGATGGCGCAGGGACGACGACCGGCATCATCACGCAGTCCTCGAGCGTGCAACTGCAGGGACGAATCGATCCGAATGGAACGGTGATGATCGACTACGCCGTTCATGCGCAGTAAGCTATCCGCTCGATGTCAGATACGCCGCGCGAAAACGTGAAGGGCAAAGGTTTCTGGGACGGCGGAGCTTCAGGTCACGGCACGAACAAGGAATCTTCCGGCCGCGCCAGCGGATTTCCCGGAACCCGCAAGCCGCGGCGCGTTGGCGTCACGACCGATATCGAGTTTCCGCCGGAGCCGGAAACGAAAAAACCTACAAGCCGATGATGTTGTAACCGCAGTCGACGTACATCACCTCGCCGGTGATGGCGGATGACATCGGCGACAACAGAAAGAGCGCGGCGTTGCCGATCTCCTCGAGCTCGACGTTGCGACGGAGCGGCGCCCGTTCGGCGTGATGGTGCAGCATGCCGGTGAACCCTTTGATGCCGCGTGCGGCGAGCGTGTTCACCGGCCCCGCCGAGATCGCGTTCACACGAATGTTTTTTGGTCCCAGGTTTGCGGCGAGATAGCGGACCGACGATTCGAGCGAGGACTTGGCGACGCCCATCACGTTGTAGCCTTCGACGGCTTTTTCCGCGCCGTAGTACGTCATCGCCATCACTGCACCGCCGCCGTTTTTCTCCATGAGCGGCACGGCGCCACGCGTCAGCGCGACGAGGGAATACGCGGAGATGTCGTGCGCGGTCTTGAATCCTTCTCGTGACGTCTTCACGAATTCATTCTCGAGGTCTTCGCGCGGCGCAAAAGCAACGGCGTGAACCAGAGCGTCGAGGCGCCCGAATTTCTCCCCTACCTCGCGGTACACCGCATCAATCTCCTGATCGACCGTGACATCGCACGGCAGGAGCAGCGAGTCCTTCAGCGTCGAGCTGAGACTCTCCACCCCTTCCTTCAGCCGCTCGCCCTGATAGGTGAACGCGAGCCTCATTCCTTCGCGCGCGAGTGCCTGCGCGATCGCCCAGGCGATCGAACGCTTGTTGGCCACGCCGAAGATGAGGCCTGTCTTACCTTCGAGTAGCGCCATCACGCGCGGATCATAGCTAAGCCGCAGCGTACTTCGCGACTTCGTCGTCCATGCGGCCGGCCATCATGAGGAAGAGCATCCGGTAATCGGCGGCCAGCGAGTAGAACGGGTGTCCGAACGTGGCCGGCTTATTGTGCTCGACAAAGAAGTGCGCATACCAGGCGAAAGCGTATCCGACCACCGGCACGGCTATCAGGAGCCATAGATTCCAGGCGAAAGCGGCTCCAAAAAGGATGACCGCCAGGACCGACCCCGTAGCGTGCAGCAGCCTCGTGCGAGGCTTCGAGTGCTGGCGGACATAGAACGGCCAGAAGTCCTCAAAAGAGCGGATGTTCACACTGTTGGACGTGGGCGGATTTTCCCACGAATGTTCGTGGCACTTCAATTGCTGCCGCGTTCGCCTATATGGCTCAAGATCTTGAACAGTTTCTGCGCGAAGTTTTCGGCGAGCCGCTCAGCCGTCTGAATCAGTTCCAGTCGGAGCAGATGCAGCGGCTAGTCAGCAAGCTGCAGGAGATCGCGCGCGAAGCGATGAAGGACGAGTTGACGCGCCTGCATACGGAAGTGAGCGATCTGCGCAACCGCGTGGCGCGCCTCGAGAGCGAGCGCGCGCAGGCGGCCGCCGACAGCGTGCAGACGTCGTTCTGATTAGAACGCGTATCCGAGCGTCAGCGAATACGAGAAAGGCCTCTCGTAAGTGCGCCGCATCAGCGGGAAGCCGACGTCAAAGCGCACCGGCCCGACGGGCGAGAGATAGCGCACGCCCGTGCCGAGGCCGTAACGCAGATCATCGAATCGGATGGTTGACGTACCGAAGACGTTGCCGACATCGGTGAAGAGAGCGCCGCCAACAGGTCCGAAGAGCGGGAAGCGGTACTCGGCGTTGATGATCAGAATGCCGTTGCCGCCGAGAGGTGCGAGGCGAACGTTGTCAGGATCATTATCGAGGTCGTACAGCGTCGCAAAACATTTTCCATGCCTGAACTCGCTGTCATCCTTGCAGAGATCACCGAGGAGATCGTTCGGGAAGGCGCGATGCGACATCGGACCACCGCCCAGGAAACGCTCCGAAGGGGGAACGAACCGCGACACTTCTGTCTCGCCGAGAGGTTGAATCAACCCCGCGCGCCCCGAGAATGCGAACACGGTCCGTCCGAGCGGCAAATACCACGCCCCTTGCGCGAATTCTTTGAAGAACTTTGTTTTCGCCGAGAAGAGCGGGAAAGCATACGCCACCGATGCGCTGGTGAAGAAGCCGTGGTGCGGGTCGATGATGTCGTCGCGTTTGTCCCAGAAGAATGTTGGCGTGATGCTGGAGATCTGGACGTCGAGCAGCGTGCGCGGCAACGTCGGCACGGGAATGTTGTTCTCGATCAACGCGCAGAGGTTGCTGACCCCGGAAGATATCTGCGGCAGACATTTCGAGATCTTGTACTGATAAATGAGTGACCAGCGTGTCCGCGCAAACGCGACCTTCGTCGCTTCGATCGACGTCCCTCGCTGCTGGATGCGCAGCTCCTTGCGCGTGGCGTCGTCGGTCTGGAACACGGTGATTTGCACGGGAACGTTGAACCGTCCGATGAACGGCTCGCGATACGTGAGATACAGCTCGCGATCGGTTTTCGGCGCGTACACGCCTTCGAATCCGAGATAGCGGCCTGTGCCAAAGAGATTGCGATGGGCAAGTGCGCCGACGACGCGCGGTGAAAAGATGCGTTGTCCGCTCTGACTCCCGCGCTCGAACAGCGCGCCGAGTGAGCCGCTGGCCGTCACGTTCTTTCCTTCTTCGACGGCGATGACGATGTTGCGATCGGAGACTGATGTTCCCGCCTGGTCCGGTTGGATATCGACGCGATTGAAGATTCCCAGCCGATAGAGATTGCGCTGGGCTTCGAGAATCGATGTGTAGCTGAACGGATCGCCCTTATCGAGCTCTGATTTGCGAAGGATGAGATTGGAATCGCTGTACGTGTTGCCGCGTACCACCACCTCATCCACATGAATCCGCGGCCCCTCGGCAACCACGTTAGTCACGCGCGCCGACGTCTTGTCTTCGCTGATCTCCACCCGCGGCGTGATTTGCACTTCCGCGTTGCCGCGATTCGCGTAGAACGTCTGCAGCGCCAGAACGTCTTCTCGCTCGAGCTGCGGGTTGAGCGGATCGCCGGGTCGCAGTTGCATGCGCGGAAGCTTGCGCGGATCGACCTGCTGCGTGCCTTCGATCATCACGCCGCTGATCAGCGTCTGCGGACCTTCGGTGATCGGGAAATCGATCGTCAGTGTTCCATCGGGATGCGGTGTCGGCACCGGCGTAGCCACGGTCGCTTCAGAAAATCCGTGCAACCGGTAATACGACTCGATCGTGTCGCGATCCGCGCTGAGCTGCGCGCGCGTGATGCCGGTAGGGCGGCGGAAGATCGTGGAGAGCAGCCGGCGGAAGCCGCCGCTCGGGGAAGTCTGCGCCAGTCCCGCCAGCGTCTTGTCGGAGATTTTCGTATTGCCGGTGAATATGATTTCGGAGAGCCTGTACCGCTGTCCGGGGCGAACGTTGAACGTCGTCGTCCAGGTGTTCCCCGAGAGATGACTCTCGGTGTCGACCGCCGCGTTGAGATAGCCGCGCTCCTGATAGAGCTTGATGATGTTGTCGGCGGCGCGATCGATCGTGTCTTCGCTGTACTCCTGGTTGCGCGCGAACGGAAGAACCTTGCGTACCGCGCTGCGCGAGACGCCGGTGACTTCCACCTTGACGAT
>DASYUK010000102.1:0-7481 GCA_036001325.1 Thermoanaerobaculia bacterium
GCGAGCTCGTTGTCGAATCCGATCCAGACGCGGCAGGCGTCGTGGTGCTCAGTCCCGATCCGCTCGAACGCTTCTTCGTATTGCCTCTCGCCGCTGCCGAGGACGATGGCTTGCGCGCCGGCGCGGAGGAGTTTGGTGAAGATCGGCATCAGTAGCTGAAAGCCCTTCTGCTCGACGAGGCGCGACACGACGGCGAGCATCGGCGTTCGCGCTTTGAATTTCAGTCCCGCCTCCTTCGCCAGCATCCGTTTCGAAATGGTCTTCCCGTGCAGCTTGCCGGGCTCGTAATTCGCGTCGAGATGAGTGTCGTTTGCCGGATCCCACTCATCGACGTCGATGCCGTTGAGGATCCCTCGAAACTTGTACGAAACGTGGCGCAATACACCGTCGAGACCAGCGCCGTGTTCCGGTGTCTGAATCTCGCGCGCGTAGTTCGGCGATACGGTCGTCACCTGATCAGCGAAGAGAATGCCGCCTTTCATCGGATTGAGCTTGCCGAAGTGCTCGATCGCGTCGCCCGACCAGTAGCGTGCGTGAAGACCGGTGATCGGAAACGCCGGCGGATCGGCGACACCCTGATAGCTCAGATTGTGAATCGTGTAGACCGAGCGCGTGAAGCGGAACTGATCGCTGCTGCGGAGTCCGGAGTGGAGATACACAGGCAGCAGCGCCGTATGCCAGTCGTGCGCATGCAGCACTTCGGGCGCGATGTTCAGCAGTTCGCAGCCGGTGATGACTGCGCGGCAGAAGAATGTATAGCGGTGAATGTAATCGTCGATGCCGCCATAGCCGGAGTAGATCTGACTGCGATCGAAGAAGTAGTCGTTCGCGGCGAGGATCAGCGGCACATCGCTTCCCGGAAGCACGCTGCGAAAGAACGTCGCCTCTGCCGTCCAATTCGCCCAATCGATGCGCACCGGTGGCGTGACCTGCTCCGGCTGTATGTCGTTGCGATCGAACCACTCCCTCGCCTGCCGGTAGAACGGCATGAAGACCGTCACGTCGTGGCCGAGCGCGACGAGCGCTTTCGGCAGCGAACCGCAGACGTCGCCGAGTCCGCCCGTCTTGGCGATCGGAGAGACCTCGGAAGTCGCGAAGACAATGCGCATAGGTCAGGCGACGAGGATCGCAGCATATCCAACCACATGCGAATAGTCCTTATTGATGTCGCCTGAGGTCGCATGTTTGATGAGCCGTCCCTTCGACGCGCCGAGCCGATTGGCCGCGACAAGCATTGTCGTGGTTGGGATGAAACCGCACATCGACACGTCGAACTGATCGATGACGCGCCAGAGCTCGCGTGGATTCCTGGCGACGACAGGATCGATCGCGAGCTGATCTTTTCGAAGCGTCTCTTTCTGAACCTCGTAATGATTCAGATCCGAGCTGGCCAGAATGCCGACCGGCTCCTTCTCGGCGCCGATGACGGAGGCAATCGCGTCGCCAATCTGCTCGCACATCTCGTAACGCGGCGCGCCGAGACAGATCGGTACGAACGTGAAGTCGTTGCCGAGGAGCTCCTGGAGAAATGGGAGCTGCACTTCGAGCGAGTGCTCGCGAGCGTGCGCACGCGTGTCTTCGGAGAGCAGTTTCGTCTTCGCGATCAAAGCATCGGCGAGCTTCGTGTCGATCGGCACATCACCCAGCGGCGTGCGCCACGCGCCTTCACGATTGATCGCCGCGAAATGCCCGAAGCCGGTGTGATTCGGACAGAGGATGATGAAACGCTTCGGCAGTTCGGCCAATCCGTAGAACGCCGCGGCGACATGGCCGCTGTACATCAGCCCCGCATGCGGGACAACCGCGCCGATGAAACGCTCTTTCGCATCAGTCTTCGGATTCTCGGCAAAGCATGCCTTGACCTGCGCATGCAGCCGCGCCGGATTGTCTTCGTAGAACGTTCCGGCGACGGCGGGCAGGCGGGTGTACATGAGTCACCGCGGAAAGCTCGGCGAATAGATCACCGCATTCAGAAAAATCGGCAGCGTCGATCGCCAGAACAGACGGAAGTGCGGCTCTTCCGCAAACGTGATCACATTGCCGCGACCATAAGGCTCGCTGACGACGAATACCGATCCTTTGATCCGGTCGAGCGACTCCGGCCAGGCGACGCCGGAGACGAGCGGGTCTTTCTCGACGATCGTGATGATGTTGTCCACCTTGTGAGAGACCGGCACAAACGCCGTCGTCCCTTCGATGAGCACCGTCGGCGGCCGCGGGACACCGAACGTCAGATACGAGCGCTCGTTCATCGTTGTGCGGAACGCGGCGCCGGGAACACGCGGCTCGTTGTAAAGCTCGTCCTTCGGCGAGGTTTTGTCCTCGTCTTTCTTCTTTGGCGGCTCCCACGGTTTGAGCTTGGAGATCTCGACGTCCTTGTCGCGCAAGAGAGCACTCGCCGCGCCCACGGCGACGAGCGTGCCGCCGTTGCGCAGCCATACCTGCAGCTTCTCGACGTCTTTCTTTTCCAGGTGGTAGTTGCCATCGGGCAGAACGATGACGCCGTAGTGATTGAGATCGATCCGTCCGATCGACTCAAAGGCGATGTTCGAATGCGGAATCGGCGCATCGATGTCGAGCGTGTGCCAGAGCATGCCGTAGGATGACGCCGAAGTGGATGGACCACCGACGAGCGCAATCTCCGGCTGCTTCACGAAATGGAGACGTTGCGAGCCGAACGTCATTCCTCCGATCCATCCCGACTCGACCGGCGTGATCGACGTCTGCGTCGAGCGCGAAGCATCAGTGAGAACGCGATCGAGGTCGGCGGAGTTGTTCCCCTTGAGGATGATGATGCTGCCCCGCGCGTAGCGACGCGTTCCAGCGTCGATCTCGTCGTCGAAGACGCTGAAGCGGACGTCGTTCTTCAGCAGACGTCCGACGAAGTCGTAAAAATTCGGCTCGAGAGCGTCGACGACGTATCCGTACGCGGCTTCATGGAACGGCGCCGGCGCGGGCGCCGAATAATCCGCCAATGGCGCCGTCACCGGCGTGTTGACGACGTAACCCTCCACATTCATCGCCAGTGGCAGCGACCACGCGGTGATGTCGTAGAACTGATCGGGCTCGTCGAGCGATGTCCGTTCGCGCTGCTGCTCGAGATAGGCTTTCGGGATCTCCGAGTTGCGCTCCAGCAGCGTCTCGACGAGCGCTCCGAACGGCTGGCGCGTCGTCACGAAGACAGTGCCCGCGGGAAACGTCCGATTGTCGGCCGCACCATTGTCGATGCGCGTCGCGCGGAGGCTGACCGGAGCGGTGAGTTGCTGCACGCGGATGCCCTGTGCTCGCAGAATGCCCGCGATCTGGTCGACGTTCGGCGAGGTTCGCACCAGCAGGTATGCATTCTTTCCGCTGTCGAAGCGCGCGCGATTCGCGGCGTACGTGTACTTGAGCAAACCTTCGCGGTTCGCGGCAGCCGTGCGCACTGTGGCGAGCGCCGTCGTGTAATGGCGGGCGATGCGATCCGCCAGCGTCAGCGTCGTCTTGTCGTCGCGCTCAATCGCCACACCGACCTGGCCGGCCACTTCGTACGTCATTCCGACCGCGCCATGCAGCGCCGGCCATGCGTCTCCGTAGCCGGGATAGAACAAGTCGAAGTTTTCGCTGACGAAGAACGGCCACCCCTTCTGCGTGAACGCTTCGGCATTCGCTCGGCCGAACTTCTCGAACCATTTCTCCACTTCGGGAAGGAAGTTCACGTTGACCGGCTTCGCCACAGGCGGGAAGAAGTACGTCTGCCGAAATCCCATCTCATGAAAATCGACGACAACCTGAGGGAACCACTGCTGGTACATCGCCACTCGCGCCTGGGTTTCGCGTTGCGAGAGCCATGTCCAATCGCGATTCATGTCGATGAGGTAGTGGTTGTACCTTCCGCGCGGCCACGGCTCGGCATGCTCGATCGCCTCCGGATTCGCATCGGCGTCAGCGCCACGGGTGCGGTTGTACCACTGCACGTATCGCTCGCGGCCGTCGGGGTTCTGCAGCGGATCGATGAGGACGACAACGTTATCGAGCAGTGTCTTGTACTGCGGATCGCTCAGCAGCGTATTCGCCACCTGCATGGCCGCCTCGGACGACGACGATTCGTTGCCGTGAATGCCGAAGGCGAGCCACACGACGACGGGCGCGCGCCCGGCGATCTCGTTCGCGCGTGCGGTGTCGATCGTGTCGGCATTTGCCGAAAGCGAAGCGACGTCTTTGCGAATGGCGTCCAGGCTCGCGCGATTTTTCGCTGATGTGATCGTGGCCAGCACGAGCGGGCGCCCTTCGTACGTCTCGCCGAACTTCTGAACCGCGATCAGGTCCGAGCGCTTCGTCAGCTCCGTGAAGTAATCGAGGATGCGATCGTACGTCGTGTAGCGGTCGCCGAGCTTGTAGCCGAGAAACGCGTCGGGGGTGGGCTGGGCGGAGGCGGTGAGTGCGACGAGGAGCAGGGAAAGGGCGAGCGCTGTACGCATGCGCGCCGAATCTTAATCTGTAACCGGCACCTCGTCCTCGATCGGCGCGCCGGACTTCGTGTGAATCCCCAGGCGCTTCATCATCTCGTTCAGCGTCGACGGTTTGAGCTGCAGCAACTCGGCCGCTTTTTTCTGCACGCCGTTCGCGAGCTCGAGCGATTGCAGGATCATCGCGCGCTCGTATCGCGACACGGCGTCCTTCAGCGACAGACCTTCCGCGGGGACGACCATCGCCGGCTGATCCGTCGACACCGGATAGCGCAGATAATCCGGCAGTAGCTCAGGGCCGATCTTGTCGCCGGTGCAGAGGACCACGGCCCGCTCGATGGCGTTCTCCAGCTCGCGCACGTTCCCCGGCCAGGAGTGATCCATGAGGATGCGCATCGCGTCCGGCGTGACCTGCGGAATCTTCCTCTTATTCTCTTCTGAATATTTGTCGAGAAAATGTGTGATGAGAAGTGGTATGTCTTCGCGTTTCCGGCGCAGCGGTGGAAGCGGAATCGTGATCACGTTGAGCCGGTAGAAGAGATCCTCGCGGAAGTTTCCGTCGCGCATGAGCTTCGTCAGATCGACATTCGTCGCGGCGATGATGCGCACATCGACCTTGATCGTATCCACCGATCCGAGGCGCATGAACTCCTTTTCCTGGATCACGCGGAGGAGCTTGGCCTGCGTCTCGAGATTGATGTTCCCGATCTCGTCGAGGAAGATCGATCCGCCGTCCGCGACTTCGAACAGTCCGCGCTTCGTGGCGATCGCGCCGGTGAAGGCACCCTTCATGTGTCCGAAGAGACTCGACTCGAGAAGCTCCGGAGGCAGCGATCCCGAGTTCACGGTGACGAACGCGTTGCGCGCGCGCGGGCTGGCGTGATGAATCGCTTTCGCGACGAGCTCCTTGCCCGTGCCGGATTCGCCGGCGATCAGGATGTTCGACCGCGAAGGCGCAGCGAGCCGGACCAGCTCGTACACCTTCCGCATCGCCTCACTCTTCCCGATGATGTTCGCGTAGGCGTATTTCTCGGAAAGCTCCGCTTTCAGCCGCTCGTTCTCGCGCGAGAGCGTGCGCTGCTCGAGCGCCTTGTTGACCGTGAGGATGACCTCTTCGTTCTTGAACGGCTTGGGGATGTAATGAAACGCGCCGTGCTTCATCGCTTCGATCGCGCCGTCGATCGACGAGAACGCGGTGATGACGATGACCGGGAGCTGCGGATTGGCGATGCGGATCGCGCGCAGCGTGTCGATGCCGCTGATACCTGGGAGCATGATGTCGAGGATGACGAGATCGACGTCGTCGCCCTCGAGGAAGTTCAGCGCTTCCTCGCCGCTGGCGGCCAGCACGACGTCGAAGCCTTCGCGACGCAGCACGACCTCGAGTACGTCGCGGAGCACCTCTTCGTCATCGACGATCAGTATTCGCATTGATTACTCATTTCCCGCCCGACCACCCGGGTCCCTCCCCTTCGCTTCGCTCAGGGTCGGGATGACAATCGTGAACTCGGCTCCCTTCCCCGGCGTGCTGCGGACGCTGATGTCGCCCTCGTTCGCATGCACGATACGCCGGCTGATGGCCAGGCCGAGCCCCGTCCCCCCCTGCCCCCGCTTCGTCGTCACGAGCGGTTCGAAGATGCGATCGAGCATGTCGGCCGCGATGCCTTTGCCGTCGTCGCGAATGCGAATGGCGACGCGATCCTCCTCGTCCTCGACGCTGATCCAGATGTTGCCACTGCTGGCGACAGCATCGCGGGCGTTGAGGAGGACGTTGGTCAGAACCTGCTGCAGATCGTGAAAGTTCCCACGCACCTGAACCACGGGGATGGGGCCGAGGTGTACGGAGATGTTTTTCGAGGCGAGGAGATCTTCGTGAAGCGTCACCGTTTCGTGCACCAGCTCGGGGATGCTCACCAGCTCGCGCGTCCGCGGACGATTGGCGATGAGATCGAGCAGATTGTTGACGAGGTTCGATGCCCGGAACGTCTGCTGCTCCATCTTTTTCAGGAGCTTGTATTTCGGATCGTGCGGATCGGTCTCCGACAGGAGAAGCTGTGCGTACGACGAGATGCCGGTGAGCGGCGTGTTGACTTCGTGCGCAACGCCGGCAGCGAGGAGTCCGAGCGAGGCGAGACGCTCCTTCTGCTGCAGCTCGCGCTCGAGACGAACGCGATCGGAGATGTCGCCGATGACCAGCACGCGCGCCCCTTCATCGCTCTCCTCGGCAGCGAGCGGGCTTGCGGTGACGGTGACTTCTTTTTCCTCGCCGTATTTGTTCGTGAATTGCGTCGAGACCGTTCGCGCTTCGCCGTGACGCACTTCTTCGTACGGCGGGAAGAGCGTGGCGATCGACTCATCCTCATGCTCGGCGCCGACGAGCTCCCAGAACGCGCGATTCGCCGTCAGCACGGTGCCATCGTTCGCGACGACCGCGATCGCCGATGACGACGACTCGATGATGTTCTCGTTGTACTCCTTGAGCGCGCGGATCTCATCGAGCTGACGGCGCAATCGACCGTAGAGACGCGAGTTCTCGATCGCCAGCGCGACCGGCGCGGTCAGGCTGCCGAGGAGATGAAGATCGTCGCGCGAGAGCGGCTCTTCGCCGCGCTTTGTGCCGAGAAGCATCAGACCCTGAAGCTCGCCGCGATTGCGCAGTGGAAAGACATATCGATAGCCGACTTTCAGAAGCTGCCACGGCAGATCGCTCGCGTCCGGAAGACGCGGCTCAGAGAGAACCAGCGGACCTTCTTTCGGCAGCGCCGGAAAATCGCTCGCGCTCGCGCGCCTTGGAATCCCCGACTCGGGCGCATAGATGATCAATGCCGCTCCGTCGCGCGTGAAGAGATTCATCTTCTCGATGTCGAGCGTCGCCCGCAGCCGCTCGCGCACCATGGCGATCAGCTCGTGCACATCGTGGAACGTCGCCAGCTCCTGCGCGAAGTCGCTCATCGTGCGGCGATGGCGATAGCTGTCGCGGTAGAGGAACATCTCGATGACCGACTCGATGCGTCCCTTCACCGGAATCAGCAC
>DASYUK010000103.1:0-12765 GCA_036001325.1 Thermoanaerobaculia bacterium
CTCGCCGCGCTCGTGGTTGCCTCAGCAGCAGCGAGTGAGTAGAGTCGCCTCCCGTGGCGTGGTTCCGCAAGGAGAAGAAGCCGAAAGAGGCGGTCGAGAAGCAGACGGCGATCCCCGAAGGGCTGTGGCTCAAGTGCGAAGAGTGCAAGGAGATCGTTTACAAGAAGGAAGTCGAGGCCAATCTCAACGTCTGTCCGAAGTGCGGCTACCACTTCCGCCTGACCGCGCGCGAGCGTTTCGAGATCCTCTTCGACGACAACAAGTACAAAGAGTTCGCTACCGACATCCGCTCCGGCGATCCGCTGGAGTTCCGCGACACCAAGCGCTATCGCGACCGGCTGCGCGTCTATGAGCAGCGCGTCGGCAAAGGGGACGCCGTTCTCTGCGCCGACGGAAAGCTCGACGGCGTGAGCGTCGTGATCTGCGCGATGGAATACAACTTCATGGGCGGCTCGATGGGCTCGGCCGTCGGCGAGAAGATCACGCTCGCCGTCGAGCGCTCCCTCGAGAAAAAGGAGCCGCTGATCATCGTCTCCGCTTCCGGCGGGGCACGCATGCAGGAGGGCATCCTCTCCCTGATGCAGATGGCCAAGATCTCCGCGGCGCTGGCGCGGCTCGCCGAGGCGCGTCTGCCGTTCATCTCCGTGCTCACCGATCCGACCACCGGCGGCGTCACCGCTTCTTACGCCATGCTCGGCGATCTGAATATCGCCGAGCCGAAAGCGCTCATCGGATTCGCCGGGCCGCGCGTCATCGCGCAGACGATCCGTCAGACGCTGCCGGAAGGATTTCAGCGCGCGGAGTTCCTCGTCGAGCACGGAATGGTCGATCTGATCACGCCGCGTGCGGAGATGAAGCCGACCATCTCGCGGTTTCTTCGCTTCTTCTGTCGGTGAGCATAGCCCTGGAGTGGCTCGACTCGCTTCAGGGGTCGGGCATTCGTCCCGGCTTGGGGCGCATCCGCGCCCTTCTGCGCAGCCTCGGCAATCCGCATCGCGCCTATCCGTCGATCATCGTGGCGGGCACGAACGGCAAAGGATCGACCTGCGCCACGCTCAACTCGATCCTTCTCACCTCCGGCTACCTCGCCGGCATGTATACGTCGCCGCATCTCGTCGACATCGGCGAGCGCTGGATGATCGGCGGAAAGCCGATCACAGAAGAGCTCTTCGAGGAATCGATCGAGACGCTCCGTCGCGCCGCGGAAAGAATCGGGATCACCCCGACATACTTCGAGGCGCTGACCGTGATCGCGTTCATCGCATTCGAGCAGGCGCGTTGTGAGGTCGTCGTCCTGGAGGTGGGAATGGGCGGCAGGCTCGATGCGACGAACGTGGTGCGGCCGATCGCCGCGCTGATCACGCCAATCGGAATCGATCACACCGAGTTTCTCGGCAACACGCTGCGCAAGATCACGGCCGAAAAAGCGGGCGTCATCCATCGCGGTGCGATCGTGGTCACGTCCAATCACGATCCGGTCGTCCTCTCCGTCCTCGAACGACGTGCCGCGCGATTCGGAAATGCCTTTGTGGTGATCCGCGGCGACGAGGCCAAGGATCTTCCGCTGCGCGGCGAGTTTCAGCGATCGAACGTATCGTTGGCGATCCGCGCGGCACGCGAACTGCGCAGCCGCCTGCCGCGCATCACCGAAGAATCGATTGCGCGCGGCGTCGCCAGGACGCGCTGGCGGGGGCGCCTGGAGCGCATGACGATCGGCGGGAAGGAGATCTGGGTCGACGGCTGCCACAACCTGCACGCCGCGCGAGCGATCGCGCCGTTCATCGAGCGCAATCTTGCGCGGCCGCGTCTTCTCGTGTTCGGGATCATGAAGGAGAAGGACGTGGCCGGCGTGACGGCGCTGCTCTTTCCGATGTTCGATGAGATCATCGCCACCGATCCCTATCCGCCGCGCAGCGAGCCGCTCGAGAATCTCGTCGCGATCGCGACTCAACTCGACATCCGCGTTTCGGCCGAATCGCAGCCGGAGCGCGCGATCGGGCGCGCGCTCGCGTCAGACAAGCGCACGATTCTCGTCGCCGGGTCGCTCTACCTGGCCGGCGCGGCGATCGCGACCCTCGACGAAAAAGCACGCGATCAGAAGAAGTGACGAAGCGATCCAGGCGATCGCTACTGCCATGTGGTGGCGGCCGAATCGCAGCTCGACGCGCGTCGTTCCCGCCGGCACAATGACGCCGAGACGATCGACGTCGAGCGGGAGCGTCTCCAGCGCGCGTCCGCGCGCACGCACGTCCCACGCTCCGAAATAGGTCTGGTTGACGAAGAGCAGCGCCGGCTGCGGCGCATCGACGTCGATCGTGATGCGCTGCCCGTGCTCTTCGTACCGCAGGACGCGCGCGGGACTGACGGCGAGTGCGCGCGGCGCGACGACGGTGGTGAGATCGCTGACTTTCTCTGTCGCCACAGCTTCGGCGTAGATGTCACGGGTCGCGACCACTCGAGTCGGAAAGAAAGCATACGGAAACGCCTGCTCGATATTGAGATAGTGTTCGCGAATTCCGGTTTGAAAGCGTTCGATGACCATGCGGCTGCGCAGCGAATGCATCCCGTCGGGCGAGGGATTGATCACATAACGCAGGCCTTTGGTCGCACCGAAGAGAGGCTCATCCGCGATCGCGCGGAGGCGATACTCGAGGCGCGCCGGCATCGCGCCGGCTGCGATGGACGACGCGACGTAGGTGCGCACCGGCGCGTGCAGGGATGTGCGGTAGTGCCGAAAGAGGTCGATCGGCAGCGCGCGCCACGCCGTCCAGAGGAGTGGAATCAACGTGATGAATAACCATAGACGTCTATAACGAGTCATTCGGAAGTACTCGGCGACGAGTACGACCATCGCCACGATCATCGGTAGCGCGAACTTCTCCGGATAGCGGACGATGCGCACGGCCCGGACATGGTCGACGATGTACGCGACGAACGGGTTGTAGCGGCCGAGCGCCAGGAAGAGCATCACCGCCGCGACGATCGTGTAGCGCGATCGACGCACGAGCGCCGGCAAAGCGATCAGGCCCAGGAAGATCGTCGAGAAGAGCCGCGCGCGGTACTGGCCGCCGGCGTCGTTGAGCACTCCGATGACAGGCCCCGCGAACAGTTCGACGATGCGGATCGGAGGCAGCGATGCATTGAGCACTGTCCGCGACGACATGCCCACGCTTCTTTCCACTTCGCGGGCGATCTCCGCATAGGCAATCAGGAGCGGTGATGCGATGACGATCGCGATCACAATCGCGACGGCGAAGGCGCGGATCGGCATGCGATCAATCGCGAGAATCGCCACCGCGATCGCGGTTCCGATGAGCACTACCGGCTCGCCAGCCAGCGCGAGCAAACCGAATGCGCAGCCGAGCAGCCACCGCGAACGGCGCTGCGCAGCGAGAAAGGCGAGAGGAATCATCGGCACCGCGACGATGAGGTTGTAGAACGCCGTCGCCGACACCGCGATCCCGCTGAAGACATACATCGACGCGGCAAACTCCGAACGCGTCAACGCCCGCACGATGAAGAACGCCACCGCGAGATGGATCAGAAAGTGGAGATTGAACGCGACGTGCGCCGGCAGAAAGAGATAGAGAACGTTGTCGGGGTAGAACGTCAGCGTGTTCGGGTTGCCGGCCAGCGGCTGACCGCCGGCGTCAGCGAAGTTCCAGTAGGGGATCTCGCCAGATCGGAACGCGTGCACGGAGAGAACCTTGATCGGATAATGCGTCGAGAAGTTGTCGCGATAGAAGAAGAAGCCGTAGATCGAGGCGAGCACAGCAACGGCGGCGATGGCCATCGCCAGAGCGGTCCTCACGCCGGTGCTCACACGACGATTATCGAGTAACATCGCCCCCCGGAGAATGTGAGAGCGATGTCGATGATCAAAGAACAGCAGCGCGCCGGGACGGGACACAACTTTCTGCACCGCGCGCTCTCCGAGGTCGATCCCGAGATCGCCGACGCCATCCGGATGGAGATCGCGCGGCAGAACGACACACTCGAGCTCATCGCATCGGAGAACCACGTCTCCAATGCCGTCCTCACGGCGATGGGCTCGGTCTTCACGAACAAATACGCTGAAGGGTATCCCGGCAAGCGCTACTACGGCGGCTGCGGCCCAACCGATATCGTCGAGAACATCGCCATCGAACGAGCCAAGAAACTCTTCGGCGCCGAGCATGCCAACGTGCAGCCTCACTCCGGATCGCAGGCGAACATGGCTGTCTACTTCGCGATGCTCAAACCGGGCGACACAATCATGGGCATGGACCTGTCGCATGGCGGCCATCTCACGCACGGCCATCCACTCTCTTACAGCGGCCGTGATTTCAAGGTCGTCGCTTATCACGTGCGCAAAGATGACGAGCGGATCGACTACGAGGAGATGGAGAAGCTCGCCGAGGAGCACAAGCCGAGGATGATCATCTGCGGCGCGTCGGCGTACTCGCGCATCATCGACTTCAAGCGCATCCGCGAGATCTGCGACCGCGCCGGCTCGCTCATGATGGCTGACATCGCGCACATCGCCGGCTTGATCGTGACTGGCAATCACCCCTCACCGATTCCGCAAGCCGACTTCGTCACCACGACGACGCACAAGACGCTGCGCGGTCCGCGGGCGGGACTGATCCTCTGCAAAGAAAAGTATGCGAAGGATCTCGATCGCGCTGTCTTCCCGGGCGTGCAGGGCGGGCCGCTCGTCCACATCATCGCCGCGAAAGCGGTCGGCTTTGCCGAAGCGCTCACGCCGGAGTTCAAGGAGTACCAGACGCAGATCATGAGAAACGCCAAAGCTCTGGCGCAGGCGGTCGGCGACACCGGTTTCCGCATCGTCTCCGGCGGCACCGACAATCATCTCTTCATGACCGACGTCTACTCGAAAGGGATCACCGGCAAAGACGCGCAGAACATGCTCGAGGCCGCGAACATCACCGTCAACAAAAACACCATTCCCTTCGATACGCAGAAGCCGATGGTGGCCTCCGGCTTGCGCATCGGCACGCCGGCGGTGACGACGCGGGGGTTGCGCGAAGCGGACATGAAGACGATTGCCAACCTCATCGCACGCGTTCTCGACAGCAAAGGAGACGCCGGCGTCATCAAGCTGGTGAAGAACGACGTCAAACAGTTGTGTGATCGGTTCCCGATCTATTGATGGTGTAGTCAATCCTGACGCCGACTCGAAGCGAAGCGAAGAGGAGGCGGAAGGATCTACGGTGCTTCAGCGACGCACATGCCATCCCGCGTCGCTGCCGCACCATAGATCCTTCGGCGCTGTCGCGCCTCAGGATAGAGTCGAGGACGTCAAACAGTTGTGTGATCGGTTCCCGATCTACTAGCGAGGACGACATGTCGCAGAAGAGTGGTGAGAAAGCGCGGGCCAACCTGCAGAAGCGCCGACGCAGAGTGCAGCGGATGAAGGCTCGCGCCGCACGCGCCGCAGCGATGGGCGCGAGCGCGAAGCCGGCGGCAAAGAAATCCTCCAAGCGCGGCGCGTGAAGAAATATCCCTACTACCCGATCTTCATCGACATCGAAGACCGCAGCGTCGTGATCGTCGGCGGCGGCCACGTCTGTGCGCGCAAGGCCGAGGCGATGATGAACTACGGGGCGCGCGTGATGGTGGTATCGCCGGAGCTCACCGAAGAGATCGAGAAGTGGGCGCGCGACGGACGGCTGCAGATCCGCAGGAAGAAATACGAAGAGCGCGATCTCGATGACGCGACGATCGTCATCGCCTCTACCGACGACGAAGCGATCAACATGCAGATCGCCGCCGACTGCCGGCGACGGCACATCCCCGTGAACGTCGTCGACGTCACTCCCCTCTGCGAGTTCATCGTCCCGGCGATCGTCGACAAAGGGTCCGTGCAAATCGCGGTCTCCACCGGCGGCAAATCGCCGGCGCTGGCGCGCACGCTCAAGGAAGATCTACAGCGCCTCGTCGGTCCGGAGTACGACGAAGTCAACCAGCTTCTCGGCTCGCTGCGCGACGGGGCGAAGAAAGCGTTGCCGACCGACGCGGATCGCAAGCGCTTCTTCGACGACATCATCGCGCGCGGAATCCTCGAGATGCTGCGTGACGGGAGAGAGCGCGACGCGTATGAGACGATTGTCCGCGCATGCGAGGAGGCCCGGGTGCCGGTGAGCCCGGCGTTGCGTCAGGCGCTGGAAGAGAAGACCGCGCGGCGCTGATCGCTCTCTTCGCGGTGTGGCTCGTCTCGACCGTCATGTGGATCGAGCCGGGCATCATGATTCCCGATGGCGCGGGCTACGTCGTCTATCTCCCTTCCACGTATCTCGATCACGATCTTCTCTTCTTCAATGAATGGCAGCGCCTCGGCCTGATCCGCAACGGCATCCCGGTCTTCAAGAGCGTCGCGCCGACGGGATACCTCGGCAATCATTGGACGGTCGGTCCGTCGATGTTGTGGTATCCCGCATTCATCGTCAGCGATGTCGCGCGCAACATCGTTCCGGCACTGCGCATGTTCGCGCGCGACGGAATCCGATTGCCGTACAACCTCGCGGTCATCGCCGGAAGCGCATTCGCCGGGCTGGGAACACTGCTGATCGGCTACCGAGTCGCACGGCGATGGTTTTCAGCGAGCGCTTCGTGGGCGGCGGCCATCGCGATCTGGTTCGGCACGACGCTCGCGTGGTACTCGGTTCGCGACGCGGCCATGTCGCATGCCGCGAGCGCCCTCGCTTGCGCGCTGGTCGTCCTTCTCTCACTCAGGTTGCGCGAGAGTCCCACAACGGAAGCGGCCTTCTCGGCGGGTCTGGCCGTCGGTTTCGCCGCGCTCGTACGCATTCAGAATGCCGCCTTCGTCATCGTGCCGATCGTCCTCCTCGCCGTAGTCGACTGGCGCGTGCTCGCGCGGCGTGCGCACACTTTCGTCGCCGGAGGACTGCTCGGCGTGTTGCCGGAGCTCGTCGTCAGCTCCTTTATCTACGGCCATCCGCTCGGCTTCGCGAGCATTGGAGTCCGGGCGATCGGATGGTATCCATGGACGAGGTTCTGGGGCGTGGAGACGCTCTTCTCCTGGTACCACGGATTGTTTTCGTGGACTCCGCTCGCGGCCTTCGGTGTGATCGGCGTGGTGCTGTTCTGGCGACTCGACCGGCCGCTCGCTGCGGTCGGGGCGCTGTCCTTCGTCATCCAGTGGATCACGAACGCGAGCGCCGATCGCGCGTTCTGGGCAGCGAATTCGTTCGGGGCGCGTCGCTTCGACAACTGCACGATCTTCTTCCTGCTCGGCGTCGCGACGCTCATCGCGAAATGGCCGCGTATTGTGATCCCGATCGCGGCGATCTGCTGCGGCTGGACGATGCTCCTCTTTTTGATCGCCCGTCGCGTCGACCTCAATGCCTATCAGAACTTTGGAGAGTTAGTGACAGCGATCCGCACGAATCCTCTGACGAGCGACTTCGGCGTTCTGGTTTTTGTTCGCTCGATGAGGACCGTCACGCTCGCACTGCTCATCGTCTTATTGGCCGTCAACGTCGCAATTGCCGCCGCGATCCTAAAAGCGTCGGCGCGCCTTCGCGTGATCGCCGCGGCATGCTACTTCGCGGTGATGACGGCATTTCTCGCCTGGTGCGGCATCAACGGTTCGTCGCGCATCGAACGCTACAGCGCACTGATCGCTCGCAGCCGTGCGTTCCATGCTTCGGCCGGCGATGAGATCGGCGAAGAGAACCTTCTGCAGAACGAGCTTCTCTATCTCCGAAAGAGCGGACGGACCGCGGAAGCGGCCGCCGATGAGCGCGAGCTGCATGAGCTCTTCCGCCGCCGTGCCGCCGCGTTCCGGGCGGCGGGAGTGAGCGCGCGTTGACGCGTGTTATCCTCCGTCGCCCGATGCCGCTGCGCGAGAAAAAAGTCGTCGCCGTCCTGCCGGCATACAACGCCGAGAAAACGCTGCAGCCGACCTACGACGACATCCCGAAGGACTGGGTCGACGAGATCCTCCTGGTCGACGACTGCTCGCGCGATCGCACCGCCGAGGTTTCCCGGCAACTCGGCATCCGCACGATCGTCCACCAGAACAATCGCGGCTACGGCGGCAATCAGAAGACCTGCTATCGGACGGCGATCGACGACATGAGCGCGGACATCGTGGTGATGGTCCATCCCGATCATCAATACGATCCGAAGATCATTCCGCAGCTCGTCGAACCGCTTCTGCGCAGCGAGTGCGACGCCGTGTTCGGGTCGCGCATGCTCGGCGGCCGCCCCATCGAGGGGGGCATGCCGAAGTGGAAGTACTTCGCCAATCTCTTCCTGACGATGGTGGAGAACGCGACGTTCTACGTCTTCCTCTCTGAATATCACTCCGGATTCCGCGCCTACTCGCGGCGATATCTGCAGAGCGTGAACTTCGAGGCGAACTCCGACGACTTCGTCTTCGACACGGAGATCATCGCCCAGGGGGTGGCCAAGAAGATGCTCGTGCGCGAAGTGCCGATCCAGACGCGCTACTTTGATGAGGCCTCGCAGATCGGATTCTGGCGCTCGGTGCGTTACGGTCTGGCCATCCTGAAGACGATGGTGCTGTACAAGCTGCACAAGAAGCACATCTGGTCCCATCGCATCTTTCGCGATCCGGTGATCACGGCACCGGCGACGCCGGCGCGCGCGTGAGCACGGTAGAGTCCTCGGTCCTCGGTCCTCGGCCCTCGGTTTCGCTCAATCACGATCGCCTCGCCGTCGCATTGCTCATTCTTCTGCCGACGCTCTATTTCGGCGATGTGCTCGTCGGCGTCAACAACCTCTACATGCGCGATCTCACGCGCTACTACTATCCGACCAAACAGATTCTGCGCGAGATCGTCCTCGGCGGTGAGTTCCCCTACTGGAACCGCTACTTCTCCGCGGGACAGCCGATCGCCGCGAACCCCGAGCACGAAGTCTTCTACCCTCTGACCTGGCTCATTCTTCTACCGAGTTACAACCTCGGCTTCCGCCTGCACATCCTCGTGCACATCTACATCGGTCTCCTCGGAATGTATGCGCTGCTCCGATCGATGGAGCTTCGTCCGTCGCCGGCGGTCTTCGGCGCGAGCGCGTTTGGCCTGGGCGGCCTCTACCTGTCGTACGTCAATCTGCTGCCGATTCTCTTCTGCGCCGCATGGCTGCCGCTGACCTGTCTGTTCGTGCGCCGATTTCTGCTCCATCGCCGCGCGCGCGACTTCGCTCTGGCGTCGCTCTTTCTCGGAATGGAGTTCCTCGTCGCCGAGCCGACGACGGTCATTCAGACGGGATTGCTCATCGGGATGTACGCGCTCTATCGCGGCTGGTACTCGGCGCGCCGCTTCGTCATATCGACGGTTAACGTCTTGTGGATCGCGGCCATCTCGATGGCCGCATTTCTGGTCGGTTGTGCGCAGATGGTGCCGGGGCTCGATCACGTCGCCGACTCGGCGCGTTCGCGACCGTTCGAGTTCAGCCTCGTCGAGGCCTGGAGCATGCCGTGGGCGAAATTCGCCGAGGTGATTTATCCGAACATTCTCGGACACATCGCGGTGAAGAATGTGATGTGGTACTACGGCGGTGGCCTCTATTCCGGGATGGGATCGCCGTTTCTCTTCAGCATCTACTGCGGATTGGCGGTGACCGCGCTGGCGATCGGCGGCGCATTCGCGCGCCCGCGCGGCGGCCGGCTCGTGCTTCTCATCGTGATCGTTTCGGTGGTGCTCGCGCTCGGCGGGAACACGCCGTTGCTCAAGCTGCTCTACGACGCGCACATCGCGACCACGATCCGTTATCCGGAAAAGTTCATTCTCATGGCGATGTTTGCGGCGATCATCTTCGCTTCGCAGACGCTTCAGCGCGCGCTCGAGGGCGATACATCAGCGCGCGATACGGCCGCGGGATTCGCTCTCGCCACAACGGTTGTCGCGGTGATCATCGGCGGTGTCAGCTTCACCCCCATCTACAGCCGCATCTTCATGAAGGTGTGGGGACTGACCGCAGGCGGCGGCGCCAATTACATGATCCACCTCTCGCGGATCGACTGGATCGTCGCTGCGGCGCGCGGCGCGTTGCTGACGGCGTTGCTGCTGACGATGTTCACGCGGCGACGCGCGCTGTGGATCGCGTTCGCGCTCACCTTTATCTGCGCCGATCTCGGCATCGTCTGCTGGGAGCTCAATCCACGCATGCCTCGCCGATTCTTCACGGAACCGCCGCCGGTGTCGTTGACACTGCGGCCCGATCGCGCGGCTTATCGCGTCTTTCACGAAGCCGACTGGTACGGTCAGGAGGAGATTGCGCGCAAGTATTTCTCCACGGGTGACGCCGTCTACTGGATCGTCCGCAACGGGCTCTTTCCCATGACCCCGGCGGGATCGAAGGTGCGCACCGTCCTCGAACGCGACTACGACAAGACGGCCCTGCTGCCGACGATCGACCTGGCCGCGTCGGTGTGGGATGTGAAGCGCTCCGGCCGCGAAGACTGGTACGAACCGTTCCTGGCGATGTCGAACGCCTGGTATCGCGCGATCTACCGGACCTTCGAAGACGAGAAGAAACGCGTCGGAGGCGACTTCAAGAAGGCCAGACCGGTCGACTTCATCGAGGGAGCGCACTATGCGCGCTACTACTTTGCCGATCAGCTCGTGCGCATCAAAGATCGCGATGACTTCGTGAAGAAGTTGAGCACATCGAGTTACAGCCGCGGCATGGCATTCATCAGCGCGCCGACGTTCGTCCCCGCGAAAGGCGTGATCCACAGCGTGCGCGAGTCGGCGAACGACGCCATGATCGACGTCGAGAGCTTCGGCCGCGGCTTTCTCGTCATGAGCGTCACACCGCATAAGTACTGGCGGATCACGCTCGACGGACATCCGACGCAGCCCGTGATCACCAACATCGGCTACCAGGGAGTCGTCGTACCGTCGGGCCGCCATCAAATCGCGATGCGTTACCGGAACACGCTCGTGCAGCGCGGAGGCATCGTTTCGTTCGCGATGGCGATCATCCTGCTGATCGTCGCTCTGTTCAACCGTCCGCCTCGGCCGGCCATCGTAGAATCGGCGCTGTGATCGACATCGACCGCGCGAAGCGGCGCCATCGCAATGAACGGATCGCCGCGTCAGCGATCGTTCTTGCGGCCGCCATCGTCGCCGTAGCCATCTTCCACTACAACCGCGAAGAAGCCGACGATCTCGCCCGGCAGGTTACGTATGTGCCGAAGCAGACGAAGATGACCCCCGAGGTCGAGCTGCTGCAGCAGTACATCCGCATCGACACTTCGAATCCTCCTGGAAACGAGCTTCCAGCGGCGCAATGGTTGGCGCGGATGATCGACGCGACGGGAGTGAAGACCGAGATCATCGAATCAGCGCCGCGACGGGCAAATCTTTATGCACGCATCAAGGGAAAGCGCGCTGGAGAAGGGCTGCTTCTGCTCCACCACATGGATGTCGTGCCGGCGACGCCGCAGGGATGGAAACGTCCGCCATTCACAGCCGAAATCGATCTGAATCAACTTTACGGCCGGGGCGCGTTCGACATGAAGGGAGTCGGCATCTGTGAGTTGCGCGCGTTCCTCGATGTGGCGAAGAGCGGGCGCGTTCCGGAGCGCGATATCGTCTACCTCGCCGTCGCGGATGAAGAGCAAGGCAGTCGCTACGGCATGGGATGGCTCGTCGCGCACCGTCCCGATGTGCTGGCGGGAATCCGCTATGCGATCAACGAAGGCGGGATCACCGAGATGATGGAGGAGCGGCTCACATACTACGGGATCGAGATCGGCACGAAGCAGACGGTGACGCTGATTCTTCGCGGGCCTTCGCGCGCTCAGCTTCAGCAGGCGCGCATCGCGCTCGAGCCGTGGTTCATTCAGCGCCAACCGGAGCGGATCACGCCCGAGGTGAAGCGTTGGATGCGCGACCTCGCGCCGCAGCGCATTCGATTCCGCCACGAGCTCGAGGACATCGATCGTGCCGTCGCGGCAGGCAGCTTCTGGCAGCTTCCGCCGGGATATCGCGAGATGACACAGAACGGAGTGTGGGTCGAGAAACCCGAGCCGAGAGGAACCGAGTGGGAGATGCGCACATATCTCCTCAATCTTCCCGATACGGATCCTGATGGGCGCATCGAGTGGCTTCGAAAGAACGTTGCGCCGTTCGGGGTGCGCATCGGCGAGGTGGTCCACAAAGACGGACCCGTGCCGATCGCTTCCATTCAGACTCCGTTCTACGAGCTTCTCAAGCGCGACGTGAGAAGGACGTTCGGCGATGTTCCGATCGGGACCGAGCTCCTCAACCGGTCGTACAACGATTCTCGATTTCTTCGAAAGCGCGGCATCGCCGCGTACGGGATCAATCCTTTTCCGGTCGACTTCTTTCAGAGCAGCGCGATGCACGGGATCGATGAGCGAGTGCGCGTCGACTGGTTCCAACAGGGGGTTGAGTTTCTTCGACAGCTCGTTCATGACTACGCCTTCGGCACCTGACACAAAGTGTCAGCAGGTTGCCTCAAAACCGTCATGTTCGCTGTCTACTCCGAAGGAACTGCTCATTTAACTCGATTCACTTCAGAGGTTACGAAACGCTGGCTCCTGGTATATCAGTTGCGCTAAGGGAAGATCATCAAGGAGGAATCAATGACAAGGAAGCAGAGAGGTTTCACCCTCATCGAGCTGCTGATCGTCGTCGCGATCATCGGCATTCTGGCGGCCATCGCCATTCCGAACCTGCTCACCGCGATGCAGCGGTCGAAGCAGAAGAGGACGATGGCCGATATGCGTTCGATCGCGACCGC
>DASYUK010000104.1:0-9216 GCA_036001325.1 Thermoanaerobaculia bacterium
CACCTTTGCAAACGTCCACACCTCTTTCTGCAGGGGCCCGCGCACGATCGGGATGTAGACGTGGATCCCTTTCGATCCGGTCGTCTTCGCGTAGCTCGGCATCTTCAACTTCGACAGGATGTCACGCACGCGCAGCGCGACTTCGCGAACTTTCGGAAAATCAGCTCCCGGTCCGGGATCGAGATCGAAGTGCAGAAAATCGGGCCGATCGGTGTCGTCGCAGCGCGCGTACCACGGATTGAGATCGATGCATCCCAGATTGATCAGCCACAGCAGCGATGGCAGGTCCTGCACGATCGGGAAGTTCACGATGCCGGCGCTGCCGTGCGCGATGTTACAGATCTCGATCCAATCGGGACGCGGATCGGGCGCGCGCTTCATGTAGAAGAAATCGCCCTCCGCGCCGTTGGGATAGCGCTTCATCACCATTGCTCGATCGGCGAGATGCGGCAGCAGCCACGGCGAGATGTCGGCGTAATACTGAATGAGGTCGCGCTTGGTGAGCTTCAGCTTTTTCCAGAAAAGCTTCTTCAGGTTCGTCAGACGAACGTCGCGATCGCCGAACCGCAGAACTATTTCTTCGGGCCCATCGGGGATGACAAGACGTTTCGCGCCCATTCTCTTGCGAGCTCTACAGGATCATTGCTCAACCTGTGCCGCGGTGCATCGAGTCGTGTGTATTCGAGCTCGCGATTTGCGCGTGCGGCGCGGAGGAGCAAACCACCCCGACTCATATCTCCGAGTCCGGCGAACATCGCCGGGAACACCAGACGATCGCCGAAGATCGGCCAGAGGATATCGACATACTTTCCGCTGGCCACGCTGCCGAGGAGCACGACTTGTGTGTCGTCTTCAAGACTTTCCGCCAGCGCTTTTGCATCACGTTCCAGCGGTTTTCGGTAGTTGCGCTTGCGGACATCGACCTCCGTTTTGCTCAGGACCTTCATGCGCTCCGGTGTGATGGGCCATTGCGGCGGAACGAGTCCGAAGCCGGGAGCGATCACGTACGTGTTGTAAGCGCCGCCGAAATGCAGCGCATAGGTGATCTTTCCGCGAAAGTAGAGAGCGCTCATGAACGCGAACGCGAGCGCGATCGGCACGCCTTCTTTGGTTCGATACATCTGCGCCGCTTCGAACTCCGAGCGCGGTGAGGTGAGTTGCTTTGCGCGCAGGCCGCTGACATTCGCCGGTGAGAGCAGGAAGACTTTCGCGTTCGGCATCGGCTACTTTCCCAATCGCCGGGCCGCTTCGACCACAGCGTCGCGCCGGCGCTGCTGCGCGGACATGCGCGACTCCATCACGCTGTCGACAATCGATCGCTCCGCGCGGCGAGGATGCCCTGAATCAAACGGCGGCTGCGGGTCGTATTCGATCGCGAGCTGGATCTGCTTGGCCACTTCGGGACCTCGCCACTCCGCAACCACGGCCAGCGCGAAATCGATCCCGGCGGTCACTCCGCCCCCGGTGATTCGATTGCGGTCGCGCACGACGCGCTCGTCGACCGGGATGGCGCCGAAGAGAGGAAGGAGCTCCATCGCCGTCCAATGCGTCGCCGCCCGATAGCCGTCAAGCAGTCCCGCCGCGCCGAGGATGAGCGAGCCGGTGCAGACGGCGGTGACGAATTGCGCGTGCTCGGCTTGAGCGCGGATGAACGAGAGCAATCGCTGGTCGAGGATTGCATCGTTGACGCCCGGTCCTCCCGGGCAGAACAGAAGATCGCTTTGCGGTGCGTCGTCGAAGGTCGTGCTCGGCACGATCGGCAGACCGAATTCGCTGCGCACCGCTTCGAGAGAGCTTGCCACCAACATCACCTCAGCGCCCGGCACGCGGCTCCAGACTTCGTACGGTCCGGTGAGGTCGAGTTGGGTCAGCCGCGGAAAAACGAGAGCCGCGATCCGCATCAGCGCAGACGGCGCAGAGTCTCTTTCAGCAGTTTGTTCCCCTTCTCCTGCTCGTCGGCCTTCTCGCTGCGTATCAGCTCATCGGCGCGCCGAAGGTCGCGCATGATCGTCAGCAGCGGCAGCGATTCCGAAGCGGGGAAGAGCGTCGTCTCCAGTGCGGCGATCTCGGCGTCGACCGTCGCGGGATCGGGAGTCTCGCGAACGCGCTCGAGCGCCTTGATCGTCGAGTACGCCGGATTGGCGGGATCATCCTGCATGACCGCCTGCTTGAAATGGATCTCGGCAACCGCTTCTCTAACATCGCGGGAGCCTGTGGAGACCTGTGCCGTGACAACGACGCGGTCGTAGATCCCGTGCAGGTCGAACGTCTGCGACGTGTCCGGATTCATCCATCGATTCACGTGAGTGACATCGTTGTCGATCTTCACATCGCCGACGTAAACCGGATTGTTGCCCTTGAAGAGTGAGCGTTTGCTCGGTACGGCCACGCGCACCGCGTAGGCGTGCTCGCCGATGGCTTCGAACGAATCGGGATCGCCGGCGCCCTGCACGGCGACGACGTTGTGCACTTTCTTGTCGGTTGGGCCTTCGCCGGTCGGCCGCATCCATCGCACCCATCGATATCCGCCGCTCGGCAGCGGCTCGCGCAACTCTTCGACGCGGCGATCGATGAAGCGCTCGACATCGCCCGATGATGTGTAGCGCCGCATCATCATCGAGCGGAGCTGATAGAGCGTGCCGAGGTGCGTGAGTTGGCCGGTGCAATCGATGGCGAAGGCCGGGGCGGCGACGAAAGCGAGAAACGCCAAGGCTCGTTTCATGGCTTGATTATGCACTTCAGAGCGCCGCGTCGCTGAGCGTGCTCGAATGCAGCGACTGCATCATCAAGCGGATAGATCGCATCGACTAGCGGACTCACATCGACTTTGTGCTCCGCCAGCAGTTGCAGCGCGGGCGCAAACGGTCCGCACCGCGATCCGACGAGCGTGATCTCGTCGACGACGAGAGCTGCTGCGTTGATCGTCAGATCACCGGTGTACGTGCTCTTCATCACGAGCGTCCCGCGCGGGCGAAGCGCTTTGCGAGCGATCGAGAAACCTTCCGGATTGCCGGTGCATTCGACGGCGATATCGAACTTCCCCGAAGGCAAACTTCCGCGACCAACCACGGTCAGCTTGCATCCCGTCAGTGCGAGCGTCTGGGCAATCAACCGGCCGAGTTTGCCGGCGCCCACGACGAGCACGCGATCATCGGACGTGATCCGCACCTGCGCCTGGATCTCCAGCGCTGCGGCCAGCGGTTCCGTGAAGACCGCTTCTTCGTCCGTGATCTCATCAGGGACAACGTGCAGGTTTTCAGCGGGCAGCGTCAGAAACTCGGCGAACGCTCCGTTGCGATTGATGATGCCGAGGACGGAGCGATTCTCGCAGTGCGTGCGTCGCCCGGCGCGGCAAGCCTCGCATCGTCCGCATGACGCATTGATCTCGCCGACGACTCGCTTTCCGTCGACTTCGCCGACGAACTCATGCCCTGGCACGCCCGCGAACGGGTAATAGCCGCGCGTCAGCTCGATGTCGGTGTTGCAGATACCGGCGAGAAGGACCCGAACAGTCACTTCGCCTTCACGCTCCGGCTTCGGCAGGTCATCGCGAAGACGTAGCTGACGATCCTCGAGCCACAGGCCGCGCATTCCGTTTTCCCAAAACCTTTCGCATGAACTGCGCCGTCGCACTGTTGGGAATCTCGGCGATCTGCTCCGGCGTCCCCGTCCCGATGATTTGCCCGCCTTCGTCGCCACCCTCCGGACCGAGATCGATGACGTAGTCCGCAGTCTTGACGACGTCGAGATTGTGCTCGATCACGACGACGGTATTGCCGCGATCGACGAGGCCGTGCATCAGGTGCAGAAGCTTGGCGACATCATCGAAGTGCAGGCCCGTCGTCGGCTCATCGAGGATGTAGAGCGTGCGACCGGTGGCGCGCTTGGCCAACTCCTTGGCCAGCTTCACGCGCTGCGCTTCACCACCGGAGAGCGTCGTCGACGACTGCCCGAGTTTGATGTAGCCCAAGCCGACTTCGTCGAGCGTGCGGAGGATGTTGGCGATCTTCGGGATGTTGCGAAACGTATCGAGCGCCTGCTCGACGGTCATGGCGAGGATGTCGGCGATGGACGCACCTTTGTAAGTCACTTGCAGCGTCTCGCGGTTGTAACGGCGGCCGCCGCAGACGTCGCAGGTGACATAGATGTCGGGCAGGAAGTGCATCTCGATCTTGATCTGCCCGTCGCCTTTGCACGCTTCGCAGCGCCCGCCCTTCACGTTGAATGAGAACCGTCCCGGGCCATATCCACGCATGCGCGCTTCCGGTGTCTGCGCCATGAGATTGCGAATCTCGGTAAAGAGCTGCGTATACGTCGCCGGATTCGAACGCGGCGTGCGTCCGATCGGCGACTGATCGATATCGATGACCTTGTCGATCTGATCGACGCCTTCGATGCGATCATGCTCGCCGGGCGTGTCGGGCGACTCATAGAAGTGACGCGACAAGGCCTTGTAAAGGATGTCGTTCACGAGCGTTGACTTGCCCGAACCGGAAACTCCAGTGACCGCGACGAAAAGACCGAGGGGAATCGTCACGTCGAGGTTCTTCAGGTTGTTCTGCCGCGCCCCGCGGATGATGAGCGCGTTCGCGCCGATCGGCCGGCGCACCGGCGGCATCTCGATGCGCGCATCGCCGCGGAGGTACTTCGCCGTCAGCGACGATGGAAACGTCTTGACCTGTTCGAGCGTCCCTTCGGCGACGACTTCGCCGCCGTGCACGCCGGCGCGCGGACCGAGGTCGATGACATGGTCGGCGGACTCGATGGTCTCTTCGTCGTGCTCGACGACGATCACGGTGTTGCCGAGATCGCGCAGCTCGAGGAGCGAATCGATGAGCCTGCGGTTATCGCGCTGATGAAGGCCGATCGACGGCTCGTCGAGAACGTAGAGGACGCCCATCAACTTCGAGCCGATCTGCGTAGCGAGACGAATACGCTGCCCCTCGCCGCCGGAGAGCGTGGCAGCGCTGCGATCGAGCGTGAGATAGCCGACGCCCACGGCGCAGAGGAAGCCGAGGCGCTCGCGCACTTCCTTCAGGATCTTGCCGGCGATCGTCTCTTCGCGCTCGGTCAGATCGATCGTCTTGAAGAATTCCTCCGCTTCCTTGAGTTGGAGAGCGACGACCGTGTCGATCGTTCGGCCGGCGACGGTGACGCTCAGCGCTTCCGGCTTGAGGCGCTTTCCGCCGCACTCGGGACACTTCTTCGGCGTCATGAAGCGCTCGATCTCTTCACGGATGTCGTCGTTGTCCGACTCGTGATAACGGCGCTTGAGCATCGGGATCAGGCCTTCATAAGTGCCCGTGTAGTGATACGACGAATCCGATCCTTGAAACTCGAATCGGATCTTCTCTTCCGATCCGTAGAGGATGCAGTTGCGTGCCTTCTCCGGCAGTTTTTCCCACGGCGTGTCGAGCTTGAATCTGTAGTGCCTGGCAATCGTGTGAATCTGCTTGATGCGCCAGTTGTCGGCTCCTTCTTTCCAGATCGCGATCGCGCCGTCGTTGATCGACTTCGACGGATCGGGAATGATCTTCTGCTCATCGATCTCCAGCAGTAGGCCGAGTCCCGAACAGCGCGGACAGGCGCCGTACGGTGAGTTAAAGGAGAAGAGCCGCGGCGTGATCTCGCCGATGGAGATGCCGCAATCAGGACAGGCGTAGCTCTGGGAGAGCAACTCTTCGCGTGGAGCGCCGCCGCCCTCGGCGGCGTACAAAATCTTCACCAATCCCTTCGTCACGCGCGTCGCCGTCTCGAGAGAGTCCGCGAGCCGCTGCGCGATTCCCTCTTTCACGACGAGCCGATCGATGACGACGTCGATCGTGTGCTTCTTCTGCTTGTCGAGCGTCGGCGGATCGGCGAGCTCCACCATCTCTCCGTCGACGATGGCGCGAGTGAAGCCTTCCTTCACCATCTGCAGCATCTGCTTGCGGTACTCGCCCTTCTTGCCGCGGACGTAAGGCGCGAGGATCGTGAACTTCGTGCCGTTCGGAAGCTTCAGCAGGCGATCGACCATCTGCTGGATGGTCTGCGGCCGGATCTCCTGGCCGCAGTTCGTGCAGTGCGGAACGCCGACTGAGGCGTAGAGAAGGCGGAGGTAGTCATAGATCTCGGTGACGGTGCCGACCGTCGATCGCGGGTTGCGCGATGTCGTCCGCTGCTCGATCGAGATCGCCGGCGAGAGTCCCTCGATCGAATCGACGTCCGGCTTCTCCATCTGCTCGAGGAACTGCCGCGCGTACGCCGACAGCGACTCCACGTACCGCCTCTGTCCCTCGGCAAAGATCGTGTCGAAGGCCAGAGACGACTTCCCCGAGCCCGACACGCCGGTGATGACCACGAATTTGTTTCGAGGGACGACGACGTCGATGTTCTTGAGGTTATGTTCGCGCGCGCCGCGGATGACGATGGAGTCCATGGATGGACTGATACTAACTCCGCGGGCCGCGGCGGTGTTCCCGCTCATACCAGGGGGTCAGGCGGTGTTCCCGCTCATACCAGGGGGTCAGGTCTGTCTTTCGTCCTTTTTTCTCCCGCCGGTAGAAAAAGTAAGAACAAAAGACGTGACCCCGAGCACGCGTGACGGCGAGCGCACGGCGATGACGGTTTTTTTCTACGGCTGGTAGAAAAAAGGACGAAGGACAGACCTGACCCCGGGCGAGTGCAGGTAGCGCTTCGGGGCCGCAAACGGCAAGAGCGCCGCACCGCGCAGAAAACTTCGCCGATCGAACTTCACGCGGGAAAGTCTACTCCGTTGATTCGAACAACCAAGCCCGGTACGCATCCGATAACGAATCGATACGGATCACGACGAATTCGGGCACCTCGTACGGATGGCGCGCCAAGAGCGCGTCGCGTAGAGCATCGACCTTCTCGTCGACGGTCTTGATGATGAGAAGCTGCTCGCGATCCTCTTCCACCGCGCCTTTCCATCGATAGAACGAGCCGATCTTCTCCACGACGTTGACGCACGCGGCGAGACGGGCGTTGACGAGATGGAGAGCGAGAGGCCCAACATCGAATGAAGTGCCGACGGTGGTGAGAACGATGACGGGCGTCATCGTCCGCTGACGATCACGTTTGCGGCATCGCGCACAACGGCGCCGACCGCGGAGCGATACCGCACGTACTGAACGAACGGCAGCGCGAACCACACCGCCATGCGATACGTGCCGACGCCGATGTCGGTCGGAACGACCGTCACATTCTCACGGCGGAGATGGCGCTTCTCGATCAGATCGAGCGTTCTGCCGTCGTAGAGGCGCAGCTCGGCGGCCACGCGCGAGACGACCACCGCGACATCGACCGCGACGCTGCGCGTGCGAACCGTGACGCCGCCGGTCGGTCGCGCATACATCTCAGCCGGAGCGATCTCGACGTACACGTCGGCGCTGCTCCGCCCTCTCCGCTGCAGCTCTTCATAGCTCGTCCGCGCATCAACGGCGTCAAAGCCTCGAGCGCGCAGCTCGCGTACCAGATCGCGGCGCACGCTTGTCGCGATCCGGTCCTCGTACTCCCCACTGTTGTAGATCGGCGCCTGCAAAACGGCGATGTGATGGCTGCTGTGCCGCGAAGGATCGAACGAGGACGCCGGTGCAGCGATCGACGCGATGGCGAGGAGGACCAGGAGCCGTTTCATACGACCAATGTAGGTACAATCCGGCCGCTTGTTCAAGCGTTTCCTGCTCGGCGCGCTCGTCATTGTCACAGCTTGGATTGCGTTCGAGTGGATCACATGGCCCGACGTCGGAAAGCTCGCCAAGGAGGAGCCGCGCACGACGGCGTTCATGGAGCAGAGGCGAAAAGAGCTCCGGCGTGAGGGAAAAGACGATCGCATCGACTACACGTGGGTTTCCTACGGCCGCATCGCGCCGTCTCTGCGCCGCGCGGTCCTGGTCGCCGAGGACAATGAGTTCTACGAGCACAGTGGAGTGGATGTGAAGGCGATGCAGGAGGCGATCAAGAAGGATTGGGAGAAGAAGCGCATCACGCAGGGCGGCTCGACGATCACACAGCAGCTCGCGAAGAATCTCTTTCTCTCTTCATCGCGCAACCCCATCCGCAAGCTGAAGGAATACCTTCTCGCGCGCTCGCTCGAGAATCACCTCACGAAAAAGCGGATCCTCGAGTTGTATCTCAACGTCGTCGAGATGGGCGAGCGCGTGTACGGCGCCGAAGCAGCCGCGCAGTACTACTTCCATGAGCCCGCGTCAGCGCTTTCCCCGCAGCAGGCCGCGCTACTCGCCGGATGTCTTCCGAATCCGCGCGCGATGAATCCGGCTCAACCGAACAGACGTCTGCGATCGCGACAGAGCATGATCCTCTCGCGGATGCGACGCTGGGGTGATCTGTTCGAGAAGGAAGTGTTGACGGCGCCGAAACCCGTGGCGCCACCAGCTGCGCCGACCGAGACCGTAGCACCCGCGACCGATACGGATCTCGCGCCAACCGAGACCACAAAAACGACCGCCACAACGGAGACCGCTCCGACGGAGACAACCGAAACGACACCATCTCCTCCGACCACGACAACATAGGAGTCCGCATGGAACAGCATTTCAAGATCGTCGCGGTCCTGCAGATCATCCACGGCGCGTTCCTTCTCCTCCTCGGCTTCGTGCTGCTGGTGATCCTCACCGGCGCCGGCGCGATTTCCGGCGATCGCACAGCGATGTTCGTCACCGGCACGGTCGGCGTCGCCCTCGGCGGATTTTTCATTCTGTTGTCGATCCCGAACTTCATCGCCGGTTTCGGATTGCTCAAGCGTCGCGAGTGGGCGCGCATCCTCACGATCGTGCTGTCGTTCTTTCATCTTCTGAACTTTCCGATCGGCACGGCCATCGGCGGCTACTCGTTGTGGGCGCTCTTCAGCCCGGAAGCGAAAAGCTACTTTGTCTGACTCGTCTCGATCCCCTGATGCGGAGTGGCGTAGATGAAGACGGGGACGGGATCACCTTCGATGTTCACGCGCTTCTCTTCGCCGGTGGCGAAGAAGTTCACGGAGTGACCGCCGTCGAAGAGCATCGCGTCGCGACAGGCGAGGCCGCCGTCGATCTCGTCGCGACGAGCGACACGCGCGATCTCGGTGATGTGAAACTTGCGATCCTGCGGCGTCGCGAAGAACAACACGTCGCCATCGCGGTTGATGCAGACGCCGCCCCGGGCCGCGGCATAGTTGTTCCTGAGTGACTTATTCGTATGACCGGCAATGACCAG
>DASYUK010000105.1:0-18904 GCA_036001325.1 Thermoanaerobaculia bacterium
GGCTCCGCCTCAGTGAACTCTGTCCACTCCTCATTTGCGCGTGCCGCCAGCGCGCCGAGGTGCGCAGCGGCGTAGCACTGCCGGCGCACTTTCAGAAGGTCGTACGCCCACGGAAAGTTCGGCTCCATGTCGCGCAGGGCGGTGATCGTGAGCGCGCCGCAGCCTTCGCCGGCGTGGGCCACGTGGATCCGATACATCTTTCGCGTATCGCTCCACTGGCCGGTGCTGAATGGAGTGGCCAGAAGATCGAACAGGTGAGGAGCCAGACGACGATCGTTTCGTGCAAGCGCCGCAGCGGTGTCGAGCGCATGGCCCATGACATTCATGTCCGGCCAGGGATCGGTGCGATATCGCAGAAGCGCTCGTTCGAGCGCCGCTGCCGACTCCGCGTAACGCTGCTGATGCAGCCGGACACGCGCGATGATCGCGTCGGCCTCGGTTACTTCCGATGGTCGAAGACGATCAGCCCACGCGATTGCTTCTTCGCGGCCCGCTTCGGCGAGCACATCGGCGATGCGCGCCACCTCGATGCTGTTCACCGGCGTGAATCGCTTCTGCTCCCAGAGCGACAGCGCGCCGGCGAAGTGATCCGCGTCGTAGAGCTTCGTGAACTCCGCGCGTGATCGCACCTGTTCATCAGCCTCCAATGGCGACAGCTCATACGAGGGATCGTGCCAGCGATTCAGCTCGACTTCGTGCCAATTCACGCTTCCTCGAATACGCGAAGGACGATGCGTTCCCGCACCGCGCGAAAATGCGATGAGTTGATTGAGATCGAAACGTCCTCGATCGCCAACGGAACGAGCGAAGCCGAACTCGATCAGCGTGCGATCGTCGGTGTTCAAGTCGTTGGTCGTTCCGAGAGCGACAGGCAGCCGGTCATTGCCGACGAAGTTCGAAAGGAAACCTTCGGCCGACTCGACGCGCCACGCGAGATGCATCGCCGCCCCGTACACATCTTGTGCGAGACGACGGCGAAAAAGATCGACGTCGTAGTCGACCGGCTCGCGCGTGGCCACGAGCACGAGATCCGCCTCCGTCGTGCGCCATGTGTCGATGTAGGGAAAGATCGCGCGAATGGTTGCGTAGATCGTGCGGATCGTCGTCGTGTCGACGTCGTAGGCCTGCACCCACTGCAGAAACATGCCGTGCGGTTTCAGACGCGCTGCCGCCGCTTCGTAGTACTCACGCGTGTAAAGGCTGGCGATGCCGGCGCGATACGGATTCGACGGCTCGGAGAAGATGATGTCGTAGCGCTCCTTGGTCGTCAGCAAAATCTCGCGCGCGTCCGCCATTCGAATGTGAACCTTCCGGTTGTGAAGAACGTCGTGATTCACCGCGGCATTGTCGCGCGCGACGCGCAGGACGGATGGCTCGAGCTCGATGACGTCGACGCGCTCGATCGATGGAATCGCGCCGAGCCATCCCGCCGTGCTTCCCGTGCCGAGGCCGATCACGAGCGCGGTGCGGGGATCGCGATGGATGATCCCGCCGATCATCCCGGCCATCACCTGGGTGCCGGCGTCGCCGCGCGCGCTGCCATCGGCCTTGCCGTTCATCATGAAGACGCGGTCGTCGGCGTCGAGCACAGCGATGCTGCTCTCGCGGCCGTCAACGTCCCACAGGAGCTGACGCCGCGACGCGTTGATCCATGTGCGGATCGCGTTCGTGTTCTCGAACGTTGGCGCGCGTCCGGCGCCGATCCCGGTGTGGCGCCACGCGGCTGTCGGTCCACGGGTGGTCATCGCCGCGATTGCGCACATGCCGATGATTGCGGTGATTGCGATTTGGCGAAAGGCATACACAGCCGTGATCACGCCGAGAGCTGTCAGCACCGCCGCGGTCAATCGCCAGCATCCGGGTGCCGAGAGCAGCGGCAGCAGGCCGAAGCCGCCGGCGACCGATCCGGCAATCGCACCGCCGGTGTTCCACGCGTACGCGAGTCCGACATCGCGTCCGACTTCTTCCCGTCCTCGTCCGAGAAGCGCGATGAGAATCGGGAACTGAACGCCGGCGATGAAGGCCGCCGGAAATACGACGATCAACGTGATCAGCGACCAACCGACGATGTCGCCGCCCAACCCGAGTCGTCCGAGCGCTCGCAGCAGATTCGCCATGACCGCGAGGCGATCGCCGAACGCGAACGGAAGAATCAGAGCCAGACCTTCCAGCGTACAGGTGATTGCAAACGCGCCGGCGGTCGGACTTCCGGAGCCGCTCCAGAATGAATAGGCCGCGCCGCCCAAACCGATGCCGAGGAGAGCGGTGGCGAGGATCAACCCGAAGGTGAACGTCGTGCCGCCGAGAAGCGGCGTCAGCATGCGATACCACACCAGCTCCATCAGCAGAAAGGCGAAGCCGACGACGGCAGAGGAGAAGAGAACGAGATTCCGGTGGAGGACAGGCAATCCTGCCTGTCCGGACAGACGAGGGCGTCTGTCCTCCACTCTGCCGATCATGATCGCGATCGTTCCGACGATCACGTTGAGCACAACGCCGCACAGCAGCGTCCTGCGATTGCCGAAATGCTCGAGCAAGTAGAACGTCGAGAGCAGCGTGCCCGTGACGGCGCCGAGAGTGTTCGCGCCGTACAACAACGCGAGGTGGCGGCGCCCCCGATCGTCGTCCGTTTCGACCGCCCGGGCCGCGGCTGGGAGCGTGCCGCCCATCAGGAACGTGGGGACGCCGAGGACAAGTGTCGCGAGCATGAGACGGACGATCGTGGCGCCGGCGATGCCCAGCGCGACCGATCCGCCCAAGGCGACGTAGAGCTTGCGAATGAAGAACAACAGCAGCGGAGACAGCGCCGCCGAGATCGCGATGAGAATCTCGAGCGTTCCGTAAAACGCGAGTGGTCTCGCCCTTTGATCAGCGCGTTTGCCGAGGATCGCGCTCCCGCATCCGAGCCCGCCCATAAAGATCGCCAGAACGGCGGCAGTTGCGAACGTCGAGGCACCGAAGACGAGGCGGAACTCTCGGAACCACACGGTCTGGTAGATGAGTGCGGAGAGTCCGGAACAGAACAGGAGTCCGGCCGCGGTCCACGTGCGCCGATCCATCACATCTACTTGAACTGCATCTCCACTTGATGGGCGAGGAAATTGGCGTAGTCGCTTTTCGCCTTTGCGGCGAGCTTGCTGAGACCGGCGGCGCCGTAACATTTGGCTCGCAAAAGCAGATCTTCATTCTTCCATCGCGGATGCGGCTCGAACGATCGCAGCAGCGCAACTGTCTGCTGACTGCATCCTTCGGCACCAGACGAAATGGTGACCATGGCGATGCGGCGCGGCTCATCCAACTGCGATGCGGCGAATGGATGGTGCAGCGCCTCGAGAATCTCGGGCACCGTCGTGGGATCGGCTCGAGCGGCGCCGACGGCCGTCTCGAGGGCGCGACGCATCACACCGAAACTGGGCCACGGATTCGCTCGATAGCGTGCAAAACCGCGCTTCAAAAGAGAAGACGCATCGCGATAACGACGCTGCTGCGCGGCCAGTCGGGCGGCGATCACGTCCGCCTCGATCGACTGACTCGACGCCAGGATATCAGCCACCAGCGCCGCTCGCGGGTCGCCTTTCTGAGCAAACGCTTCGGCCGCCGCGGCCAGCTCGCCGGTGTTGACGGCCCGAAGACCATGCTGCACCCAAAACGCCGCGGCGCCGCTGAAGTCCTGACGCTCGATCATGAGGGCGAACTCGCGATGTGCGCTGGTCGCCGGATCGGACCCGATCAGCGGCAGCACCAGATCGTAAGCGCGATTCAGATCGACGAAGTTCCAGTCGAGATGTCCTTTGACCGATGAAGGCCGTGCGCCGTGATGATCGATTGCGTACTGCGAGAGCGAACCAACGAGCGTCTGCTTGTTGTTCAGCCCCCGCGCGAATCCGAACTCGATCACCGTCCGGTCATCGGTGTTCAAGTCATCCGCGCTCGCGCCGACCCCTCGAGCGATCACATCGTTGGCCACAAAATGCGAGAGGAAACCTTCCGCCGTTTCCACCCGCCAGGTGTTGTGTACCGCGAGACCGATCGGCGAACCGTGGAGCCGAGAGCGAATCCGGTCGATGTCGTAAGTGAGTGGGTCTCGCGTGGCTACCAGGATCAGATCGCTCTGGCTGCTCCAGAATGTATCGACGTGCGCAAAAGCCGTATTGAGGGTCGCGTAAATCGTTCGGAGCGTGGGGGCGTCGACCTCGTAGGCCTGAACCCACTGCAGAAAAATGCCGTGGGCCCGCAATCGTTTCGCGATGGCCGCGTAGTACTCCTTCGTGAAGAGGCTGGCGATGCCGGCCCGATAAGGATTGGACGGCTCCGAAAAGATGATGTCGTACTGATTCGGCGTCGCCAGCAGGACCTCGCGAGCATCAGCGATCGAGATCTTCACGTTGGGCAGCGAGAGCACATTGCGATTCACGCTGGCGCAATCGCGTGCGACTCGCTTCACAACTGACTCGAGCTCGACGACATCGACGCGCTGCATCGTCGGCGCGGCGGCGAGCCACCCGGCGGTACTTCCCGTACCGAGACCGATGACCAGACCGCGCTCGGGATGCGGATGGATCAGGAGTCCGATGATTCCGCCCGTGACCTGAGTCCCCGCGTCGCCTCGGGCCGAGCCATCCGACTTGCCGTTGACGAAGAAGCCGAGGTCATCACCACCCATGAGCGCAATGCTGCTCTCACGTCCGTCCGCATCCCATAGGCGGTGCCGTCGAAATTCATTGATGGAATCGTGAATGTCGTTTGGATTGACTTGCTGCCTGAGTCGTCCGACGCCGATCCCCGAGTGGCGCCAGAAAGCGGTCGGACCGATCGCGAGTGTGCCGAAGATCGCGAAGAGCGCGACGCTGAAAGACATCGCTGTGACCGGCCTCTTATCCTTCAAGTTGTAGCCGCTGATGACGAAGGCGGTGAGCGCGAGAAGGATCGCGACGAATCGCCAGGCACCGGGCGCCGTGAGCAACGGCAGCAATCCGAATCCACCGGCGAGCGATCCGGCGATCGCGCCGGCCGTGTTCCACGCGTACGCGAGTCCGACGTGGCGGCCCACATCCTGTCGTCCCCTTCCGAGCAGAGCGATCAGCAGCGGAAATTGAAATCCCGCGATGAGCGCGGCCGGAAAGACGACGATCGTCGTCAGCGCCGTCCACGCGATGATGTGTCCGTGAAAGCCGGCGCCGCCGAATGAGCGCAAGAGATTCGCATACACGGCAAGGCGATCACCGATCACGAACGGCACGATGATCGCCAACGCTTCGAGCGCGGCAGTCATCGCCAGCCTGCCGGCGCTTGCCGCGTTCCATGCGGAGTACAACGCTCCGCCGAGTCCGATCCCCAAGAGAGCGATGGCGAGAATCAGCCCGAATGTGAACGTCGTTCCGCCCAGAAGCGGCCCGAGCATTCGATACCAGACCAGCTCCATCAGCAGGAAAGCGAAACCGAAGATGGCGGCCGCAGGCAGGACGATTCTCGGCGGAAGGAGAGGTTGCGCTTCTCTTTGGGGTTGGTCCTCCTCTTCTTTTGGGATCACACGCGAGAGCGATCGCGCCATCACACCAACAAGAAGGTTGAGCAGCGCCGCGACGAGCAGCGTCTTTCGGTTGCCGAGGTTCTCCAGCATGAAGAACGTCGACAGAAGCGTTCCGGCAACGGCACCCACTGTGTTCGTCCCATATAGAAACGCCAGAGAGCGACGGGCCTGATCACTGCTGGTTTCAACGGCTCGCGCCGCGGCCGGAAGCGTGCCACCCATCAGAAAGGTGGGAAGGCCGATCACCACCATCGCCAACAGAAGGCGAACGATCGTCGCCATGACGATGCCGAGGTGGACCGAACCTCCCAGCGCGAAGTACGCGCTGCGGATCAGCCATAACAGCGGAAGCGAGAGAGCCGCCGAGGTGGCGATCAGCAGTTCGAGGGCACCGTAAAACCCGAGGGGCCGTTCGCGCAGATCGGCGCGCTTGCCAAGGACCGCGCTTCCCACGCCGAGCCCGCCCATGAAGATCGCCAGCACCGCCGCGGTCGCTGCCGTCGACGCTCCGAAGATCAGGCGAAACTCACGGAACCAGACCGTCTGATAGATGAGAGCCGAGAACCCCGAGCCGAACAGAAGTCCGGCCACCATCCACGTTCGTCTCGCCATGAACTACTTGAACTCCATCACCACCTCGTGAGCAAGAAAGTTCCGGTAATCGTTCTCGGCCTTACGCGCAAGTTTCTTGAGACCGGCGCGACCGTAGCATGTCGCCCGCAAGGCGAGATACTCTCTCTTCCATCGCGGATGCGGCTCCAGCGTTCGGAGAACTGCGAGCGTACGCTGGCCGCACCCTTCAGCGGCCGATGCGATCGCCAGCATGGCTGTTCGACGCGACTCTTCGAGTAGCGACGCCGCGAATGGACGGCTCAGCGATTCGAAGAGAAGGGGAGCGTTCTGGGCGTCGCGACGAGCTGTCGCGATGGCCGTCTCCAGGGCGCGGCGCATCACGGCAGGATTCGGCCAGGGAGTCGCGCGATATCGAGTGAAGGCTCGTTGCAGAAGCGCGGAGGCGTCTGCATAACGGTTCTGCTGCATGTCGAGCCGTGCCAGGATCGCGTCCGCCTCGATCGGGTCGCTCGACGCCAGAGCGCCAGCAAGAAGCGCCGCTCGCGGGTCGCCTTTCTGAGCAAACGCTTCCGCCGCCGCTGCCAGCTCGCCCGTATTGATTGCGCGAAGACCGTGCTGCACCCAGAAGGCCGCCGCGCCGCTGAAGTCCTCACGCTCGATCATCAAGGCGAATTCACGATGTGCGCTCGCCGTCGCATCAGCGGCGATCAGCGGCAACACGACGTCGTGAGCACGGCTCAGATCGACGAACGTCCAGTCGACCTGACCGCGGATCGACGAGGGGCGCGCACCGTGATGATCGATCGCGTACTGCGAGATCGACGCAACCACCGTCTGTCTGACATTCAGCCCGCGTGCAAATCCGAACTCGATCACCGTCCGATCATCCGTGTTCAGGTCGTCAGCGCTCGCCGCGAGCTCGCGAGCGACGACATCGTTGGCGACGAAATGTGAGAGGAAGCCTTCCGCAGATTCCACTCGCCACGTGTTGTGCATGGCCAGACCGATCGCTGAGCCATGAAGTCGCGCACGAATGCGGTCGATGTCGTAAGTGAGTGTATTTTTCGTGGCGACCAGAATCAGATCGCCCGGGGTCGTCCAGAATGTATCGACGTGCGCGAACGTCGTGCCGAGCGTCGCGTAGATCGTTCTGAGCGTCGGCGCGTCGACTTGGTACGCCTGAATCCATTGCAGAAAGATCCCATCTGCCGGCAACCGTTTTGCGACCGCGGCGTAGTACTCCTTCGTGAAGAGGCTGGCGATCCCCGCTCGATACGGGTTGGACGGCGCCGAGAAAATGATGTCGTACTGATTCTCCGACGCGAGGAGAACTTCGCGAGCATCGCCAATTGAATTCTTCACGTTGGGCAGCGTCAGGACATTGCGATTGACGCTCGCACAATCGCGTGCGACACGGAGCACGACCGGCTCGAGCTCGATGGCGTCGACGCGCTGCATCGTCGGCGCGGCCGCGAGCCAGCCGGCAGTGCTCCCGGTTCCCAGGCCGATCACCAGAGCGCGCTGCGGATGCGGATGCAGGAGAACTCCGATGATTCCGCTCATCACTTGCGTTCCCGCATCACCTCGGGCCGTACCGTCCGACTTGCCGTTCACGATGAAGCCGAGGTCATCGCTGCGCAGAATCGCCACGCTGCTCTCTCGTCCATCGGCATCCCACAGAAGTTCCCGGCGAAGTTCGTTGACGGCATCGTGGATCTCGTTCGGGCTTTGTTGTTGCCGGAGCCGTCCGGCGCCGATCCCGGAATGGCGCCAGAAGGCCGTCGGACCGATCGCGAAGGTCCCCAGGATGCCGACCAGCGCCACGGCCACAGATGCCGCGGCGATCGGCGTTCTTCCTCGGAGCACGTAGGCGCTGATCACGATGGCGGCGACCGCGAGAAGGATCGCGACGAATCGCCATGCGCCTGGCGCGGTGAGCAACGGTAGCAGTCCGAATCCGCCGGCGAGCGATCCGGCGATCGCGCCTGCTGTGTTCCACGCGTACGCGAGTCCGACGTGACGGCCGACGTCCTCACGTCCTCGACCGAGCAGGGCGATGAGCAGCGGAAACTGAAATCCCGCAATGAGCGCGGCCGGAAAGACGATGATGATCGTCATCGCCGTCCACGCGATGATGTGCCCTTGAAAGCCGGCACTTCCAAACGCTCGCAGGAAGTTCGTGTACGCAGCGAGGCGATCGCCGATGACAAACGGCACGATGATCGCCAGCGCTTCGAGCGCCGCCGTCATCGCCAGACTTCCGGGGCTCGCTGCGTTCCACACCGAGTACAACGCTCCTCCCAGTCCGATCCCCAGTAGCGCGATGGCGAGAATCAGTCCGAACGTGAAGGTCGTCCCGCCGAGAAGAGGCCCGAGCATCCGATACCAGACCAGTTCCATCAGAAAGAATGTGAAGCCGAAGATTGCCGCCGCCGGCAGAACGATCGTCGTGGGAAGGAGCTGCTGCGCGGCGGTTTCACGTTGCTCCTCCTCCTCAGGTGAGGGACGGCGGGACAATGCTCGCGCGGTCATACCGACGAGAAGATTGAGCAGGGCGGCAATGAGCAGCGTCTTGCGGTTGCCGAGATTCTCCAGCATGAAGAACGTCGACAGAAGCGTTCCGGCCACGGCACCCACTGTGTTCGTGCCGTACAGGAGCGCGAGAGAACGGCGGGCCGGATCGCCGCGAGTCTCGACGGCGCGCGCTGCGGCCGGAAGCGTGCCGCCCATCAGAAAGGTGGGAAGGCCGATCACCACCATCGCCAACAGAAGGCGAACGATCGTCGCCATGACGATGCCGAGATGGACCGAACCTCCCAGCGCGAAGTACGCGCTGCGGATCAGCCATAACAGCGGAAGCGAGAGAGCCGCCGAGGTGGCGATCAGCAGTTCGAGGGCACCGTAGAACCCGAGGGGACGTTCGCGCAGATCGGCGCGCTTGCCGAGGAGCGCGCTTCCCACGCCGAGCCCGCCCATGAAGATCGCCAGCACCGCTGCGGTCGCTGCTGTCGACGCTCCGAAGATCAGGCGAAACTCGCGGAACCAGACCGTCTGATAGATGAGAGCCGAGAACCCCGAGCCGAACAGAAGTCCGGCCACCATCCACGTTCGTCTCGCCATGAGGCACGATCAGGCTACAACAGGTAGAGTTTCTTGACCGCGGAAAATCGGCCTCGTACACTCGTCTCACCACACGAATGCCGGTCGATCCGAGCGACGATCCCCGACACACGACGGCATTTCTCTCATGCTGCGGACAGGCAGGATTGCCCGTCCTCCACCATCAAGAAGGAGCAGGCAGATGGCCACGGTACCCAGTGACAAATTGAAAGCGGCGGAAAGCGCGCTGTCGCAGATCGAACGGCAGTTCGGTAAAGGCTCGATCATGCGGCTGGGCGCGAAAGAGTTCGCCGCCATCAGCAGCATTTCCACCGGATCGATCGGCGTCGATGCGGCCCTCGGCGTCGGAGGCGTTCCGCGCGGCCGCATCGTCGAGATCTTCGGCCCGGAGTCGTCAGGCAAGACGACGCTTTCGCTGCACGTGATCGCCGAGGCGCAGAAGCACGGCGGGCTGGCGGCGTTCATCGACGCCGAGCATGCGCTCGATGCCGAGTACGCGAGGAAACTCGGCGTCGACATCGACAACCTCCTCGTCTCGCAGCCCGATAGCGGCGAGCAGGCGCTCGAGATCGCCGAAGTGCTCGTGCGCTCCGGCGCGATCGATGTGATCGTCATCGACTCGGTCGCCGCGCTCGTCCCGCGCGCGGAGCTCGAAGGTGAGATGGGTGACAGCCACGTCGGGCTTCAGGCACGATTGATGTCGCAGGCATTGCGCAAATTAACAGGCATTGTTTCGAAATCAAAAACGTGCTTGATTTTTATTAACCAAATTCGTGAAAAGATCGGGATCATGTTCGGCAACCCCGAGACCACCACGGGCGGCCGCGCACTCAAGTTTTACTCCTCGGTGCGCCTCGACATCCGCCGTACGAATCAGATCAAGGAAGGCGAAGAGGTCGTCGGCTCGCGCGTGAAGGTGAAGGTGGTCAAGAACAAGTGCGCCGCGCCGTTCCGCCAGGCCGAATTCGACGTCGGCTACGGCGAAGGCATCTCCAAGACCGGCGAGCTGATCGACATCGGCATCGAGAACAAGATCATCGAGAAGTCGGGCTCCTGGTTCTCGTACGGGGACGTGCGCATCGGTCAGGGCCGCGAGAACGCCAAGCAGTTCCTCGTCGACAATCCCGATCTGATGTCCGAGATCGAAGGAAAGGTCCGCAAGGTCCTCGGCATCGGCGGGCCGGAGTTGCACGTGATCGAAGGCGGCGAGCCGCAACCGAAGAAAGCAACGAAATAAGATGTGGTGAAGGACAGGCGAGGCGCCTGTCCTCCACCATGCGTCTCGATCAGGCCATCGCCGCGCGATTCCCGAACATCTCCCGCCGCAAAGCGCGCGCGCTTCTCGCTTCAGGGAGCGTGCTGGTCAATCAGCGGCGCGTATCGATCGCTTCGCGTGATGTCAGCGACGCTGACGAGATCGCGATCGTCGAGACGCGGCTGCATGTTCCCCTTCTCGCGATCAAAGATGATTGGCTCGCGGTCGACAAACCCGCCGGTCTGCCCACCCAACCGCCCCGCGATCGGCAGCAGCTTTCGCTGGAAGAGTTGCTCCGCGTCGAGTACAAGCGGATCTGGCTCGTGCACCGCCTCGATACGCCGGCCAGCGGTGTCGTGCTCTTCGCTCGATCGGCAGACGCGGCGGCGCGACTGTCGCGCCTCTTCGCTTCACGCGAAGTTCGAAAGATCTATCTCGCTCGCGTCGATCCTCCAATTGCAAGCGAGATCGTGATCGATACACCGATCGACGAAAAGGATGCCACGACGGTCGTTCGCCCGCGCGAGCGTGATCTCGTGGAAGTCGAGATCGAGACCGGCCGCACGCACCAGATCCGCCGTCATCTCAGCTCGATCGGCCATCCCGTGGTCGGCGATCGTCGCTACGGCTCAATGAGCAATGCCTCGCGTCTCATGTTGCATGCGTGGAAGATCGAGCATGCGGACATCGGCACCATCGAGGCGCCGGTGCCGGCGGATTTCCTCTGATACGATGCCCGGCCATGGATGAGCAGATCGTTCATTCGACGACCGTGATCTGCATTCGCCGCGACGGCCAGGTGGCGATGGCCGGCGATGGCCAGGTGACGATCGGCAACACCGTCATGAAGCAAGGCGCGGCGAAGGTGCGCCGGCTGTACGGCGACAGAATCCTGGCCGGCTTCGCCGGTTCGGCGGCCGATTCATTCGCGCTCTTTTCGCGCTTCGAAGCAAAGCTCGAGGAGTACCGCGGCAACATGGAGCGATCGATCGTCGAGCTGGCCAAGGACTGGCGTCTCGACAAGTATCTGCGGCAATTGCAGGCCTTTCTGATCGTCGCCAACAACGAGAAGGCCTATCTCGTCTCCGGCACCGGCGATCTCATTCAGCCGGACGACGGTATTCTGGCCATCGGATCCGGCGGCCCGTTCGCGCTCGCCGCCGCACGCGCTCTGCTCAAATACACGAGCATGACGGCGACAGAGATCGCGGAAGAGTCGCTGCGCATCGCTGCTGGCATCTGCATCTACACGAACGACAACATCACCGTCGAAACCTTATGAGCATCGTCCTGCACAGCGAAGAGACCGTCGCCGAGCGTCTAACGCCGCGCGAGATCGTCCGGGAGCTCGACAAGTACATCGTCGGACAGAAGAACGCGAAGCGCGCGGTGGCGATCGCCTTGCGCAATCGATGGCGGCGCCAGCAGCTCCCTCCGGAGCTGCGCGAAGAGATCGCTCCAAAGAACATCATCATGATCGGACCCACGGGCGTCGGCAAAACAGAGATCGCCCGCCGCCTGGCGCGTCTGACACGATCGCCGTTCCTGAAGATCGAAGCTTCGAAGTTTACCGAGGTCGGCTACGTCGGTCGCGACGTGGAGTCGATCGTGCGCGATCTGACCGAGCTCGGTGTGAAGCTCGTGCGCGAAGAGAAGAACCGGAGCGTCCGCGAAGCGGCCGAGCGCAACGCGCGCGAGCGCATCCTCGACATTCTTTTTCCGGACTCGCACCGCGCCGCGCCGCGGCCGGCATTCGGTGCCCCCGCACCCGAGGAGCCGACCGACACGCGCGCCAAGATGGCGGCGTGGCTCGATGAGGGCCGGCTCGAAGAGCGCGAGATCGAAGTCGATGTCAAGGAACAGGGTTTCCCTTCCTTCGAGATTTTCACGCCGCAAGGCGTCGAGGAGATGGGCGTCAACGTGAAAGACATGCTGCCCGGCTTGTTCGGCGGCCGTTCCAAGCGGAAGAAGATGCGCATCGGCGAAGCGCGTGAGATTCTCATCGCCGAGGAGGCGGAGAAGCTCGTCGATCAGCAGAATGTCGCTCGTGAGGCGATCGACCGCGTCGAGCAGAGCGGCATCGTGTTTCTCGACGAGCTCGACAAAGTCGCCGGCCGGCAGCAGGCCTCCCACGGACCCGATGTCTCCCGCGAGGGCGTGCAGCGCGATCTACTGCCGATCGTCGAGGGGACGACCGTCAATACGAAGTACGGAATGGTTCGCACCGATCACATCCTCTTCATCGCCGCCGGCGCGTTCCATGTGTCGAAACCTTCCGATCTGATCCCCGAGCTGCAGGGCCGCTTCCCGATTCGCGTCGAGCTCGAGTCGCTCACAGAAGGGGACTTCGTGCGCATTCTCCGCGAGCCGAAGAACGCGCTGACGATGCAATACACCGCGCTGCTCGAAACCGAGGGCGTGACCCTGCGCTTCAGCGAAGATGCGCTCAATGAGATCGCTCGCTACGCGGCGCTGGTCAATGAGAAGACCGAGAACATCGGCGCGCGCCGCCTGCACACGATTCTCGAGCGCTTGCTCGACGAGGTGTCGTTCGAAGCCAGCGAGATGCACGGCGTGGAGCTGACGATCGACGCCGCCTATGTGCAGCGTGTCCTCGCCGACATCGTGAAGAACGAAGACCTCTCGCGCTACGTGTTGTAAGTGTGGCGCCGCCGATCTCGGCGGCGTCGCCGGCCCCACACTAGGAGATCGTCTTCTGAAACGCCCGCGCGCTCGCCGCGATCAACACCGCGGAGATCACCAGCAGCGAGATCACCGGCTGCCACAAATCCCCGAAACTCGCACCGCGGATGACGATGCCGCGCGCGATCTTGATGAAGTGCGTGGCTGGAAGAATCGACGAGATCACACGCAGAGGTGCGGGCAAAGACGACAGCGGCAGGATGTAACCCGACAGCAGGACCGAAGGCAGCATGATGCCCATTGCCATCTGCATCGCCTCCATCTGTGAGCTGGCGCGCGACGAGATGAGCAATCCGAACGACAAGAGAGCGAGCAGATAGACCGACGAGAGCGCCAGAAGAAGCAACAGGTTTCCGTGGACCGGAACCCGGAAGAGCACATTCATCAGAATGAGCACGATGATCAGCGTTGTGTAGGCGACGCCGAGGTACGGCAGGATTTTGCCGAGGACGACGGCGAGCGGTGAGACGGGCGTGACCATCAATTGCTCGAGCGTCCCGCGCTCGCGCTCCTTGACGATGGCGAACGCCGAAAGGATCGTGCCCGAAAACGTCAGCAGGATGGCGATGAGTCCGGGGATGAGCAGGTTGGCGCTGCGCATATCGGGGTTGAACATCATGATCGGATGCGCTTCGACACTCGGTGCCATTCCGGTCTTCTCCATCAGCCTGCGGACACCTTCCTGCAGCACGACGCCGTTCGCCGCGGAGAGAGCCTGATTGGCGACGCTCGAATCGGAGCCGTCGATGAGCACCAGCACATCGGCTTGCCGTCCGGCCGCAATGTTGCGTGCGTAATCGGGCGGGATCTCGACTGCGACCTGCGCGGTGCCGGCCACGATCGCATGCTGCAGCTCAGCGCGCGAATGCGCCTCTCCGACGATGCGCAGCAGTGAGGTCGCTGTCAACTGTTCCTGCAGTCTGCGGCTTTCCTGCGAGCGGCTCTGATCGAAGACGACCGTCGGGATGTTCTTCGCGTTCATGTCGATCACACCGAAGAGGATTAACTCGAAGACCGGGATGAGGATGGAGAACATGAGCGTGGCACGATCGCGCATCATCTGCGTCAGCTCCTTGCGAAAGATGGCGAAAAATCCATTCATGCCCTGCCTCCTGCCGCCGTGGCGAGCATCGACTCCACTTCCTTGCCACGCGTTTCTGTGAGTTGCACAAAGACGTCTTCGAGTGTCGGCTCGATCGGCGTAACCGTCACATCGCTGATTCCAAAGGATTCGAGGTCGTGCTCGACTTTCTCATCCGAGATGTTCGCATCGATCAGAAGATGGAGTGAGGTGCCGAAGATCGTCGCCGCTCGCACGTACGGAAGCGTGCGCGCCGATGTCATCAGCATGGCCACGCCTTCACGACACGCTGCCTGGATGCGACGCGATCCTTCAGGCGTGACCTCTTCGAGCTTCTTCAATTCCTCGGGATGCCCGCTCACGATCAGACGAGACATATAGAGGTACGCGACCGTTCCGCAGCGCTCCGCTTCATCCATGTAGTGCGTCGTCACGAACATCGTGACGCCCTCCGCGGCCAGACCGAAGAGGAGATCCCATAACTCGCGGCGCGCCACAGGATCGATTCCGGCGGTTGGTTCATCCAGGAACAGCACGCGCGGGCGGTGCATCAGCGCCGCCGCGAGCGCCAGGCGCTGCTTAAATCCACCGGAGAGTACGCCCGCGAGGCGATCTCGATACGGTCCGATGTGCGTGAGATTGATGGCCCACTCCTTTCGCTCCTGCCGATCCGCACCGCGAAGTCGATAGATGGAGCTGAAGAAGTCGAGGTTCTCGTCGACGGTGAGATCGCGATAGAGCGAAAAGGCCTGCGAGACATAGCCGATGTGCTGGCGGACCTGCTCACCTTCACGCTCGACGTCCAGGCCGTCGACTGTAGCCTGTCCCTCTGTCGGCGCGAGCAGTCCGCAGAGGATGCGAATGAGCGTCGATTTCCCCGATCCGTTCGGACCGAGCAGGCCGAAGATCTCTCCGCGTGGCACCTGCAGCGTGACTTGATCGAGCGCGCGAACGGGACCGAAGTTTTTCGACACGCCCTGAACATCGATGCCGATCTCCGCGCTCATAGCTCCGCCTTCGCTTTCACGCCGAGGTCGACCTCCGCCGCCATGCCGGCGTGGAGCTTCGGGTTCGGATCGACGATCACCTTGACGCCGAAGACCTGCTCGGCGCGCTGGGCGCGCGTCTGCACATTGCGCGGCGTGTACTCCCCTTGCGACGCGATCGTCGCGATGTGACCGGAGAACGTCTGATTCGGATACGTGTCGACGCGGACGCGCACCGGCTGGCCGACATGGAGGAGGCCGAGCATCGTCTCCGGCACATAGACCCGCACCCAGAGTTGAGATTGCTCGAGGATCTCGGCGACGGTCTGATTGGGCGCGACGATGTCGCCAGGCCGAAGACCGAAGGATTGCACGACTCCGGCGACGGTCGATTTCACATCCGTCTCCTCGCGCTGTTTCATCAGCACGCCGAGCTGGCGCTGCTGCTGCTCGAGTTGCGCTCGTGCCGCTTCGATGTCTTCCTTTCGCGTTCCTTTGCGAAGCAGATCGAGATCTTCGGCCGATGTTCTGGCCTTCGTCGCCGCATCGTCGTAGAGCTGTTTGGCGACGATACCGTCGCGGTAGAGCACGTCCATGCGCCGCCGGTCGCGCTCCGCGTTTGTCGCAATCGCCGCCGCTTTGTCGATCTCATCCTGCCGCGGCCCGGCCAATGCCTTCGTGTACGCAGCGCGAGCGGCCTCGATCGCCGCCTGCTGCTGGGCGATCTGCCGATCGAGCGTCTCCGTCTCCAGCGTCACCAGCGTCTGACCGGGCATGACACGCGAGCCTTCATCGATGAGAACGCGAGTCACGCGGCCGCCGACGAGCGAGCCGACGTTCACTGTCCTCGCCTCGAGCGTGCCGGCCAGAACGAGCTGCTTCGGCCTGCGCTTCTGCTGCATGTACAGCAGCAGAGCGATCGCGCCGGCGACGATGATCACGATCGGCACGATTCTTTTGAGACGGGACGACTTCTTTGCGACCACGGGAACCTCCATGCTTCTTCGGCTCGATTGCTCCGTGCGACCACAGATCGAGGAGCGCATCGACGTAGTCATCGAGCGGATACGGCGTGTCGACGACCTTCAGTACGTGATGAATGAAGACGTACGACAGCAGCGAACCCATGAAGAGGAGCGCCGCCGCGCGTGGGTCTTTGATCTGGACGACGCCGGCTTCCTTGGCGCGGCGGAAGTAGCGTGTGACGATCTTGAGACCGCGTTTCGGCGGACTGTCTTCGGAGCGCGGATCGAAAGGCATGACCAGCGTCGGGTTCGTCTGCTCGTGCATGGTGACGACGAGATGCTGCACGATCGTCGTCCGCGCGAACGGCACCCACTCCTCGGCCACTCGACGAAGGACGACACGCGGATCGGCCGAGGCGTTGACCGTCTGGAGATCAAGGATGCATTGCGGCAGCTTCACCTTCGTGTGCATCGCCGCTTCGAACAGCGCCTGCTTCGAGTCGAAGTGCCGCAGGATCGCCGCCGGAGTGACGTGGAGCTCCCCGGCGATATCGGCGAGGGTGGCCGAGGCAAAGCCCTTCAGGGTGAAGAGCGATCGGGCGCTCTGGAGGATCTGCTCACGGCTGATGATCGGCGGCCGTCCCATTTGTAAATAAACGTATATTTACAAATGAGGGAAAGTCAAGCCCCTCACCCCGACCCTCTCCCGCCGGGAGAGGGTGCTGCGAAGCAGCGGGTGAGGGGCGTAATTCCTAGAACGTAACCTTGGCCGCCAACTGCACGATGCGCGGCCCGACCGACGAAGTCGGGAACTGATATGCCGCCTGCGGGATGAGGAACTGCTTCCCGCTGGCTGAATCAGTGCCCAGAGAGTATTTCGTGCGGTTGTAGCCGTTCACGTTGTGTTTGTTCAGCACGTTGAACGCTTCCGCGATTAGTTGCAGTTTCGTATCGCGGAAGAACACGATATCGCGGCTGATGCGCGGCGAAAGATCGAACTGCGACGGGAATCGCAGGGAGTTGCGCGCGAAGCCAGGGGCGAGGTCGTTTGACGGGTTGCCGTCTCCATTGAGGTCCGTATTCACGACCGTGTTGTATGGCTGGCCGGTCTGATAGCTGGCGATGCCGCTGATCGTCCATCCCGAAGCCACGGCGTGCACGACGCTGTTGCTGATCCCGCGCGCGTAGCTATCGAGCGACCAGACTCCGCTGAGCACTACGCGGTCGCGCACATCGTTGTCGCCATAAGTGTAATCGCGATCGATGTCGAGCGGATCGCTGACGTACTTCGAATCATCGCCCGATGAGAACGGCACCACTGCCGTCGCATCCGGCTTGTTGTCCTTGACCGAGGAATGCGTCCAGGCCAGGCGGGCCTGCCAGTTGTCCGCGAAGCGCCGCTGCAGATCGAGAGTGATGCCGTTGTACTTTGAGCGGGCACTGCTCTCGAACGCGAGGACGCGCTGGAAGTTCGTGAACGGCCGGCCGGTGTAGCGCGTATAGGTAGCGGATCCGGTGACCAACGAGGGATCGGCCGCGCATTGCGCCGCCGTCTTGCCGACGGTGCAGATCGGGTTCGTTACGCTCGTCGGATTGCTCACGTTGACGTCGCGCGTGCGCTGAAGATCGCTTCCTCTGACGTACTGATAGCTGACGCCAACGGAGTAGTCGCTGCCGAGCTGCTGCTCGACGCCGAGGCTCGACTGCTGGACCTTCGGGTTCTGGAAGTTCGGATCGAAGACGAAGATCGTGATCGGATTCAGCTTCGCGCCTGAGGGGACCGCGTCGAACCGATTCGGATACGACGGCATGGCCGCGCCGGTGAACGTAATCGTCTGCACGTTAATGCCGTTGTTGGAGTGTGCCGTGCCGATCATGATCGAAGGTGTGCGGCCGTAGAAGACGCCGTAGCCGGCGCGTACGACCGTGCGATTGCCCAGCGGCGTCCAGGCGATGCCGAGGCGTGGGCCGATATTGTTGTTGTCGACCGGGATGTGATTGGTCCGATAGCCGGCCGCTTGCAGTTGTGCGTCGGGATTGAGCACGCTCGGCTGCGCCATCTGCTGTCGGTCATAGCGCAGACCGAGATTCAGAGTCAGCGTCTGCATGAGACGCCACTCGTCCTGCAGGAACAGCCCGTACTCATTGAGGTCCGGATGTGTCACCGGGCCGGTCGTTCCGGGCCCGGGGAAGGCTTGGCTGTAACTGGCCGGCTTGCTGTTCGCAAAATCGGCGATGGAGTTGAAGCGGTAGACGCCGAAAAAGTTGCCGGGAAAATAATTAAAGATGTTGTCGTGGCTGTAATCGAAGCCACCCTTCACCGTGTGATTGGCGAAAAGGTACGTCGCCGTGTCGGCGACCTGCGAGCGCTTGATCGTCGTCTCGCGCGGCGAGAAGGAGTTGCGTCCGATCACGAGCACGGTCGTGGCGCCGTTCGCCAGGAAGATCTGCGCTTCGGGGTTATCGCTGTTCGCCTCGCCTGGCTCGCGATCCTTCAGATACTGTGCGCGGACCTCGTTGAAGAACGACGAACCCGTCGTTGAATCGAACACGCCGGAGAACGAATCGGTGAAAACGTTCGAGTTGCCGGTGTGCTCGACGGAATTCGTGAGACCACCGTTCTCGAAGTTGATTCCATGGAACACCTGATGGTTGTACCGGAGCGATAGGTGTGTGTTCGCCGGCAACTCA
>DASYUK010000106.1:0-1534 GCA_036001325.1 Thermoanaerobaculia bacterium
GGAGTGGAGATCCACCAACTTCGCTTCCTCATCGCGATCGATGAGGACATTGATCTGAGGAAACGCGCCGTCGCGTTGTTGCCTGGTCTCAGCGATCGTTTCGCATCGCAGCCTGCTCGTGATCTCCTGCTCGATCTCGGCCACGATCTTCTGCTCCGCCTCGCGACTGGCGCGTTTCTTCTCCTCTTCCAGTTTCTTGCGAAGTAGAAAAGCCTTCCCTTCGCTCGCCGACTGCATTTCGGCGGCGATGCCGCGAAGCGAGTCGGCGTGATCGATGAGCGCCTCGCTCCATCGCTGCGGCTCGAACTCGACGCGCAGCGTCCACTCCTGCTTCCCGCCGACGCGATCGAGAATGGCCAGAAGATCTTCCCGATTCTCGCGCAGATAGTCGCGCAGCGCGGCCTCTCCGGAAAACATCGAGAAGGCGCGCAACGGGATCACATCGGTCATTCTCATCAGGTTGGCGATCACCGCCTGATGGCGATATCCAATCGCGCCTAACCACTCCAGATCTCCGGAACGGCGATCGATCACTTCCTGAGAAAACTCTTCGCGTGAGACTGGTGTGAAGGTCGCAGCCACGCCATCGGTCGACATGGAACCGAAGTGCGACGTGCGATCGACGGCTTCGCCACCCGGGGTCGCCGGCTCCCTCGTGATCGCGTAGACGTACAACACGGTGTCAACCACGTGTTGAGTGTGCCACAGGAACGAGGCGGGCGAGATCATCAAGTGCTGTCACCGGAGCTGGGCGGCGCTCGATCTGCACGGTCTGACCGAGTGCGGCGAGCGACTCCAATTCGTAATGCCGCATCGACTGATCGCATGAATCATCGGTATTCGGCGTGATGTAGTTGGCGATGATCGCGCCGATCGCGATTCCGCGACGGGAAAGCTCGTCGATGAGTCGGGTGGTCTCAGCAACGACAACGCGTTCGGGACGCATGACGACGATCGCCGCACAGTCCTTCGATCGAAGAGCGTCGTCGACCGTACGCAACGCGCGCGATGCAGCCACGAGCTCTTCGCCGAGGGTACCCGGTGGCATGATCTCCCGGTAGCGCAGGAGGAGCCGCATGAATTCGTGCACCCAGTCGCCGGCGGTCTTCGGCAAGTCGAGCAGCCTGAGGAAATGACCGGTTGGCGCGGTATCGACGATGATTCCGTGCTGTTTCGGATCGTCGATCAATTCCGCGAGCCGCATGACCGCGAAGATCTCGTCCGCGCCTGGCGGAGCAATCTCGATCAGCTTCTCGATGGCCTCCTTGTCGTAGCTGACGGTTAGGCCGCCGGGTGTCAATGCATCGATCGCAGAACGGAGCTGGTCTTGAACGCGATCGCGGAGCGCCCGCCACTGCGATGTCGTGTCGATCGCTTCGACGTGGAGATTGGCAGGAGGCTTCTCGTTCTCGAAAACGCGAGGAAGCGTGTGCGCTGGATCGACGGAGAGGATGGTGAATTGTTTGTCCTGCTGCGCTCTCGCGAGCTGGAGCGCGATCGAAACGGCGCAGGTCGTCTTGCCGACGCCTCCTTT
>DASYUK010000107.1:0-22387 GCA_036001325.1 Thermoanaerobaculia bacterium
GAACGGCTGGCCCGATTCGGTCATCGCGATCGTCGGCGGGACGGTGTCGATGTAGAAGTTGAACGGTCCGACGGTCGTGGTGAAGTTGCCTACGTTGGTGACAACCACCTGGACGGTGTGCGTGCCGTCGCCTGTGACCGGCGTGCCTTGCGTGTACGCATTATTGTCGACGGTGATCACGGTCGTTGTCGGTGTCGGATCACGGACTTCGACCGTGAGTTGAACTTCGGTGTTGTAGGTATTCCCCGGTACAAACGCGCTGCCGTTCGCGAGAAGCGTGACCGCGGGGGCGCTCTTCGAGAGGAAGAAACTGCGAGTCTCTGTCTTGCTGTGTCCGGCCTTGTCGGTCGCCGTGATGACGAGCGAGTGTTCGCCTTCCGTGGTGACGATGAATCCCGACTGGATGACTGCGTTATCGAGCGTCGCGGTAACGGTATCGAGAGTCAGATCGGTGGCTGACCAGGTCAGTGTCTGATCCTCGCGGAACGACGAGCCGGTCGCGAGATCCTTGCCGTTCGCCTGAACGGTGATGACGGGGGCGCTCTTGTCGATGATGAATGTCGCGCTCGCGGTCGACGAATTGCTCGCGACGTCGGTGGCAGTGACGTTGATCTGATGGTTCTGCTCCTGCGCGACCGGGAGCGGCAACGTGACTGTGGCACCGTTGAACGTAGCGATGGTGGTAACCACCGAGATGTCCTGAACGGTGGCGGAGAGCGTAACGTCCTTGTCGAAGATCGTGCCGGTGACCAGCGGACTTCCGTTCGCCACAAGCGTGATGACCGGCGCCCCTTTGTCGACGATGAATTTGAGCGTCGCGTCGCGCGCGTTCCCCGGCGCATCGACCGCATGAACGCTGAGGGTGTGCAGGCCCTGCGTGCTGACCCGTGTCGGCGAGACGTACGGGTTGCCATCGAGCGCCGCCGTGGAAGTGAACGTCGAGAGATCGTCCGTGATGCGAATCTCGATGTTCGCGTCGCGATTGAATGCCGGTGTCGTGGATGGATCGAGTTTCGTTCCTGACTCGTAGAAGCTGATGACGGGCGGCGTGGTGTCCGACGGCGAATGCGCTGTGACGTCGTCGATGTAGTAACCCTTCCTCCCATCGTCGTCGTCGACCTTGTCATCTTCGGCATCGCCGCGGCCGCCGGACCACATCCCGAAATGACCGCTCTTGAGCCGGGCTGCGGATGAATCGACGGCATCGATCTGATACGTCGAGGGCTCGGTGGTTCCGTCGAGCCACACGCGAGCGCGGATGGCTGTGGCGTTGTTCGCGTCGTCGACGCTGATCCGGAAGCGATACCACTTCGCTCTCTGGATGACGAGCGTGCTCTCGATCGTCCCGGTCGGAGCTCCCGCTCCGAAAGCGCTCACCTGCAGAGTGAGATTGCCCTGCGCGTTCTTCTTCTCGGCGACGAGGTAATAGGTGTCTTTGTCGGGATAGCCGGAGAGCAGCGAGAACCCGATCCGGCCTGAATCGCTCAGCGCGATCAGACGGCCCTTGATCTCGAAGCGTCCGGCGGCGGAGAAGGTCTTCTCAGCATAGGTGGAGAAGTAGCCGATCCGTTTTCCGTTCTTCTCGTCGTTCTCGTCACCGATCGATTTGGTCGTACCGAAGACGATGTTCGAGCCTTTGTTGCCTTCGAGAGGATCGATCCACGTCTTGTAATAGCCGCGCGGCTTCGCTTGCAGATCACCGACTTTCCCGTCGATCCAACCCTGCGGTTTCTTCGCTTTGGTATACGACTGGAAGTTCTCGCTGTACGTAACGGGCGTCTGCGTCTGAGTAAACGCCGCCGTGGCGATCGACGCCAGCAACAGAACGCGCGCAATGGATCGGAGCACTCTGGTCATTTCTGTCTTCTCGAGCGAAGCGAAGAACACGTTCTTCGATTCGCCTCAGACGACAGATGTCGTGAGCATCAAGGTCGCAAAATCATGTGGTAGTAGTTCTCCGCGACCACGTGGATCACTCTGCCGACCACGCGGACATCCATGACGCTGCCGGTCAGCCTCTGCGTGCCGGTGAGCATCGGATTCGCCTTATCCGTCACATCGATGAACGTGAGACCCGCTCCGCTGCTGTCAGCGACGACGATTTCATTCGGGCCGGAAATCGCGATGCCACGAGCCAGGCCGGGCGTGTCGATGATGGTTTTGAGCTTCGGATCGAATGGATTCGTGATGTCGATGATGGCCACGCCTCGATCGCCACCGGTGACATAAAGCGTCGTTCCATCCGCCACAGCGTCCTGAGGATCGAAGTTCGCGATCGGCACCTCAGCCGTCTTCACCAGATTGTTGATGTTCGAGCGATCGATGATGGCGACGTCGTGGTCGACATTGCCCGGCCGCTCATTCGAGATCGCGATCAGATAGCTCGCTCCCACCGCGACCAGTCCGTGATAGTGCATGCCGCCGCCCTGGAGGCCCTGAGACCGGACGTAGACCGGTGAGCTCGGGTTGCTGATGTCGTAAATGTGGATGCGGCCGTCGTTGTAGTAGCTGCCAACCTCAGTCGTGAACGCATATTGACCGCTGACCGCAACGGCACCCTCCTCACCACCCTGATCGGAGGTCAGATGCGTCGCCAGCGACGGATCGGACAGATTGATCGTGCCGAACCGGCTCCCGGCGATGAACGCATAGCCGGAGCTGATTTCGATGTCGCGTATATCTCCGGCGCTGGCGGTGACGATCTGCGGCGGCTCGGACGCATTCGGCTGCCGGAAGAGCAGCAGCCTGCTCGACAGAGTGTCACCGCTGGTGAGTGTGCCGGAACTGACCAGAGTCACGTTCGCATCGCTGACTACGCGGCGCGCGCGGAAGTTCCCGTCGTTGGCTGCAATCTGATTGGCGAGACGTGTCGTCGTCGCGCCGTAGGTGCCGGCGAGGTTGCGCGTCGTCATCCGGCCGGCAACGTCGGTCGCCGACATCATGAGAGGTTGTCCTGGCACAGCACCAACCGTCGCGCTGAACGAGCCGTCGCCGTTCACCGTCACTGCCGGGGAGCTGGTCGCCGTCGCAATGTTGGTGACCCGCGCCGTGACCGGCACGATCCCGCTCACGGCCTGCGGTGCGCCGGTCACAGTCGTACTCGTCGCTGTCGGCGTCACCGTGAGCAATGATTCATTCACCATCGGTGGCACCGCGACATTCGAGATCGCAGTCAGGCTGAAGTCAGTGGCCACGTACATCGCGCCGCGACTGAGAGCGACGTCCCATGCCGCACTGGGCACCGGATGTGAGCCGATGACATACGGCGTCGAGCTGCCGTCGATGAAGCCCACGCCGTTCGTGCCGTTGGCGACGACCACGATGTTTCCGGAGCTGTCGATTCCACGCGCCGCGCCGAGCGAGCCGAGGAAGCGGTCGAACCTGGGAGCAGCCGGATTGGTGAGGTCGACGACGGCGACTCCGCCGTTCACACCGGTAACGTACGCGATGTTGCCGATCGCCTTGACTCGGTACGGCTCGAAATTCGGGATGTCGAGATCGGCGATCCTTCGCAGCACATTCAGGTCGCGACGGTCGATGACCATCACGTCATGTCCGATTCCGCTCGTCTTGTCGGTCGTGACACCGATCAGATAATCGGTGCCCATCGCGGCGAGGCCGGTGAAGTGGATGCCGCCGCCGAGCATGCCCTGAGAACTGATGTATCGCGGCGATGACGGCGAGGAAACGTCGTAGATGTGGATCCGCGCGTCGTTGTAGTAGCTGCCACCCTCGGCAGTGAAGGCATAGCCGCCGACGACCTCCACGGCCTGCTCCTCCCCGCCTGGATCGCCGGTATAGATCGGCGTGGCCGCAGGATCGGAAAGATTCAGCGTCATGAAGCGATTCGCGACGATGAACGCCCAGCCGTTGCTCACCGTTAGATCGCGGACAGCGCCGGCGCCGGTCGCCACTTTGCGCTCATAGACCGGATTCCCCGGCGTCGAACCGTCGAAGATGACAATCTTGTCGGAGTTGAAGTAGTCGGCGACGACGACGTCGTTGCCATCAGCAGCCACGTTGCGCGCGAGGAATCCGCTGTCGGACATCGACGTGTCGATGTTGATCTGTCGCGTCACTGAACCGAACGGCACGCTACCGAGGCTGACCGGTCCGGAGACCCGGTTCGCGCGATCAGTGGCTTTGAGCGTCAGCAGATCACCCGATGCGCCGGTGATCGTCGTGCTGAAGCTGCCATCGGCAGCAACCGCAATTCCCGGTACCGACACGTTGGTCGTTGCGTTCCGCAGTTCAGCGGTCAATGGACCGAGACCGAGGATCGCTTTGGCCGATCCGATGACGGTCGCGGTGGTCGCGCCATTGGTCGAAGTCGTGATGAGTGAACGATCGATCAGAGGTGGCGTGCCCAGACCGTCGATGACGGCGATTCCCTGCTCATTGGCGATGTAGAGAGTCGCGCCATTCAACGCACAATCCCACGCGTTGCCTCCGACAACCTGATTACCGAGGACCACCGGAACATCAGGGTTGGAGATATCGAGGAACGTCGCGCCTGCACTTCCATCGGCCACGGCCAGAATCGAGCCCAAAGGAGCGATCGAATACGGGTAACCCGGCGTCTGCACGAAGCGCAGGAATTTCGGCTTCGCCGGATCGGCGACATCGATGACGGCGATGCCGGTCGTTCCTGTGACATACGCTGTGGTACCGACCGCGGTGACACGGAACGGCTCGAAGTTCGGGATGTCGACCTCGCCGGCATCCTTGAGATCGTTGATGTCGCGCCGGTCGACGACGACCACGTCGTGTCCGGTTCCAGACGTCTTGTCCTGGGTGACGGCGATCAGATAGTCGGTTCCCAGCGCCGCCAGACCAGTGAAGTGAATGCCGCCGCCCACCAATCCTTCGGAACGGATGTAGCGAGGCGCTGACGGCGTGGAGATGTCGTAGATGTGGATGCGCCCGTCGTTGTAGTAGCTGCCGCTTTCGGCGGTGAACGCATAGCTACCGACAACCGCGAGCCCGTTGTCCTCGCCGCCCGGATCGCCTGTGTAGACCGGAGTCGCTGCAGGATCGGTAAGGTTCAGCGACATGAAGCGATTCGCGGCGATGAATGCCCATCCGTTGCGCACGGCCACATCGCGCACCGATCCCGCAGATGTCGGCACGGCGCGTTTGTAAACGGGGTTCGCGCGATTGGTCACGTCGAACAGAACGATCTTGTCGGAGTCGAAGTATCCGGTGACCACAAGATGGTTCCCGTCGGTGGCGATGTTGCGCGCGAGGAATGAGCTATCCGCCATCGCCGTCGTGATGGGAATCGACGTTGTCTGCGATCCGAAGGGCACGCCGCCCAGCGACAGGGGTCCGGTGGAGCGACCGGAAGCGTCTGTCGCCTTGATCGTGATCCGATCGCCGGCCGTCGCCGGAAGACTGCTCGTGAAGCTACCGTCGGTCTGCACGGCCAGTCCGAGGATCTTGTTGTTTGTGTTTGTGTTCGTCAGATCGATCGTGAGCGGCATGCTGCCGGTGACCGATTGCGAAGCGCCGATGATCATCACCGACGTTCCGTCGAGGGTCATCTTGATGCGCGAGAGCGACACTTGCGGCGCCGCCTGCGCCGGTATGAGCGCGATGCCCGTCTCATTCGCCACGTAGACATATGGACCGATCACGTCGACGTCGAACGCGTTGCCGGAAACGGGGGTCGTACCTGTCAGCACCGGGAGCGCGTTGGTAACGTCGAGAGTCAGAAGACCGGACGCGCCGCCAGCGGCGAAGGCGTCAGGACCCACCACCGCAACTCCACCGGCTCCCGCCGGAAGCGCCGCGCTGCCCAACACCACAGGAGCGGTCGGGTTGGCGAGATCGACGACGACGAACTGCGCAGCGGTCGTGCTGGCCACATACAGCTTCGTGCCGAACACGGCCCCTCGGAACGCATCGAAGTTCGGGATGTCGATGTCCGCAACTCTCGTCAGATTGTTGATGTCGCGGCGATCGATGACGACGACATCGTGTCCGACGGTTCCGGTCTTGTCGGGAGTGAGAGCGATCAGATACTCAGTGCCCAAAGCAATGAGATCTGTGAAGTGGATGCCGCCGCCCAGCACACCCTGAGAACGGATGTAACGCGGAGACGACGGCGTGCTGACGTCGTAGACGTGAATGCGACCATCGTTGTAGTAGCTGCCACTCTCCGCGGTGAAGGCATAACCGCCGACCACTTCGACACCGTTCTCCTCGCCGCCCTGATCGTTCGTGAGATTCGCCGTCGCAGCCGGGTCGGTGAGATTCAATGTCGCAAAGCGATTCGCGGCGATGAATGCCCATCCGTTGGAAACCGCAACGTCCTTGATCGTACCGATGCCGACGTTCAGCGCTCGGATCAGGGCCGGGTGAGCCGGATCGCTCACGCCGAGGATCACGAGTGTCCCGCTGGCGCCATTGCCGGTCGGATAACTGGCGACGGCGAGATGCGCGCCGTCGTGCGCCAGCGTGCGTGGCAGGAAGCTCGTGTCGCTGGTCCAGTCGGTCTTCGGGATCTGTGACGGGACCGGTGTCGGCGCCGAAAGGTTGCCGACCGGAATCGTCGGCGACTCGAGTTGATACACGTTTCCGTCGCGGGCCTTGAAGTTGATCGCGTTGCCAGTGTTGCCCTGAACGCCTACCGCGAAGGAACCGTTGTCATTGACGTTGACTTGATAGACGTTGCCGGTGACGGTGTTGGTCGCGATCGCTGTGATCGGCGTATCGAGATCGGTCACCGCGCCTGCTGATCCGACGACCGCCGCGCCTGTCGGCGTGCTTTGCAGCGAGATGAGGCTCGCGTTGAGGAGTGGCCGCGCCTGATTATTGCCGACCACTGATGACGGCGCGTCCTTGTCGATCGGGTTCGTGACTTCGAGAAGATCGATCGTGTCGAGCTTCGCGTTGCGCAACTTGACATTGTCGAACTTGTAGAGACCGCGAATGAGCTGTCCCGTTTCCGCGACGAGTGGCTGACCCGTAACGTCGAGACGAAGGATCTTGTTGTCGTTCGAGAGAATCGGCCAGCTCTTTGTCCGGTCGTAGTTCACGACCGCACGGACCCCGCGGAGATGATCGGGCGCGAGGAACTGCGCGGTCGCGTCCTTCAGGAAATCGGTGCCGAGATCCGTGATGGTGGCGTAGCCGACTCCGCTGAGCCCTGTCGACTTGATCGTGGAGCGCCCGAGGTTGTCGACGGTGAGATCACCGAACGGCTGGGCCGTCTGCTTGAAGTAGATAGTGCCGGCGGCGCCGGTGCGCGTCGGGTTGCCGGTGGAGAGTCCTCCCGCCGCTGTGATCTTCGTTCGATCGAGCGTGAGCGTCTGGTAGTAGATCGCGATCCGTCCGCCACCACCGGCGGTCCAGTACACCGGTGCGCCGTCGGCGTGGATCTCGCCCGCGCCTGACAGAGTTTCGACGTCGATCCTGATGCTGCCCCCCGCTCCCGATCCCGTGCCGCTGCTCAGGACGCCGTTCGACAACACCTTGCCGTCGAGCACCAGGCTCTTCGCTGTAAGGCGGGCAATGCCACCGCCGGAGTTGCACGGGTTGCAGGTGCCATTGGAGTAATAGCCGCCTGCGCTCCCCGGCTCATTCGGGTCGAACACAGATCCGTACGTTGGCGCGGAGTCGCCGTACGCGTCGTGTTGGCCACCGCGTCCGCCGTGGCTTCCGCCCGCTCCGTTGTAGCTGCCGCCCGTCGTTGTGTTCGGCCACGTACGGCCAAAGCCGGCGGTCGAGCCGGTGAAGCCGCGTCCGGTGACGTCGATCGCACTTGTCGCGTCGACGGTGATCGTTCCCTCGACCTTCACGGTCAGGCGATTGATCGTGGTGTCGGTTGTCGGCGTGTGCGTGAGCACCGCGCCGTTCTGAAGAGCGAGACTCTTCGTCTCGACGACTCCATTCGCTTCGATCCGGCCGCGCAGGATCACGTCATCGCCGCGAACATCGCCAAAGCGCAGGAAGCTATTCGTTCCTGTGGTCGCAATCAGCGACATGCGCAGTCCGCCGGACGACTCGAGCATGCCCTCGCCGCGCGCCGTCAACTGATCGATGCGCCACGTACCGCGGTACGTGTTCCCCACTGCGACGTTCGCAACTGTCTCGCCCGATCCCAGACGCAGGGTTGCTGTCGTCGCCGTCCGCGAAACGATCTCGTAGCTCGATACCAGTGTTCCCGCTGCGTCGAGGAACTCGAGGGTCGTGCCCTCGATCCACTCCGGCACGGGACTCGACAACGTCACGACCGCTCCGTTGACGGCAGTCACAGTTCCGGTGCCGATCGCCGGCAGTGTCGTCAAGCGTGCGGCAGGGCGTCCGAGGTTGTCGATCACCAGCTCATCGAGAACCTTCGCGCCGGTCGCGTCGGTCTGCCGGAAATAGACGGTGCCGGCGGCGCCGGTGCGTGTCGGGTTGCCGGTGGAGAGTCCTCCCGCCGCTGTGATCTTCGTTCGATCGAGCGTGAGCGTCCGGTAGTAGATCGCGATCCGTCCGCCGCCACCAGCGGTCCAGTACACCGGCGCGCCGTCGGCGTGGAGCTCGCCTGCGCCCGACAGAGTTTCGACGTCGATCCTGATGCTGCCCCCCGCTCCCGATCCCGTGCCGCTGCTCATGACGCCGTTCGACAATACCTTGCCGTCGAGCACCAGGCTCTTCGCTGTCAGGCGGGCGATGCCACCGCCGGCGTTGCATGGGTTGCAGTTGCCATTGAAGTAGTAGCCGCCCGAGCCACCCGGCTCATTCGGATCGAACACCGATCCATACGCCGCTGCCGAGTCGCCGTACGCGTCATGCTGTCCGCCGCGTCCGCCGTGGCTTCCGCCCGCTCCGTTGTAGCTGCCGCCGGCAGTCGTGTTCGGCCATGTCCGGCCGTAGCCGGCTGCGGTACCCGTGAAGCCACGTCCTGTCACATCGATTGTGCTCGTCGCGTCGACCGTCATCGCACCGTCGACCTTCACCGTGAGCCGGTTGATCGTCGTGTCCGTGGTCAACGAATGCGTGAGCAACGTGCTCTGAAGCGCGAGGCTCTTCGTCTCGACGATTCCGTTCGCTTCCATTCGTCCGCGCAGGATCACGTCATCGCCGCGAAGTTCGCCGACACGAACTACGCTGTTCGTTCCTGTCGTCGTGATGAGGGACGTTCGCAGGCCGGCCGAGTCGAGCATGCCCTCGCCGCGCGCGGTTACCTGAGAGAACCGCCACGTCCCGCGGTACGTGTTCCCCACCGCGACGTTCGCAGACGTCTCGCCCGATCCCAGACGCAGAGTCGCTGTCGTCGTGGTTCGCGAGACGATCTCGTAACTCGACACCTGCGTTCCCGACGCACCGAGGAGCTCGAGGGTCGAGCCTTCGATCCACTCCGGCACCGGATTGGATAGCGTCACGACGGCTCCACTGACAGCGCTGACAGTTCCGGTGCCGATCGACGCTAATGTGGTCAGTCGCGCCGGTGTCCGTGCGAGGTTGTCGAGCACCAGTTCATCGACGACCTTCGCTCCGCTGACATCGTTCTGCCGCAAATACACAGTGCCGGCCGCGCCGGTGCGTGTCGGGTTGCCGGTGGAGAGTCCTCCCGCCGCTGTGATCTTCGTTCGATCGAGCGTGAGCGTCTGGTAGTAGATCGCGATCCGTCCGCCGCCACCGGCGGTCCAGTACACCGGTGCGCCGTCGGCGTGGATCTCGCCCGCGCCTGACAGAGTTTCGACGTCGATCCTGATACTGCCCCCTGCTCCCGATCCCGTGCCGCTGCTCAAGAGGCCGTTCGACAACACCTTGCCGTCGACCACGAGGCTCTTCGCTGTAACGCGGGCGATGCCACCACCAGCGTTGCAGGGGTTGCAGGTGCCATTGAAGTAGTAGCCGCCCGCTCCACCCGGCTCGTTCGGATCGAACACCGATCCGTACGCCGGTGCCGAGTCGCCGTTCGCATCGTGCTGTCCACCGCGTCCGCCGTGGCTTCCGCCCGCTCCGTTGTAGCTGCCCCCGGTTGTCGTGTTCGGCCACGTTCGACCAAACCCGGCGGTCGAGCCCGTGAAGCCGAGACCGGAAACGTCGATGGTGCCGGTGCAGGAGACGTAGACGTTGGACGTCGCCGTGAAGGTCAGACGCTGAATCGTCGTGGCATCGGTCGCGGCATGCGTGACCTTCGCGCCATCGAGCACGATGAGCTTGTCGAAGGTGTGGGAGCCGGCGATCGTGGTCGTTCCGCTCTGCACGATCACGGTCTGGTTCTCGAACGTCGTGTCCGTCGCAGTGATCACCTTGTCGGCAGTGATCTTCTGGCCGGTGACGACCGTGAATGACGTCGACGCGCCTTCGCTCGAGCCCGAGACGTTCGTTGCCGTCGCTCGCACCGAGATCGTGCTTCCCACGACGGCGTCGGTCGGAATCGTGTAGATCGCTTCGTAATAGTTCGTGAGACCGGTGACCGGTGTCGCCACGATCGGCGTCTGCGAGGCGTCGACGAACATCTCCACCTTCTGGATTCCGTTCGCCGGGTTTCCGGTGGTGTTGCCGAGAGCGAAGACGCGGAGCCGCACGCCATAGCCGGTCGGATACATCGCTCCGGTCGTCGCGCACGCCCAGCTCACCGCCGGCGCGTTGGGATCGTTCAGCGGCTGGATGCGAATGTTGATCGACTGAGAGGTGCTGTTGCCTTCGTAGTCTTTTCCGGTGACGGTGAGCGTCTTCGGGACGATCTCCGTTCCGTCGACCGACGGAACCGGCACGGTGGCCACGTAGTCGGCGCCCGACTTCGTCAGATTCACGGGCGCGTCGGTGCCGATCTGGACGGAGGCCTGCTTCACGCCGACTTCGGCGTCGTTGATCGTGGCTTTCACCTGGATCGTGTTGCCGCTTCCCTCGTTGAACAGCGCGTCATTCGCCGGCGAAGTGATCGTCACCGCCGGCGCCATCGTGTCCTTCAGAATGGCAACGTTCTTCGTCTGCGGCGTCGCCGCGCGACTCGGATATCCATCTTCGACGGCCAGGTCGAGCTTCAGCGTCTGGCCGCCCGGCGTGTCGATGGGGATGGCCACATTGAAGTTCTGATTCGTGATGACGGGCACGTTCGGGAAGATGACCTGATTGCTCGGTGTGCCCGCTCCGATCGTGCTGGTGAAGGTCACCTTCGTGATCTTCAGATCGTCGTGCGCGGAGACATTCGTCGCAACGGTGTGACCCGGATAGAGCGAGAGCGGGGTCGGATCGAACTGGTCTATTAAAGGCGGTGTATTTGCGACAATTGAATAGGCCAGTGGCGCGAGCGAGATGCTGCGACCCGCGCGATCCGTCGCGCTCATCGTGAGCGTGGCCGGCGCCACCGCGGCATCGAACGGCACGGTCAACTGCGCCGCCGGCGATGGCGTCGCCGCGGTGCGATAGTCGAAGTACGAGTCGACGCGATTCGGTGTGACGGGCGAGAACGCGAGCGTTACGGCGCCGATACCCGCTGCGGAAGTCGCCGTGTAATTGACGCTCAGGGTCGACGTCTGAATCAGAGAGCTGCCGCCGGCAGGTGTCGTCGACGCGGTCAACGCCGGCACTTCGCCGTTGAGAATCAGCACCGCGGTCGGATCGATCGTCGCCGACGATTTCGTGTCGACGATGCCACCGACTTCGATTGAAGCGTCAGTGCGGACGAGAGCGCGCGTGCCGAGAATCAGGCGATCGAAGCGCAGAGTCCCGGAGAGCGGCGTCGGCCTTGTGAGATGCACAGACGACAGCGATCGGTCATCGAGCGACGACGCGTAAAGCTCGCCGAGGGTTTGTCCGGGGCGGCGGACGAAGATCGTGCCGGCGCCGCCGTCGAGGAAGACTGACAATTCGGAAGCCGTGTTGTTGCGGCCGCCGCGAGCCTGGATCTGCAGTCCGACGCTCTCGACATCGAACCGATTGCCGGCGTCGATCGCCACCCTTCCCCCGCCCGCCCCGCGCGCGGCGTTCTGCGCGCCGTCGTCGTCGCCGCCGTTCGCTGTGATTCGCGCGGACGGGCCGACGATGACCTGATCGCTCTTGATGTTGACGCTGCCACCCGAACCGGCCTCCATCGCGCTGATTCCCGTCCCGCCGTCGGCGCGCACCGCGCCGGCGATCGCGAAGATGCCGCCGCGCAAACGGATCGCACCTCCGCCGACCGCGCCCGCCGAACAACACGATGTCGTTCCCGCGCCGCCTGTGCCGAGGTCGAACGGATCGCTGATCGATCCGTACGCGGCGTTGGTCACACCGCCACTGACTTCGCCTCCGAGACCGCCGTAGGAAGCGGAAGCGCCCGGCGTCGGTCCGCCATTCGCGGAGTTCCCGGCCGTGCGCCCGCGCTTATCCTCATTCTTCGTGTTGCTGCCATCGACGTTGACGCCCCAGCCGCCGAGGTAACCGCGCGCGCTGACATCGATGGATGATGCGCAGTCGACGTAGAGGCGATCGGTGACGGTGAGGTCGAGGCGCTGCTCGGTCGTCGTGGTCGTCGCCAGCGTGTCGACGCGCGCGCCATCGAGGACGATCAGGTTCTTCAGCGAGAGCGCGGCGTGCGGGATCAGTCTTCCGCTGGTGCCGCGCAGGTAGATGCTCTTCCCCTGATAGTTCGGAATGTCGGCCGGCGTGATCGCCTGGATGCGATTGTCGACGATGATGTCGACGGCAACGGCGTCGACCGGAATCTGCAGCGTGATGTCGTGAGCGGGATTCGCGTCGCTGATCGTCGCGGTCAATGTCTGCGATGTACCGTCGGCGCCAGTCGTGAGCGTCGTCGTCGCTTCGTACACATCCGATGTGCCGACGCGCGTCGCGGTGATGGGATCGGCGATTCCCGGCACGGTGAACTTCACGGCGGTGATGGCGATGTCGTCGGTCGCACGCGCTTGCAACTTCACGCTGATCGTCGAGCTCGCCGGATAGACGGCCTTCTCGATCGGGCAGAGCCACGCGCCCTTCGGTACGGTCGGGTCGTTGACACCGTTGTAGATGACTTCCGTGGTCTTCGTGACGACGTTGTTGTTGTAGTCCTTTGCAGTGATCGTGATCGGGATGGTCGTGTCGACGTTCTTCGCCGGTACTGTGATCAGGCCGGAATTGAACGTCCAGGTGTGATCGGCGCCGGCTGTGACCAGAGGGCTCGGCACCGCAATGCGAATGGACTTATTGTCGAACGCAAACGTCACCTCGGACGCGCCCGTCTCCATGTCTTTGATCACGGCGACGATCTGATACGTCTGGCCGATGTTGAAGTGCGTCTGCGGCGCCGGCGTGAGAGACAGCGCCTGCGGCGAGATCGTGTCGATGGACAGAGCGATCGTCGCCGGTGGCGCGACGCCGTTCAGCCCGCGGACATCGGTGACCGTCGCGTGGAACGTCGCGGTCGTTCCCTCCTTGAGCGTCGCCGGAAGATCGAAATCGAATGCGGCGTCCGGCCAGGGATCGTTGACCTTCGCGCGCGTCAACGTCTTGTTCAGCGTCTTCGTGTACGTGGAGCCGTCCGTCTGTGTGGCGCTGACGTCGATCTGCACCGTGGCGAACGTTCCCTCATCATCGAACGTCACCCTGGCCAGCACGTGATTCCCCGGATAGATCGCGTCGGGCGGAATCAGCGTGATCGTGACGTTCTGCGGCGCCTTGTTCGGCTTCACATCCCACGCGATCGTCGCCGGCGCGCTCTCGTTGCCGGAGAGATCAGTGGCGATCGCGCGCAGCGTGTACGTCGAGCCAGCCGGCGGCGCTTCCGGCGCCACGAAGCGATACGACCACGGCGATGCCGTCGATGTGGCGATGTAGGTCTGCGTTGCGCCGTCGACGCGGAAGTAATCGACCTTGGCCACGTCGGTCGCTGCGCTGCCGTTCGCGTCGCCGTTGCGGATGTCGACGCCGAGCACGTACTCGGATCCCGAGATCAGCGGGAAGGTCGCCGGGACCGGCGAGATCGGGATCACGAACGGCTTGACGAGATCGTAGGAGAAGAAGTGGAACGTCTGCGGCGCGAGCGTGTTGCCCTGCATGTCGCGCACGCCGGAGAAGACGACGCGATAGAACGACTCCTGCTCGATCGGATCGTTCGGCGCGAAGAAGAGCGAGAGGCTCGAAGCCGGATCGATGAACGCGTGGCCAGGCTTCTCGGCGATGATCGTTCCCGCGGCGCCGGCCGTGCTGATCTTGTAGAGATGGAACTGGCCCGTGCCGCCGGTCTGCCACGGCGCCGGATCGATCGGCTCGTTGAAGCGGAATTCGAACGTAGTGGCCGGCTGCAGCGGAGTGTTAACCGCAGGAATGACCTTGACGACGTGCGGCTCCGCGTAATCAGACGTGATGAAGCTCGCGCCGCGCGCGGACGGAAGTTTGTTGCCGGTGAGATCGCGAATCTCGCCGGAGATGATGATGCGATAGAGCGTGTTGCTCTTCAGCGGGAACTGCTGCCCGGCCGGCGGCGCCGGCGGCGTCATCGTGACGGTGTACGTGCCATTCGCGTTTGCCGTCGAGCTGTAGGCGACGGCGACGGGCGTCGACGTGTCCGCCGGCACGAGCTGGATGTAATTGCTGTTCACATAAACCGTCTGGATCGCCTCGGTGAACACGATCTTCATCGCCGAGTCGGGCGAGACATTGCTCGAGCCATCGGCCGGGATGATGCTCTGCACCAGCGGCGGCGTCGCATCGAGCTTCACCTTCGGCACTTCGATGACTTTCGAGGCGTCGCCGAGTCCGATGTTGAGCGATTGACGTGCGCCGACGGTCGTGTCGTCGGGTCCTATATAGGTCAGATCGACGTGGCTGCCGGTGGGAATGCCCTGGAACGTGAATCGCCCTGTCGAATCAGTGAAGCCTTCGAGAATGCGGCTGGCGAATGACGCGACGACGCGCGTATTGATGGACGGTCCGCCCAACTCCGCGTCCACGAGTCCCGTCACGCCGGCAAACGCGCCGAGGGTGATCGTGATGACAGCCGGAATGGACTGACTGCCGAGCGTGATGTTTCCGGATCCGGAGAATGCGCCGTCGACCGACACTACCGTCACGTACGCGGGTCCGAGCGGAATGCCTGTCGCCGGCGCGACACCGTTCGCATCCGTGTAAGCAACGGCCGTCTTTCCGCCGCCGTAGACAGTGCACTTCGCATTCGCGGCCGGCGCCGTGCCTTGCACAACGTGTACTTCCACGGTGCCGTACGCCGGAAGAACCAGTTTCAGCGGATCATCCGCCGACGATCCCTTCGGGAATGTGTCGCTCGTATGAATCTCGCGTGCCGAACCGCCGATTTCTTTGACCGCGATGCTGTAGCGTTCGTTGCGGAACAGTCCCGCCATCTGGAAGGCGTTGCCCTGCAAAGCGCGGAAGAAGTCGTCGCCGCGCTGCCGCACCTCGATGTTCACGATCGGCGCGAGGATGTTCGAGTTGCCGCCGGAATCGCTCGGCAGATAGACGGAGACGTTGAGTGTCTCGGTCGGCTCAAGCCACAGCGAGATGTATGGATTCGGATCGGCCTGCGTCAACAGATGGGAAGCCGTGGCGCGCCGATTCGAAAGCGTGTCTTTCGCATCGAGCTTGAAGAGTCCTTCGCGCACGCCGTCGAAGACGAAGAGTCCTCCGATGTCGGTGCTCGCGCGCGTCTGATACGTCTGCGCGGTCAGGGTAACGGGAGCTCCCGGCACTCCTCTGTCACCCGCTTCGGGATCGGAGAATTTGCCGTTCACCTTTCCGCTGAATTGCAGGACGACGTCGAGCGCCGCTCCGGTCACCGCTGCAACCGTGACGTTCGCGCTGCTCCCCGATTTGCCGAGCGCCTTCGAGTACGCAGACACGGAGTACGTCCCGACCGGCACCTGTTCGAATCGGACCGTCCCCGTTCCATCCGTCGTCGCCAGGTCAAACGGCGAGAACCCTTTCACCAGCGTCACCTCGGCGTTGAGGACGGGCGCGTTTTGATTGTTCGGATCGAGCACCTTCACCGTGACCGGTCCGAAGCCCTCCGCGCCGATCCCGATGTACGCCGTGATCCGTTGCCCTTCCTGGTTGATCGATCCGGTCCAGGTACCGCGGTTCTCCTGATTGCCCGGGTCGGATGCGCTGACGCGCAGCGGACCGGTGAAGACGTTGTTGATCGTGAATCGTCCGGCGATGTCGGCGCGCGACGGATCGGCGGTTGTTCCGAAACTCCGGTACGGGAAGTCGAGCTCGCGCAGAACGAAGTTGGCCAGCGGCACGGGCGCGTTGTCGGTGAGATCGTTCGGCGTGTCGTCGATGATGTTGTTCGCAGGATTCTGGGGATCGAACTTCTTGAATCCGGCGTAGACGATCTGTCCGTCGATTCCGCCTTGCGTACGCAGAATGACCGACACACCGTTAACCGGTCCGCCAAGGGCGGGTGTCGATCCGGAAGCAACGCCCGTTCGATACGTCCCGTCCTGTGTCACCTCGGCGATCACGCGGAAGCCGACGTTCGCAGGGACGTTGAAGAACACGAAGCTTCCGTCGGGAAGCGAGGTGTAGATGCCTGAATTCTGCCGGCCATCTTCGATATGCACGGCCGCACCGGCGACCGGCGTCCGGCCATCGATCGCGTAGACGACACCGCGCACCGTCGAGAGTTTGTTGAGCTGCAGCGCGATCGACTGCACATCGCCGTCGAATCCGAGCCTTCCCGTCTGCGACGCGTATCCATAAACAGGATGCTGGCTCGCCACCGTGAAGTTCTGCAGCGCGGGAACGCCGTTGAACGTCGCGTAGCCGGCGATGCCGTTCTCCGAAGTCGACTTCGTAATCTCCTTCGTCTCGAGCATCTGGCTGGCTTCGTTCCAACCCTGATACGCGATCTTCACGTCGCCGATGACGTCGATGTCGGCAGCGAGCTTCACGCGAACCGTTCCCGCTCCGGGCAGACGCAATGTCAGCGCGGCGATGTGACCGTTGAATTCAACCTTCACGCTGCCGCTCGTGTACTGAAAGCCGTACTGAGCGGATCCATCGCCCACGGCCCAGATCTGCGTTGTCGATCCGACCTTGACGTGCGGGAGCTGATAGACACCGTTTGGAAGTGCATCGAGAGGCGTCGGCGGCGGGAACGGCGGAATGCCCGGCACGATCACGCGGAAACCCGACACCGGATATCCCGCTGCATTCAGCAGCTTCACGCGGATCGTTCCCTCGCCGTATCCGCTGGCGGTGGAGATGAAGATCGGAGTGTTGTTGTCGCCCGACGGATTGAGCGGAGACGGCAGATTTGTCGTCGCCGTCCGCTTCGTCGCCGGATCGTAAGCCGTGATCAGCTTGTTGGCGAATGACACCGGGACCGATGGATAAACGTAATGACCGTTCGCATCGGCGGTGACGACCTGCGCTTTCTCGATCTTCACCAGCGCGCCCGGAACCTTCTGGAAGTAGTTTGTATCGCCCGGATGCAGCGGATCTTCGCGCGTCACATTTCCTTCGACCGTCACCAGCGCTTCCGCCGGCTTGACGTTGAGGGTCAGCGTGAGATCGCGCGTTTCGTTCGTAGCGAGATCGAAGTCGAGCGCCACCGCTTCGCGCGAGATCGACCATTCCGACGCGAGAACGGTGACGAATCCCGTGGGCACTTTGAGAAACTCGAATGCGCCCCTCGAGTCGGTGAATCCGTCGATCAGTCCGTAGCCCTGGCTGTACACGCCGACGTGCGCGCCCGCGACGAGCGCGTTCGTGTCGGAGCGCTTGACGACGCCGCGGATCGTCGCCGTGCCGGGGAACGGCCGGCGGAAGATCGAGAGATCCTGATGGAGGAGTTGTCCCGGCGTCTTGATCTCGGCCGCGGCGTACGTGACGTTGCCGTCGGCATCGGTAGCGATGAACGTCAGCGGACCGACAGGAAGATCGTCGATCGTGTAGTGGCCGCTCGTGTCAGTCTTCGTTTTGCGGAATTGATCGAAGAGCGTGCTGCCGACGACGACGTCCGCGTTCGGGACGATCTGTCCGTTGTCATAGCGAACGTAGCCCTCCGCGCTGCCGCGTCCGAGGAATACGAGGTTGACGAAGTGAACGCTGCCGGGCAGCCGCACGGCGCCGAGAACCGACGTCGACTTCAAATCCTCGGTGACCGCCTCCAGCCTATACGTGCCGGGAAGTTTGTTGTCGATGTCGCGCGGAACGAACTCGAAGAGGAAGCTGCCGTCACCGGTGCGGGAGCTGTCGTACTGCGGCGGACCGGCATTGTTCTCGAGGAACAGCCGCACTTCGGCGCCCACGATCGGTGAGTTGTCGCCTTTCAGGACGTGGCCAAAGATGATTCCGCCGGGCGCGTCGTTGTCGATCACCGGCACGACGGCGCTGGGACCGATCGGCGATCCGGTGAGCGGATCGACGAGTGAGCCGACCGTCATCGAGTACGTCGCGTTCACCGAGAGCGAGTGATCGAACGTCACGTTGGCAACGCGGCCACCCTCCTGCAGTGCCGCGGCGGACATCGGACGCGGACCCTGATAGTTGACGGTATCTTTGTTGAGCGAGACCTGTGCGGCGAGTTTCTTCAGCAGATCGTCGCCCGCGGCAACCTGAACGGGCCGGCTCCAGAGGATCGAGACTTTGTGTCCGCCGGCATCGAGGTTCAGATCCTGTCGCGCACCGACGAGTTTGATCGGCTCGGGTGAGATGGGATTGATCACGCCCGGTGCGGCGATGCCACCCAGACTGTCGCGGAGGTCGAGGCTGGTCGCGCCGCGGGTGATCAACGCAGTGAGCGGTTTGCCGGCGCTGCCCGTTGCGCTGAAGTAGGCGCACAGAACAGATCCGTCCGCAGTCGCCGGGAGTACGACTTCCAACGTGAACGGACCGTCGGCCGTCGGGGTGACGGTCACCTCATAACTGCCCGACCAACGTCCAACGACGGCGAGCTGACCCGACTGGAAGTTCGTCAGCTCGCCGAATGGAATCTGACGCACCCAGCCTGAGCCGGTCTCGCTCGGAACATCGAGACGCGCTCTCGATGTGACTTCACGAACCGACAAGTTGCCGGCGCTCGTCGCGGCCAGCAGATACGGCGGTCGCCACGCCGTGACGGTGGCGAAATGCAACGCGAAATCGTGCATCGAGACGCCGGCGTTGCTCGTCTCGAGCTCCCGCGCAATCGATGCGGCGGCGGTGCGCCCACTCTTCTCCTGCCGGCGAAGATCGTCCCACTCGCGAAGCTCGACCGAGTTGCCGAGGAGATCGAGCGTCATGTGCGCGAGCGAGTCGCGCATCAAATCGCCGAGAAACACGCGCTGTCCGGCGCGGGCGATGTCGGTGGCGCGCTGGAAGACATCGCTCTTGATCACGTGAGCATGCTTGGCGAGAGCAGCAGTCAGCGGCGCAGTGGCCAGACTGTAGCCGAGTCCGAGGAGCTGCAGGTTCGCCGAGACCATCGACTGGTTGACGAAGCGCGCGTAGTACGGCATGACGAGCGTCGCCGGTGAGAGCGGGATCCCGCTCTCGCTCACACCCATGTGCAGTTGCACCGACGCGGTCAGCGCTTCATCGCTGACGCTTCCGGCCGTGGCGAAGACATGGCCGGTAATGCCCGGCTTCAGTTTGTATTCGACGACCTGCATCTCGCCGGGCGGAATCGAGAGATCCGTCGATGCGGAGGTGCCGTCGACCCGGCAGACGTTCGCGCCCGGCGAGTCGGCGCACGCCGGCAGCTCGTTCGTCACTTTGATGTTCTGCGTCGTGCCGCTCATGTTGGTGATGAAGGAGAAGGTCGAGTACTCGATGTCCTTCCTCACCGTGTCGGGATGGGAGAAGTTGACGTTGAAGCGCGGATCGTGGACGACGACCGATGCCCGCACCGCTCCCTTCAACGGGAAATCGACCTGACCGGGCGACTTGTACGTCGCGCGCACTTCGACTTCGATCGTGTGCGTGCCCGGTTGTAAACCCTCCATCGTCCATTCCGCTTCGCCTTTGGCCTGCGCGACGAGGAACGTCACACCATTCGTGGCGTCGACGATGGGAACGGGTTGATTGAACGCGACCGATGGAATCGATTTCACCGTCCGCAACGGCGCGGGTGGTTTGATCAGCGCGGTGACGCTGTCGAGCGTGACCGTGCTCCCCGCCGGCGCGCCGTTCGTCACCATCAACGTGACGGCGAAGAACTGATGCAGCACGGCGAGACTGTTCGGAATGATCAGCGCCGCGGGAATCGATGGCCGCGCGGTACCTCCCGCCGCCGGCGCTTCATCTTTGGGAGGTGACGGTAAGTCGCCTTCCGGCCCCAGCTCGAAGGTGAACATGTCCGGCGGCTCCCACCGCGGCGGCTTCACCTGCGTCACCGGCGGCAGGTGATACTGCGTCACGTCGGGGAGCTGACGCGCTTCATGCGTGCGCGGATCGACGATGACCGGGAAAGGGATCTCGACGACCTGTCCGTTGACGAGGAAAGAGAATGTGTATTCGTAGACGTCGTAGTTGCGCGCATCGATCGAGATGCCGCGCGCGCGAAGGTCTTCGGGCGTGAGCTGTTTCACGCGCACGCTCGTCTGCAGAAGATTGGAGACGGTGATCGTCGCGATCGCAGGCGTCGCGGGCTGCAGGAAGTCGTTTCCCTTCACGAGGCGAATGTTCTGAAGGAAGTAGATCCCCTCACGCGACAGGCCGGGAATCTGGAACTTGTGTCCGGGCGCGGTCTCGAGACGGATCGGCGTGTCGATGCCGGGACCGCTCAACTCCCCGACGGCGAGGAGCCCTTCGACGACCTGCGCCTCATCGTTCTGCTTTCCTCCGAACTCCGTCTGGATGGCGGCCGGGATGTCGAGCCCCGTCGTCGCCGAGACGGTGATCACTTTGAGGCCGACTCCCTGAATCTGCAGATCGGCCGCGGCGATTTCGTCAGCCTGAACGCTTCCCGCGGCGAGCACGCCGGAGAGAGCGAGGACGACCAGCCGCGGCAGGAATCTCAATGTGGCGGTGCAGCAGTGGGATGGTTGATCTGATCGATCTCCTGACTCACTGCCACGATGCGCGAGACGACCAGCCTTGCTCCGGCCGGAATGGAGACGAGGTCGGCCGGCGGCGTTTCAATGCCGACGCGGACGACACTGGTTCGAAATTCGAGCTGCTGACCTTCGAGGTCGAAGGAGATGACTTGCTCGATCGGAAGGGAGTAAGAAGCCTGCGCTTGTGATGCGGCCGAGAGAACGACGTCGTGCTCGCCGCGCCGCACGCCGGGATACGCGGATCCGAGGAGAACTTCGAGCGCGTCCTTCGAAAGAGTCACGGAGCGATCGACGCCGACTTCGATCTTCTGCTTCAGCGGCTTCGCATCGATCGAGCTCTCGAAGAATTCGGCAGTTCGCCCACTCTTCGTCGCTTTCGAGGCCACTGCGCGCAGCAGCGGCTTCTTCGTCTCAGCGACTGCGGCGGCCGCTTGTGGACCGGCCGCCTGCGTCGCTTTGGCGATCGCGTCGAAACGCGTGATGCTGTAGGTGCCGGCGTCGCGATCGATCTCGAGAAGCTCGCCTTTCTCGTAGTCCGCGATCGATGTGAGTCCGCCCCGGATCGAGATCAGGCGATTGCCGTAGCCGTACTCGTTGAGCACGGTCGTCTTGCCGGAGATCGGATCATGAACCTGGCGGGTGAGATGGAGCGGCGTCGGGAACAGCGGGCCGGCGGCAACTAACGGTGAAACAACAACAATGAAGATGAGCGCAAGAAGCGCAAGCGTCCCCCTCCTCATCGATGAGCGAGCCTCCGATTTAGACGATGTGTGGAAAAAAGTTCCGTGCAAAATAACGATTTCGGGACGAGAAATCAATCAAAAACAGCGAGTCATGAAACCGGACCATCAATAGATGTGGCGTTGGCGCCCGAAACGTTTCTGATACCGAACCGAGCCATAATCGGGACATGGCCTGGCGCATCGACCGGCAGGCGAACGGAAAATTCGCCATCTACTCCACTCGCATCGACGACTACATCGTCATCGACGCCGACGAGCTACAGATCGCGCAGATCTATGCGGAGAAAGGTGTGAAGGTCTATCTCGCCAGCGCTCGCGCGCAGATGACGACGCGCGCAACGCCCGTCGACGCCGAGGGCGAAAAGAAAATCGAAGCGAGCCGCCGGCGCGGATCGACGCCGAAGGAAGGTACCGTTCCGATTGGCGTCACCGGATTCACGCTGAACGACGACGAAAGCTCTTAGCTGTTAGCTCTTAGCTCTTAGGAGACCCACGCCCTACCCCGTTCTCCTAAAAGCTAAGAGCTAACAGCTAACAGCTCAAACGCGCGTTCTGCGCCGAGTTGCCTGCCGTTCCATTTCTACCCACGGCTCCACGCCGGGAACCGTGCAGCGCGCGATCTTCTCGCCGAGGACCGCTTCGATCTGCTGGACCATCGGAAGGTCCTGCCACGTGGCGATTGTCGACACAATACCCAGCGCCGCACCGCGCGCAGTGCGTCCG
>DASYUK010000108.1:0-11411 GCA_036001325.1 Thermoanaerobaculia bacterium
AGTTCTCGGCACAGGGATGTCGGCCACTCTTGGCTCTGATGGCCATTTCACTTTTATCGGTGTGCCTGACGAGGGAGAGCTTTCGTTCCGCAGGGCCGACGGCATCGACACGCGTCTGCGCGTTTCGAATTCATCGAAGCCGCTCGTCATCGATCTTTCCGGCAACACCTCGCGACGCCGCGGTGTCTCGCCGAAAGATCCTGGCCCCGCGCAGCAGTACGAAGGCGTGATCCGCGAAGTGTCGTCGGATTCGCTCACCGTGTTCGACTCGCATCACAACGAGGTGAAGATCGCACTCACCTCGATGACTCTCATCCGCGACGGCAACAAGAACCTCACAGCCGCGGACCTGCACGTCGACGACCAGGTGCACGTGAAAGCGCTCGTGATCAACGACGTACTCACGGCTACGCAGGTGATCGTTCAGCAGCAGGAAGGCGATGACGACGACGATGACAACGGCGGCACGACGATGACCGCGAACGGTCTCGTGACGGCGACCGCCGGCACGACGCTCACCGTCCTGAGCCAGCCCAAAGGCGAAGTCGCCGTGCAGACTGATACGGACACGATCATCAGGAAGCAAGGACAGCGCATCACCGTCGCCGAAATCAAAGCCGGCGATGAAGTGAACTGTCTCGGCACGCGCGTCGACGACCACACGCTGAAGGCGCGGCAGATTGAAGTGCGAGGGAGCAGCAAGAAGTGACTTCGTGACCTACGACCCAATTTCAGCGGGTCGCTCGCTCGAGGATCAGCCGGTGGTGCGGGTAGTCGAACGTCACGCGAAACCGTGACAGCACTTCGGCGCCGATCTGCCGGCTGACTTCCTCACTCGCGGCGCAGCACGCCGATTGTGTGCTGCCGATCGTGTAACGCCCGAGCTTGAACCATTCGTTCGGGCCGAGGACTCCTGCGAGCGAGCGACCGAGGCCGGCGCCGGTGTTGACTTTGCGCAACGGCCCTTTCGAGTCGCGGATGATCGGATGGTTCACGGCGTCCTGTGAGCCGGAATCGATCAGAAAATTGTCGATGACTGCTGGTCGTCCCGTGACCTTGATCGTTCCCTCGACGAAGCTCCAGCCGCCGCTGATCGCCAGCGGAAGCGTTTCGCCGGTGCCGTCGTAGCGGAACACGGCTGGATGAGCGATCGTCATTTTCTTACTGTTGTAATCGATGACCACGACCGAATGACAGAGGAGATCGAAACCGAGGATTCCATCCACCGCTCTGCCCCACGTCGGCGTCAGGCCGGCCAGGTTGGCGATGCGCGCGTCGATGCGCTCGATATTCACCGTATCCACAGAAACGGTCACGTTTCGCGCCACTGTGACCGGAATGGAGCCCAGGCCCGTCCCGCTGATGATCGCGCGCTCCGTCGCATGGAGGCCGACGCGTTTCGCCGCGGTCTCGCCGATCACAGTTCGCGCCGCACCGCTGTCGATGACGAACCAGAGCGGTTCGGGACGTCCATTCACGCGGGCGCGGACGAAGACGCCGTTGCGCGTCCGCTCGAATGGAACGGTCACGACATGTGCGGAGCCGGGGAACAGCACGCGCGAGCGGCAGCGAACCTCATCACGCGCGATGAGCGGCGATGCGATCAGCAGCGCGACAGCAGCGATGCGCAGATGCATTCGAACAGAGGAGTGCCATTGTAGACTCGTTCGGTGCATTCCGCGCTGCTGATCGCCACGCTCGCGATCACTCACGTCACCGTCATCGATGTGGCGAGCGGCACTCTGCGACGCGACGCCATTGTCGTCGTCCGCGGCGATCGCATCGAATCAAGCGGAAGCGCGGTACCGAAAGACGCGCAGATCGTCGATGGTCACGGCAAGTTCCTCATCCCGGGCCTCTGGGACATGCATGTGCATCTCAGTTGGACGAAAGAGAGCGCGCTGATGCTGCTCGTCGCGAACGGCGTCACCGGCGTTCGCGACCTCGGCGGGAAGTTGAGCGAGCTGGATGAGTGGCGGACGAAGATCGCGGCCGGGCTCATCATCGGGCCGCGGATTTTTCGCGCCGGTCCGATTCTCAACGGTCAGAAGTTCAATCAGTTTCAGATGGTGCCCGGAAACGCTGACGAGACGCGCGGTGTCGTTCGCGCGCTGAAGGAAGTCGGCGTCGATTTCATCAAAGTGCACCGGCGTATGCTGCGCGATTCGTACTTTGCAGCGATCGATGAGGCGAAGAAACAGGGCTTGCCGCTCGTTGGACACATTCCGATGACGGTGACGCCGGAGGAAGCATCCGACGCGGGGCAGGCGACGATCGAACATGTCGCCACGTTGTTCGAAGGGACATTTTCAGCAGCGCTGAACGGCCGAAAACTTCCTGACGCGATGCGAGAGTGGCGCGCGGAGAAGGCGGATGCGCTCTTCGCTCGCTTCGTGAAGAATCACACGATCGTCGATCCCACTCTCTTCGCCTATCGACCCGATGCCGACGCGCCTGATCCGCGAAGTCGCTTCGTGGCTCTCTCGTTCCGGAAGATAGCCGCGAGCCAGCCGAAGCCCTCGGCTGAGGAGATCGAGGAGTCGAAGGTCGTGTACGCAGAATTCAAGGAAGTGGTTCGCCAGATGAATCGCGACGGTGTGACGCTCCTGGCCGGCACCGACATCGCGGCCGCGCGCATTCCCGGCTTCACGCTTCATGACGAGCTGGCGGCACTGGTCGAATGCGGGCTCACTCCGCTGCAGGCGTTGCAGGCGGCGACGATCACGCCGAGGCGAGTGCTGAACCAACCAGATGATCTGGCCGATCTCGTTCTGCTCGACGCCGATCCGCTTAAAGACATTCGCAACACGCAGCGGATCGTCGCGGTGATCGCTCGCGGGAGGCTGTTCCGGCGCGGCGATCTGGATGCGCTTCTCGGTCGGGTCGAGAAGAAGGCAGCGCAGGAGTAGTTCCTTCTCCCCGCGGGAGAAGGTGGCCGTAGGCCGGATGAGGGGCGTGATTCTCGCGAGGATGCATGCCCCTCACCCGGCGCTGCGCGCCACCCTCTCCCGGTGGGAGAGGGAATTAGGTGAGCGAGCGCATCGCGCGAAGCTCGTCCGCGGCCGCGTGCGCATCTGCCATCCGCTGATCGCGACTGCGCGCGAGCAGCTTCATGACGAATTGATCGAGCTCCGGCGGGACCTTCGGATTCTTCTGCGACGGCCGATCGGCTTCGCGATGAAGTCGCATCGTCACCGCTTCCGCGCGGTCGTTGCTAATGAACGGCAACTCGCCGGTCAGCAGTTGATACAGCATGATCCCCGCGGAGTAGATGTCGGTGCGCGGATCGAGCTTCTGACCGAGAAGCTGCTCCGGACTCATGTACGCCGGCGTGCCGATGATCGACTGCGTCTGCGTTCCGACGTCGGGCGACACGGGATCGAGACCTTGCGCGATACCGAAGTCGAGGATCTTCAGGCGGCCGCCGCCAAGGACGAAGACGTTGTCGGGTTTGATGTCACGATGGACGACGCCGAGGTCGTGCGCGGCCGCGAGGCCATCGAAGAATTCGGTTGCGAGACGCACGGCCACCGGCACGGGGAACGCGCCGCGTGAGCGGATCTCGCGCGCGAGGTCCGTTCCCTGCAGAAACTCCATCGTCACGAACTTCAGCGGTCCCGCTTCCCAGAAATCGAAGATGCGCACGACGTTCGGATGCGAGATCTTGCGCGCCAGTCGAATCTCGCGCTTGAAGTGCTCGAGCATCTTGCGATCGCCGGTGAGGGAATCCTTCATCACCTTGACGACGACGTCCTCCTCGAGCCGATCGTCGCGCGCCTTGAACACTTTTCCCATGCCGCCCTCGCCGAGATCGGCGAGCAGGCGGAAGCGGCCGAGGATCGAGACGCCGGGTGCGAGCTGATCGTAGGTGACGCTCGGATACGACTCGGTGCCGACGACGCTGACATCAGAGAGCGTCAGTCGCGAGGCGACGTCGGTCATCTGAATCGATTCGCCGAGGACTTTCTGCAGCTTCGTGAGCAACACCTCGACATTGACAGGCTTGGCCAGAAAATCGGCGGCGCCGAGGAGCAGGCCTTTGTTCATCGAGAGCGCATCGGCGCGCGAGGAGATGAAGATGAACGGGACACGCGCGTGCCCTTCGCGCTTCAACGCGTCGAGCAATCCGAAGCCGTCCAGTCCTGGCAGAACGGTTTCGCTGATGATCAGCGAGGGCGGATTGCGGCGGATCGATTCAAGCGCGGCACGGCCGTCGGCCGCGGTGTCCGTTTCATATCCTTCGTTTGCGAGCCGGAGCGCGAGAACATTTCGCGAAGCGGCATCGCCATCCACGACGAGCACACGTCCTCGGCGCGACGCAGCGGCGACGCCACCGCCCGCGGCGGCGATGATCGCTTCCGCCGCGGCGGGATGAATCTCGCCGGCGCCAGCCATGCGGCGCAGGGAGACGATCGGGCTGCGCGCTTTATCCTCGAGCAGCAGCGCGTATTCGGCAGCCGCTTCGACGATATCGAACGGGGTGGGTGGGCGGTCGGGGGACGATGCCGCGTCGATCGAGAAGGGCGCGCCGATGCCGGACACGAATTCGCTGAGGAGCGACCGATGAACGTCGCGATCGCGTTTGTCCGACCCTGACAGCGCCGCGGGCACATCGAAGAGCGCCGCGGCGATGCGCACCGCAGCGGTGTCGGCGGCGACGAATCCGAGTGCGGCAGCAGCCTTCTCCGACCACTGCAGGATGCGCGCACTTCGCTCGCGCGGTGTTCCGCGCGCGGAGGAGAGAACGCCGGCAGTCGAGAGGATCGCGCGAACGGCGAAGTCGAACGCTTCGCGCGGCGGAATGATGGCCTCCTCGAGCAGCGGCGCAAGACCGCGGAAAGCGCGGATCTCCGCGCGCGGCGCACGCTTACGAAACTCTTCGCGCAACTGCTCGCCGAGCAGCGGCACGACGGCGAAGATCAACTCCGGCGCGCCGTTCTCCAGAAGCACGTTCGCGCTTTCCGGCGAATTGGCCACCAGCACGTCGAGTCCTTCGCTCTCGAGAATCGAAAGATACGGACCGGCGATCGCCGGCGGCGGCGCGTACAGCAATACTTGTCTCCGCGCCGGTCTGCTGATTGTTTTGGGATCGAGCTTTTCGGTCGGCTTGTTTTGCGCTTCCGACGGCGTGCTCGTCATGCCGCTGAGGCGGTCCTTGCGATCGGCCATCAGCTCGCGATCCCTGCGCTGCTGGCGATGATGCTCGACGTCTGCAGTCCGTATTTCGCGGGGTCTTCGGTCGTCGCAATGGCGCGCTTGAATGAGCCGGCCAGCTCGCGCTCCATCAGATCGAGCGTGGCACCCGGCTGTCCGTCGCGTCCGACGAGCGTCACGATCGGTCGCGTGGCGCGCTCACCGTCGCCGCCGCCGTAGACGACGACACCCATCTCTCCATTGTCGAGACGGACGAGCGTACCGACCGGATAGAGACCGAGCGCATTGACGAAGATCTTCAGAAGCGCCGGATCGAATCGCTTGCCCGACTCACGCAACATCGATGCGAGCGCCTCGTCGGGCAGATAGGCGTTCCGCCACGGCCGCTGTGTCGTCAGCGCATCGTACACATCGGCGATCGAGATGATCCGCGTGAAGAGATGCGGACGCCGTCCCAGAGGCGGAAACCCTCCGCCGGAGTAATGACGATGATGCTCGAACGCGACGACGATCCGTGCGAGCGCCCCTTTGCTGAGCTTGCGGTCGTCCAGGAGAAATTCGACTGATTTGATGGGATGCTGCGTGACCATGCCACGCTCGTGTTCGTCGAGCGGCTCGGGTTTGTCGACGATCTGCTGCGGATATCCGCGCAGGCCGACATCGTAGAAGACAGCAGCCATGCCGAGGTCGAACAGCTCCACTTTGGAGAGTCCGATTTTTTCACCGAGGCTGATCGACAGGATGGCCACGTTGGCGGCATGATGCGGAGCGTAGGCCTCACCGCTTTTCACCGCGGCCGCGCCGATGAACGTGTGATCGTCCTCGACGCAGATGTCGACGAGCGCCTGCACCGTGCGGGCAATCTTTTTCATCAGGAACTGACGGCGGGTGGCGTTGAGGTGCTCATCGGAAAGCAGGCTGCGATAGAGCACGACCAGCTTCGAATAGGTGAAGAAGGTGTAGCCGCGGCGCTCGAGGACGACGTCGGCATCGCTCTTCTTTCCGCCGCCGAGCGACTTGTTGATACGAAAGGGGAGACCGGAAGCTTTCAGAGCGGCGTCGAGGCGATCGTACTTGCGCTCCGCCGGCGGAGCGTAGACGAGGATCATCAGCAGCTTGTGGATCGCGTCGGTGCTGAGCGCGCCATCGATGACAAAGCCGCCCATCCCGCGCTCCTCGAAGAAATCGAAGATCCCTCCGGCGAGCTCGTATTCGTCGGTCGACAACTTCAGCTTCGTAGAGTTGACGAAGATCGCGCGGTCCTTGGCCTGAAACGAGATGCGGCCTTCCCGCGCCACCATCGCCGACGTCATCTCCATCATCACCTGCACCGGCCGCTGCAGCGCCTGATTGTCGATCGCGTGAATCTGCGCGGTCTTGAAGAGCTGGAAGAACGCGTACATCACCGCGTTCGGTCCCTTGTCGGCCTGTGCGGCGTCGCCGAGCGTCATCGCCAGCGCGTCGACGGTCATTTTCTGCGTCGGCTTGATCGTCTCGCTCATTTCTTTGCCGACTCCGGAAGGGGACGCATCGCGGTCTCGCCGATCTCGGTGCGGGAGATGCTGTCGAGGACCTTGCGTGCGATTTCGGCGGGCTTGCCGCCGCTCTCCGCGACGTGCTGCACTTTGCGATATCCGCTCTCGCCGCACGAGCCGAGCCCTCGTAACGCCAGCTCGAGCGTGTCGAGATCTTTCTGCTGCCACATCCATCGCTTCGATGGGATCCACGATTCGAACAGCGGCTCGACCGCAGCGCCGGCGACGTGGCCCAGAAGGCGAACATATTTTTCGCGCTCCCACACCGGGCGCTCCGCGAATTGTGGACTGTTGACAAGCGACTGCAGCCGCGGCGCGAGGCCCGGAAGCTTCGCCGACTGAATCGTCCGAAATGCGTAGAGTCGAACCGATTTCGCCGGATCGCTCTCCATCGCTTTCCACAGGATCTCGAGCGCCTGCGGTCCGCCGAGTCGAGCGACGACGGCGAGACCTTTCAGACGGATGCCCTCATCGGGATGCGAGGCCAGGCCGACGATTTGATTGGCGAAGACGCGTTCGGTCCGCTCGTCGAGGAGTGCCAGCGCCGCGCGCACGCGTCCGGCCTCAGGCGAGGAGAACACGGCGGCGAGAAGCTCCGTGTTCGCGGCCAGGCGCCGGCGCAGCGCGGCGAGGACGGCGTTTCGCGCCTCTCCTTCGACGAGCTTCGCATACGCGTCGAGCAGCAGCGGCCAGATCTGAGCATCGGGCACGACATCCCACAAACGGGTCGCGAACGGCACAGTGATCGCGCCGCTGACGAATGCCGACATCGCCGTGGCCAGCCGCTCATCGCTGAAAAATCGCGCGATGACCTCGTTCAGCGCAGCGCGGGAGGCGGGATTCGGCGCTTCCTGCGCTGCCGCGCGCATGAACGCGAGGAGCGCCGTCGACTTGTCGATCTCGCGCGAGTGCCAATATCCCTCCACGAGCTGACCGAGGATCGCGGCGATCTTCGCCGGATCGATCGACTTGAAAGGCAACCGGATGATGAGCAGCAGAATCTCCACGAACCGCTCCATCAAGTGCTGATCGCTCTCGATCGAGATCTCCTGGCGAAGCTCAGAAGTCTGCTGTTCCGTCAGACGGAGAACGGTCGGGTTCTCATCGAACGTCTTGCGGACGGTGGTCGCGTCGTAATGGAGATCTTTCGAGCCGACACTGACGTCGGCGTCGAGCACGAACGAGTACTTCTGCCCCGTCTCCGGAGGGGCCGGCGATTTGATCTTCTCGGCGAGCTCGGCGACGAGACCGGCGAAGTCGCTGGCGCCGCTGCCGTCGTCCTCCATCTCGCCGATGCCGTCGATGGCGTTGTGGCTGATCGTCGACAGATCGAGTCGCCACAGATAGTTCACCATGTCGTCGACGGTCCCGAGCTGCTGATCCTTCGTCTCGAACAGCGTCATCAGCGACTCGAGATCGGCGGCGCTGGTCTCGGAGCTGAACGTGAGCTCGCGCAGACCGTCGCGGTAAAGGGCGAAGAAAAACGATTCGTCGCGCTTCGGCCGATTGATCACCGATACTTTGTCGAGAAAGAGATCGGTCGGTCCCAGGCGGAGAGTAAACGGCTCCTCACGCGCCGCCGCGTGGCATTTCTCTACGACCTTCTCGTTCGCTTCACGGTAAGGAGCGCTGGTCGGGTTGTACAGCCGGTGCGCCGCCAGCGTCTTCTCGATCTGCGTAACGAAGTCGCGGACGTGCTCGACTGAAGTACCCATGGGTGTGGACCGCGAAACTCGTTGTACCGATTGAACCTATTGTACGCGGAGGCAGGAGGATGGACGTGATTTCGGACACGCTAGAATGATTCACGTGGGGAACGTGTCCGACCGGCTGCACCGTGAGCTTGCGCGCCGCGCCGCCCGACGCGGACAGAGCCTTACTGATTACATCGAGGAGATTCTGGAGCGCGAAGTGGCCCGACCGGCGGCAGAGGAGGTATTCGAGCGCATCGCTCGCCGGACACCGGTCGACCTCACGAGCGCCGCCGCGGAGTTGATTCGAGAAGAGCGGGAACGGGGCGAAAAGAGGTGACGCTGCTCGTCGTGGACGCGTCGGCGTCGTGGAGTGCCTCTTTCGAACACGCCGCGGCATCACTCTCGCCCCTGAGATCGAAAAGCGCGGCATCGATCTCCACGTTCCGGCGTTCGCGAACATCGAGTTCGCATCGGCTGTGGCCCGGCTCCTCATGCGTCGCATCGTCACCATCGATCGCGCCACCGAAGCCCTCGGCGATCTTGTGGATCTTCCCCTGACGCGGCACGGCCATCTCGCCCTGCTGCCGCGGATTCTCTCGCTCCGGGGCAACTTCTCGGTTTATGACGGCGTCTACGTCGCGCTCGCGGAATCGCTGGCGGCGGACTTGATCACGGCAGACGACAAGCTAATCGGCGCCGTAGGCGCGCGCGACTGACTATCTTCCGAGACGCTTTCTGAGCGCGGCGATCGCGGCTTCGCGGCCCTGGGTTTTGGCGATATCTGCGAATCGCTTGCGATCGCCTTCGGGAATCTGGCGCATGTAACCGAGGTAGCGCCCCTGCAGTTTTTGCGACGCCGCCATTTCCGGTGAAACCGGTCGCCGCTTCGTGACGCGCTTGATGGCGGCCCTGACCCTGCGCACCGGATGCACAGAGCCGGTCATGCCGCGCAGCTCGGAAAGTCGCTTCTCGACGAAATTCAACTCCTGCCACATTCCCGCGAGATGGCGTCTCACATCATCAGCAGTTACTTTGCGCTCGTCGATGAGCTTCTCCAGAACGTAGCGAGCCTGATTCGATGTCAGTGCAGGAATCATTGCGCGTCTGGCCATGATTCGCGAATTGTACGTCCGCAGGTCTACTCGACACGCGTCCAGACCAGCGGCTCGAATTTGCGAAGATTGACGATGCGGGTCGCCGAACCGTTTTCGACGACGAACATCCATTCGCCGAGGCTGCCGGAGAGAACGAAGACATCGGGCGTCAACGGGATCAAGGGCCTGAGTTTTTTTGGATCGCGTCCGCCATAGAGCGTTCCGTCGCGCAATTCGACGATGAAGGTCCAGCCATCGGGCAGCAGTTGATAGATTCCGACAAGGGCCGGCCAGTTGGCCCTCGAAACGTTTTGCGCCGGCGGATCCTGTGTGACCACCGCCACGTGCGAGGCCACCATCTTCCATTTGTCCCTCTCAGGCCGATACGTATCGGTCACGCGATACTTCGTGGTCAATCGCTGTCCGAAGACCTGTTCGGACTCGTCAGCGAGAAAGCGTGCGACAGCGAAGCTGGGGAATTGCTGAACGGTCAATTCCTTCACAGTGATGGTGCCGCTGAGACCTTTCGGGAGCGGCCGCAGCGCGGCGAGAAATTGTGCTCGCGTCATCACCTCACCTTCTTCGGATGTGAGGATAAATGAAGGATCCAGCACGCGATCCCAAGCCGCTTTGTCGCCCGAAGCGATTGCGTCCATCAATGATTGCTCGGTTTTCTGGAACCACTGTATGACGTCGTTGGATGCGGCGTGCGCCGTTGCGCCCATGAAAACGATGACCAGAAACGCGAGATGCTTTCTCATGTGTGAAGTATGCGGCTCAAGCAGTAGACTGCGCGTCACAAAGGGGAGGTCTTCCATGCCGACATACGTTTCACTCATTCAGTACACGGCGAAAGGAATGGAGGCAATCAAAGAGAGTCCGAAGCGTCTCGATGTCGCCAGGAAGGCGTTCGAGGACGCCGGCGCAAAGCTCAAAGACTTTTACCTCGTATTGGGCGAGTACGACATCGTGATCGTCGTCGAGGCTCCGAGCGATGAGGTGGTCGCGAAGGTCAGTCTGATGCTCGGATCGAAAGGGAACGTGCGCACGAACACCTTCCGGGCGTTTACCGAAGCGGAGTACCGGAAGATCATTTCGTCGCTGCCGTGAACGCTGTTTCGCGGATCGGCGCGTTGAAGCGCACGGAGTCAACCGCGATGGTCGTCTCCCCGAGCGAATCGCTGATCGTGGTGCGAAAAGGGATTCGCTCACCGTCGACGTCACGGTAATCCGCGAATGTCGCGGTCTCGCCATCGGATTCGCGCTGAACGATCAAGGCCGTCTGCTGCGACACATCGAGTCGCGAGGACGAACCGTGCTCCGGCGTGAGCTCGACAATCCACGTGTCCTGCGACTGCACGTTTGCTGAACCGCGGACAGCGACCTTCTTGTAGAGACTCTTCAGCTCGAGCAGTGGATGAAGCGCATCCTCACGACGCGCCCGAGCGTTGGCGTCGGCGTCATTCGTTGCATCCTGTCCGAAAGTCGTCTCCTGTCCACCGCTGACGCCATCGAAGTACACACGGACGCGGCCGATCTCTTTCCCCGCCGCCGTCCACGTCTCAACGTCGTTCCGCATGGCCGGCGCTTGTTCCTGAATCGTGAGGTCGGCACTCACGCCCTGGTTCTCGTACGTCTTTCGTCCGTGAATTTCGATGGATCTGTGCCGGCGAAGCGCCTCTTCACCGCCGGTCGCATGGACCATTCGCTGGAGAAGAGCGTCGACGGTGGGAACATCTGCTGTCGTGGAAGAGATTGCTGTCTCGCCGGAAGAGACTGCGCTGGGATTTGGACGCGTCTCCGTTTTCGCTCGCGTCTCAGCGTTCAGGATCAGCGGGTACAGAAGCTTTCCGGCATTGCCGATCCGCGTCATGAAATTCGGCGAGGTGTTGGCGAGAAAGACAAAGCCGACGCGGCGCTCGGGAATGAAGCTC
>DASYUK010000109.1:0-2023 GCA_036001325.1 Thermoanaerobaculia bacterium
GCCGATCTCGACCTCTTCGATTTTCGACCCATGTTTTCTCGCTCCGCCGAGACCCTGCAGCGTCGCGCTGTGCACGCGCGGAGCGAACATGTTGATCGGCAACGATGGAAGTTGATGCTCGTTGAGGAAGGTCACTTCTGATCCGGTGTCGAGCACGAAGAGAAACCATCCGCGTTTGTTCACGGTGCCGCGCACGTGGGGGCGGAATTGATCGAAGAAGAGATTCTGATCGGCGACGGGGCGTTTATCGATCGACGTCAGGCGCGTGAACCGAACATGGTTGCTGTCGAAGTTGAAGTCGAGCCGGAATTCTTTCAACAGATTGGCGCCGAGGAGAAAGTCGATCTTGAACTCTTTCTTGCCGGTGACGAGAAAGCGCATCTTGTCGTCGGGCATGATCGCTACCGGCACATCAGCGAGGGCGATGCCGCCGATCTCGAGCATGTCGATCATCGCGAAGTCGACGGAGATCGGTTCGCCGAGGAGTCCGTAAAACGTGCCGCGTGATGTGGGCAGGCGCTTGACCGGAATCTGCGAAGCGAGGCGCTGCGACATGATCGACAGCACGGCGCCCGAATCGATCACCGCCGTCGTCGTCGATTCCGCCTTGTTCAAACGCACTTCGATGCGCGGCACGTCGGGTCGGCCGATCTTCATCCGCACTTCGTCGGTGCGGACTGCGCTCGCAACGCGGTAAGCCTGAACGTGCGACATCGCCTTGAGGTAATCGAGATGCCATTGCAGCACCGTCAGTCCGTGCTGCATCGCGACCTGCGCCCACTCGAGACTCGTCTCGTAGTTGTTGTCCGTGAACTCGACCTGCGAGAGTCCCCACGCGGCGTCGGCGTAGGTCGTGTGAAACGGCGAGAGGTCGATCGCAGTACGGAGATGGTGGCGCGCGTCGGCGATGCGATTCGCGGCCAGCTCGGCCTGTCCTAGCGCCACGAGCTCCTCCGCGCTTTCGACAGATGCTCGATGTCGATCTCGCGCGCGTCGCCGGCCATCGCGTGCGCGGCGCGAATCGTGTTCTGCAGCTCGCGGACGTTGCCCGGCCCGCCGTACGACTGCAGCAGCATCTCGACTTCGGAAGCCAGCGACTGTGGCCCCGCTCGATGTCTCGCTCGCTCGCGGCCGAGGAAATACTGCGCGAGGAGCATGACGTCGGCGCCTCGATCGCGGAGCGGCGGAAGGACGACTTCGACACCGCGGATCCGGTAATACAGATCTTCGCGGAAGCGTGCCTCTTCGACCGCGGCTTCGAGCTTGCGATTCGTGGCGCTCACGAGGCGAACGTCTGCGCTCCGGCTCGTCGCCTCGCCGACGCGGCGAAACTCGCCGTCCTGCAGAACGCGAAGAAGCTTCGCCTGCGCGGAGAGCAGCATCTTGCCGATCGCATCGAGAAACAGCGTTCCGCCGTCGGAGCTCTCGATCGAAAACGGGCGGAGATCGATTCAGCTCGCGTCCACGACTGACGCAGCGACCCGAGTCGCGCCGACGCAATCGTCTCGGCGAACTGCGCGCGCTGTGCAGCGGCGACGGCGTGGTAGTCGGCCTTCGACATACCCCCACACCATACCCCCAAAATCCTGCTGGGTAATCGAACCGCTCGCGGACACATCCAACGCGCTCGCTGGATCGGGTCATGCCCGTCCATCCGCGCCGTCTACCCGCTGTAGCGATTCAGACGTAGTGGCACCATGTGGACGTAGGAGTGTTCTGAACCCATATCCAGAACCGACCCTCCAGAGGAGGGCTGGGCATCGTAAACTGGTGATCTGTGGTCGAGCCGAAGATCGTTGGTGCGATGCTTTTCTTCGAACGCCTTGACCGATGTCGCAATCTCGACGGTGTCTACACTCTCGGCTGGCGATTCATCGACGAAGCGTCGGAGGAGTGGACCACGAGGTTTAATCGATTCAAATACGCCAAGGCTCAAGCGATTCGAGGTGCATGTGCATCGCTGCCGGACGCGGCGAAGACGATATCCCTTGCCAATTCATCCATCGTTCTTGTGTCAGCTCTT
>DASYUK010000110.1:0-12232 GCA_036001325.1 Thermoanaerobaculia bacterium
ACGCCGGCGGCGATCGGCCAGCAACTCAACGCCGCGTTCGTCCTTACGGGAAGCCTGCGCCGCGCCGGCGCGCGGCTCCGCATCAACGCGCAGCTCGTCGATACGCACACCGACTTTCCTGTCTGGTCGGAACGGTACGACCGCGAGATGAAGGATGTGTTCGAGGTGCAGGATGAGATCGCGCGGAAGATCGCCGACGCGTTGCGCGTCACGCTCAGTCCGCAGGAGGAGGCGGCGCTCGCTCGCAAGCCGACCGCGGATTCGAATGCTTACGACCTCTATCTGCGGGGCAAAAGTTACGCGCGGCGGGTCGCGCGGAAGGATCTCGAGTTCGCCTTGCAGATGCTCGAGAACGCCGTGGTGATCGATCCCGACTTCGCGCTGGCGCATGCCACGATCGCCACCGTGTGCGCGAAATATCACTATCACTACGATCGCGGCGGGAAATGGATCGACCGCGCCAGGGAAGCAGCGCGTCGCGCCGCGCAGCTCCGGCCCGACCTGCCGGAAGCGCAGGTCGCCGAGGGTTGGATCCTCCTGGCGGAGGCGAAGTATGCCGAGGCGGTCGACATCGCGCGAGCGGTCATCGAGCGCAACCCCGACACCGAAAGCGTCTACTACCTCCTCGGCCGCACGTTGTTCACGAGCGGGCGGTATCACGAAGCAGCGGCGATCGCCGAGGATGCGATCAAGGCGGCGGGAGACGATTACAACATCTACATCCCTCTGATCATGGCCGCCGGTGCGCTGGGAAAAGAGGAAGCGATGCGTAACCTGCGAGTGCGGCAGGCCGAGGTGATCGAGCGGCATCTGAAGGAGATTCCGGAGGACGGCCGCGCGCGCTCGCTTCTGTCGTCGAACTATGCGGCGATGGGTCGCGTCGAGGATGCGATGCGCGAGGCTCATGTGGCGGTCGCGATGCGGCCCGACGACACGATCGTCCTGTACAACGTGGCGTGCGCGTATTCGCAGCTCGGCAAGAAGCGGGAGGCGGTGGACGCGCTGCGCCGCGCGTTAGAGCGCGGAGCGATTGACTCAGCATGGATCCGCCGCGATCCCGAGCTCGAGGTTCTGCACGGAGATCCGGAGTTCGAGAGGTTGTTTCCGGCGTGAGGCGCATTCTGAAATGGATCGCGGTTGGGACAGCGTCGCTGATCGTCATCGCGCTCGCCGCGGCGATGATTCGCTTCCACGGTCCGCGCAATCTCATCGGATTCATCCGCTACGACCAGCGCCAGGAAGGGACTCTCGTCGCGGGCCACGACACTCCCGACGTGGAGCTCGTGACGCTCGACGGCGCGAGCCGCGTGTATCTGCGCGAGTGGATCGGTCGGAAGCCGCTCGTCCTCATCTTCGGCAGTTTCACGTGACCGCCGTTCCGGCGATCGGTCGACCGCCTGAAGCAGATGCACGAGACCTACGGTGATCGCGCCGACTTTCGCACGATCTACATCAAGGAAGCGCATCCGATCGACGAGTGGCAGTTGAAGGACAACGTCAGCCAGAATGTCTGCTACATGCAGCCGAAAACGCTGGCGCAGCGCGTCGCGATCGCGAACGATTTCGTGCGCCGCTTCGACTACGGAATCCCGCTCGTTGTCGATCCGATTGACAACAGGGCCAATGCTGCCTTCGCCGCATGGCCGGAGCGTCTCTATGTGATCGACGAGCGCGGCAAGATCGTTTACAAAGGGAAGCCGGGTCCGTTCGGCTATCACCCGGAAGAAGTCGAGGCGTGGCTGAAGAAGCGGTTCGCGGCGTGAGGATCCGTACTCGCCGAGCGCTTCCGATCCTGCTGCTCGCAGCGTGCGTTTCGCTGCAACCTTCTTCGCTCCGCATCCTGACGGGATGATTCGTTCGCGGCACGGATCACGCGGCAGCCGCGACTCTTCGTCATCGGAAGCGACGATGCCGCCGAATGAGCAGCTCGAGAAGCTCGCGTCGACCGGCATTCTCAAGCGCGAGCCGCCCTCCAAACGGGAGATCGACGGCTTGATCCGGTCCGCGGCGGCGCGACTCGAGGATGCACAAAAGACCACCAATTCGCCTCGGAGTGTAGAAATATAGGAGCCCGGCGCCTGACTTGAGACAATCGTGACGAAAGAGAAAGCGATGGAAACGCGTGAACGGCTGCAACTGCTCGTCGACAACCTTGCCGACTCGGATGTCCAGACCGCCATTCGCCTCCTGGAGGCTCTTCGCGAAAAGTCCGACCCGGTTGCCCTCGCTCTTCTCGCTGCTCCGCTTGACGATGAGCGAGATGAAGACGACAGGGACGGCGGTTTGACGGAAGGACGCGCCGAGACCAGTCTGAGCCACGATGAGGTTCGGAGCCGTTTCAAACGGTGAGCTGGGCTGTCGAGTGGCGGCCAAGGGCGGCGAAGGACAAGACGGCGACGGCGGTTGCTGGGACCGAGGCGGGCGGTCGTGAGCCGACGCCGCCGGCACGCGACTACGTGTCACCGCGAAGCTGTTCGACGCGCGCGACGAGCGTCATCTGTGGGCCGAGCGATACGACCGCGAGAGGCACGATGTCTTTCTGCTGCAGGACGGTGGGATAGAGCCCTCGCTTCGAACTCGAGCAGCGCGCGTTTGACGTCGATCCGCTCAACACCCTCACTCGACACGACGATCGTCAGTGGGCCGACTGGTGTGTCAGATTAAGTACAATCATCCATTCTTCCAATGCTCGGCCGCACGATGTCGCATTTCCTTCTCGCCCTTCTTCTGACCGGCTGCGCGTCGACGCGCATTCTTACGTACAACATTCATGCGGGACGCGATGCGTCGGGCGTCGACAATCTCGAGCGCGTCGCCTCGATCATCAGGTCGTCGAAGGCGGATATCGTTCTGCTGCAGGAAGTCGATCGCAATACCGCGCGATCGGGCAATGTCGATCAGCTCGCAGAGCTGACGCGACGCACCGGCATGCACGGCGTGTTCGGCAAATCGCTCGACTATCAGGGCGGCGAGTACGGCATCGCGATTCTTTCTCGCTGGCCGATCGTTGCCCACGAGGTCGTGCCGCTGCGCGTCGAGCCGCCGCAGGTTCGAGCCGGCGGCTCGATCGAGCCGCGCATCGCACTGATCGTCACCACGCACGGTTTGCGAATCGCGAACACGCATCTCGATGCGTCGCGTGAGGATCGATATCGGATGCAGGAAGTTCCGCAACTCCTCAGCGCCGCGCGCGGACTGATCACTGGCGGCGACTTCAACTCAACGCCCGATTCCGCCGTGCACGACGAGGTCGTGCGCGCGGGGTTGCGCGATGCCTGGCCGGAGTGCGGCGCCGGGAACTCGCTGACGTATCCGGCCACACCGCCGGAGAAGCGGATCGACTATGTATTTCTGAACCGGGCGACGCGATGCCGTTCCGCGCTCGTTCTCGATACCGATGCCTCGGACCATCGGCCCGTGTTGATCGTCGTGACAGGAGGACAGAAATGAAAAACTCACTCATCAACATCGCGCTCATGACCGCGGTCGCCGCGTTCGGCCAGGATTCGGCCAAACAATCCCTCGCAAAATCGCCGCGCCATCACGAGTGGGTGAACGTGAAGTCAGGCGACCGCACCGTCAGCGCGTTCGTCGTCTATCCGGAAGTGAAGACCAAGGCCACCGCGGTCGTCGTCATCCACGAGATCTTCGGGATGACCGAGTGGGTGCAGATGCTCGCCGACGAGCTGGCCGAGGCGGGTTACATCGCGATCGCGCCCGATCTGCTGTCGGGGATGGGGGTCACTGATCCGAACGCGGTCGGCAAAGCGATCCGCGATCTGCCACCCGATCAGATCACCGCCGATTTGAATGCCGTGGCCGATTACGTCGCGAAGCTCCCTGCGGCGAACGGCAAAGTCGCCGTCGCCGGATTCTGCTGGGGAGGCACGCAGTCGTTCCGCTTCGCGACGAACCGGCCGTCGCTCGCCGCCGCGTTCGTCTTCTACGGCAGCGGTCCGGAGTCACCCGACGCGATCGCCGCGATCAAGGCGCCGGTGTACGGTTTCTACGCCGGCAACGACGCGCGCATCGGCGCGACGGTGCCGAAGACGCAGGAGCTGATGAAAGCCGCCGGAAAGACGTACGACATCGTCACGTATGAAGGCGCCGGCCACGGCTTCATGCGCGCCGGCGACGCACCGCCGCCCGCCGCGGACGCCGAGCAGAAGGTGCGCGACGCGTACGCCGCGAACAAGAAAGCGCGTGACGAAGCGTGGAAGCGCTGGAAGGATCTGCTGAAGAAGGTGTAGCGGCGCGCTTCAGCGCGCCGGAACACGTCGTCAACCGCGCGCGCGAGGTCCACGAGGTACTCGTCTCCGCGCGGATGCTTCGTCATCGCCACGAGGATGTAACGGCGGCCTGGTCCGCTGATGCTTGCGGAGTCATGGAACCAGTCTTCCCACGATCCCCACTTGCGCAGGATGTGCAGGCCGCGTCCGTCGAGCCCTTTGACGAACTTGATGTCGTCATGCGGAATGTCGGGCGACTCGAAAATCTCCCGCATCGTCTTCGACGCCGCGGGTGATACGAGCTTGCCCTGCTCGAGCAACAGCCAGAATCGAAGCAGTTGCCGCACGGTCGCGCCATGCGAATGGTTTGCGATCGGATCGCCGATGCGCTCGCTGCCCGGCCCGTAATGTTTGCCGAACCAGATGCCGCCGCCGCGATTCGCATCGTAGAAGTGATACGAATCGAGCACGCGCTGCACCGAGGAGATGCCGATCTCGCGCGAGAACTTCGAGGCCACCTCGTTGCTGGACACCTTGGCCATCAGTCCCAGCTCGTGCCGCGTCTGCGGATCGAGGCTCTTCGCCGCCCCCGGGTGCAGTTGAAAGTACGCGAGGAGGATGCCGACCTTGGCGACGCTCGCGGCGTACTCGATCTTGTCCGGATGAATCATCGCCAGCCGCATCCGCTTCAGGTCGAGCACGCCGACGTCGGTCTGCTCCTCGGTCATCCCGTATTTCGCGCGCAGCTCAGAGTCGATGGCGGTGAGCCGTGCCTGAAGCGCCGGATCGACGGGCGTGTCGTAGTCGAGCGTGTAGTGCTTCATCGCGCTCGTCGCACAGCCCGTGAGAAGGAGTGAGAACGCGACGATGCGGATGCAGTTCATTTGTTCGCGCGCCGTTGATTCATCCATCGCCTGATCGCCCTCGATAGATCAGGTTGCGCCAGTAACCTCTTCCCGCGCTGTCGTCCGTTGCCGCTGTGGCAACGTATGTTTATGAGCGGTTACTTCAACGTACGCAGCTCGGCGACGGTCCGCTCGACCGCGCTGCGAAACGACCGCGGATCGATGGCCGGGTAACGATAGAGCTGCTGCTCGATCGAATCGAACAATCGAGCAAGAGTCCCCGGCTCGATGAGGCCTCGTGAACCCATCTCCCGGACGTCGGCGACGTCTCGCGCGTGCGCGCGTTCGATCTTCGACAAAGCCTGTGCGTAGAAGTCGTAGTGATGAAACGAAAGACGGCCTTCTCGTGCGATGAATGGGCTGCGGTCTTGCCAGCCCGGCAGCTCCGGGATGAAGTGAGCGGGCGCTGCCAGTTCCACGTTGATCTCCAGTTCTTCCTTCAGTCGCGGAAGGGCGCGCAGCACCTCATCGGCCACGGGAACGATCTCCAGGTCGACGTCGATCGTGCTCATCCGCCACTCGAGCAGTACGGCACTCGCTCCTCCAGTGAGGTATACACGGGCATCGGACCTTGCTTCGGACCCCAGTGCGGCCATGAAGCGAAGGAGCCGTGCCCGGTCGACTAAGCGGCGCATTCCGCGGCCCGCTCGAAGCTGACGAGTTGTCGGACCATCGCGTTGTAGCGTGAGTGTGCGGAGTCGGGGTCGTCCCGCGCGAGGAGCATGTACAGCTCATGTTCCGGATCTGCGATCTTCGCGTCCGGAACGTCCAACCCGATGCGTCGAAGTCGTTCCGCACCGATCGCGGCCAGCAATCCGGATGTCGTGAGCCGGCCCTGTTCGAGATCGCGGAGCCCTTCCCGGATCAATTCGTAGCCGGGAAGTGCGGAGTAATCCATTGATGATCAGTATAGCGGGCGTGAGCGCGCTCTCCGCGGAGGGGGTGATGTGACGCCGCCCCGCGGCGGCGCCATCATCCTTTCCGGTGCGGTTGCTGATGTTGGTCATGTCGCTGGCGAAGTTCTTGTCGAACCACGACGAGTTGCCGCTCATGTCGGCGTCGTTCCACTCTGCCAGCGGCCGTCTCTCTTCTCGACCACGTGGACGCTGCGCGTGTAGTTCGTACCGGCTATGACCATCTTCGATGCAGGTGATCACTTTGCGATGCGTGATCGTGGCGCTGTTCGGCGAGCAGTTGATGATGTAGTGGTCGTGCGTGACGACGGGCTGTGGGGTTCCGCGCGTTTTCTCGGCATCGGGAACCGCGCCGTCGATGGTGTCCGCACGATTCAGTGTGTTGCCGGGCGTCATGCCCATGTAATCGCTCGCGAAAAAAACCTTCCAGGCGGCAAATGGCGGCCGTTCACGCCGCGAGTGATTTCACGGCGCGCGAAACCTCGCGCGTAAGAGCCGCGGGGCGTCGGGGGGATCGTTGGGGAGCCGCAGCTCGGCGCCGGCGAATCCTCGTCCGCTTGCCGCTTCCTCGTCGCTCCGTTACCATCGTCGCCCTGTCCGCTCCATGACCGCCGCCGAAATCATCGGCAGGACCCTTTCCCACTACCGCGTGAAGTCGAAGCTCGGCAGCGGCGGGATGGGTGTGGTCTATGAAGCCGAAGACACGACGCTCGGACGCAACGTCGCGCTCAAGTTTCTCTCCCCCGAGATGGCGCAGGACGCGATGCTCCTCGAGCGCTTTCAACGGGAAGCGCGCGCCGCGTCCGCGCTCAACCACCCGGCGATCTGCACCGTCTACGCGATCGATCAGTTCGAGGGGCAGCACTTCATCGCCATGGAGCTCTTGGAAGGGGAGACGCTCGCCGAGCGGATCCGCCGCGGTCCCTTCGACGTCGCGCGCTTACTCGATGTCGGCATTCAGCTCGCCGACGCGCTCGAGTCGGCGCACGCAAAGGGAATCGTTCACCGTGACGTCAAGCCGGCGAACATCTTCATCAACGCGCGCGGCCAGGCCAAGATCCTCGACTTCGGTCTCGCCAAGATCGAGCGCGCACCGGCGGGCGGCCATCAGTCGGAAAGTCCGACGGCGATGCGCGACGATCTCACAAAAGCAGGGACGGCCGTCGGCACGGTCTCGTACATGTCGCCGGAGCAGGCCCGCGGACAACTCACCGACGCCCGCACCGACATCTTCTCCCTCGGCGCCGTGCTGTATCAGATGGCCACGGCCACGCTTCCTTTCCAGGGCGACACCTCGGCCGTCACCTTCGACAACATCCTCAACCACGATCCGGCGCCGGCTCATCAGCTCAATCCCGGCGTTCCTCCGGAACTCACGCGCATCCTCGGCAAGGCGCTGGAGAAAGATCGAACGCTCCGCTATCAAAGCGCGACCGATCTGAAGACCGACCTGTTGCGCCTCAAGCGCGATGTCGATTCGGGCAGCCGCCGCGCGCCGGAGTCGAGTGAATCGCGCAAGCCGGCGGTGACTCTGAAGTCGATCGCCGTGCTCTATTTCGAAAACCTCAGCGGTGTCAAAGAGGATGAGTATCTGCGCGATGGCATCACCGAAGACATCGTGACGGAGCTTTCGAAGATCAAGGGACTGCAGATTTTCTCTCGCGCCACGGTCCTCGCTTATCGCGACAAGAGCGTCACGCCGGCGACGATCGGCCAGCAGCTCAACGCCGCATACGTCCTGACGGGAAGCCTGCGTCGCGCCGGAGCGCGGCTTCGCATCAACGCGCAGCTCGTCGACACGCATACCGATTTCCCGTTGTGGTCCGAGCGATACGACCGGGAGATGAAGGATGTGTTCGAAGTGCAGGACGAGATCGCGCGCAGCATCGCCGAGGCGTTGCGCATCACGTTGACGCCGCAGGAGCAGGAGGCGCTGGCGGCGAAGCCGACCGAGAATCTTCAGGCATACGATCTCTATCTGCGCGGACGAAGTTACGCACGCCGCCTGACGCGGCAGGATCTCGAGTTTGCGCTGCAGATGTTCGAGAATTCGGTGGCGCTCGATCCGAACTTCGCGCTCGCGTACGCCGCGATCGCGAACTCGTGCGCGCAGTATCACAATCTGTTCGAGCGCGAAGCGAGGTGGGTCGAACGAGCCACGGCGGCGAGCGAGCGCGCCAGCGCGCTGGGAAGGGACGACGCCGAGGTGCTGGTGGCCGAAGCGTGGGTCCTCTACATGAAGGAGCAGTACGAAGAATCGGAGCGGCGTGCCCGGCGGGCCATCGCCCAAAAGCCGGACGCCGAGAGCGCGTACTACCTCCTCGGCCGGGCGTTGTTTGCGGCCGGCCGGTATCAGGAAATCATCGATATGGCCGAGGAGGCCATCGCCCACTCCGGCGACAACTACAACATCTATATCCCGTACGTGAACGCCCTCGGCGCGCTCGGCAAGAATGTCGACAACGCTCGGCAGCAGAGGGTCCAGGTGCTCGAGGCGCAGTTGAGCAAGGTGCCGGAGGATGCACGGGCGCGCGTGCTGCTGGCCGGCGACTACGCGTCGATGAATCGCAGCGATGACGCCATGCGCGAAGCCAACATGGCCATGGCCCTTCGTCCGAACGACGCCCTCGTCATGTACAACGTCGCCTGCACCTTCTGCGGGCTGGGCAGGAAAGATGAGGGGTTGAGCGCGCTGCGCAAGGCCTATGACGCCGGTTTCCGCGATGCCGACTGGACGCGGCGCGATCCCGATCTGGCGTTGTTGCGCGATGATCCGGAGTTTGAGCGGATGTATCCGGCGGGGTAGGCAAGGAATCAAATCTCGCTCTCGAGTTGCGCGATACGCTCCTCGAGACTCGCGACCTGGGCCTTCAGCTCGAGCAGTTCGGATCGAAGCGCCATGCGGTCAAGCTTTTGCTCGACCGCGATCACGCGCGTCTCGACCGCTCCCACGCGTTGCTCGAGGGCAGCGAGACGGTCCTCCACTCGCCGAACTGCAGCATTGAGCGCCTGATATTCGCTCTCCAACCGATCGAGCCGTTTGTAGATCGCGTCGAAGTGAGCGTTCGTTTCACGGCGGAACGCGCCGATTTCCTGACGGAGCTCCTCTCGGATCTCCGGCAGCGCGACCTCCCGGTGAAACCGCGTCAACGTGTTCCATAGCTCTTCGGCCATCACTTCATCATCCTACGCCGAGGATCCCTCGGAACACGCGCCGAGGCAAGTTTTTCTACCGCCTGTGGGAGACCGGCCAGCGACAATGGAGCGATGTTCAACGTCCGCCGCCGCGAGTTTCTCGTGCGCGGCCGCTATTTCATTCCCGCGTACTCGGAGTTCATGCCGGCGCCTCGAATCGTCGAGCGCGCGTACGGCACTCGCGACGATCGGCACTTTCGCGCTGGCGAGTGGCCCGTGACCGAATACGAGGAAGCGTTCGAGTTGCGGCCCGGCCTCGAAAGCATCGGCGCGCAACTCGTCGATGCGTTATCGCGTCTCGGCCGCGGGTTGCGCGCGCAGGGGATCGACGGAAAGAAGCTCGACGGCAATCCTTGCTGGCCCGATGAGCTGCGAAAAAACGGCGCGCCGGAAAACGAAAAGTATGTTGTCGCGTTGCCGCTCGCGCTGTCGCGGACGCAGGACGACAAAGGCCGCGTGCGCTGGACGCTGTTCGGCGCGAGCGATCGCCCGATGCGGCGCATGCGCATCCCGAACATCTATGGATCGAGAGCGAAGGTGCTGACGACGTTCACGCCGTTCGCACATCTGCCGAAGCGGACGCGCGACGCGTATCTCGCCGGCGATCTGCACATCGTCCCGTTTCCCGGGAGTCTCTTGTTCCTGCATTCGCCCGCGTATCAGAAGCTGGCGACGCAGTTGCCTGGCGCTATGCAGATCCCGCTGCTCTACTCGATCGATCGCAACGAGGCACCGCACGGAATCCGCGTCCCGCAGTCGGGGTGGATACGTGAGACCGATGAAGAGACGGAGCACGGTCCGATTCGCAACACGACGAAGCGCCCGCATCGCTGGGCGCGCGTGCATCGATATGAGGATGAGATCCCGGCGCTGACGCTCGAGCAGCGCGTCGCTTCCAGTTTGTTCTCGGCCGATCCGAAGGATCTCGGCTTATACGGCAAGCCGATGGCGCGCAATGCCCAGATGTGGACCGACGGCTACGAGCTTCTGCTCGACGGCCTGTCGGCAACGCGCAAGGAGATCGCGCGCGCCGCGCGAGACATCGATGACGGCGGAGTGTTCGGCTATCGATTCTTCTATCCGCCGATGCGCGTCGGCAGTCGCGAGGTGTACTGGCATCGCCCGCTGATCGCGTCAGTCCTCGGATCTCATGAAGCACCGCTCGGCTGCATCACAGTAGGCGAGGAGGAGTTGGAGCCGAGAATTCTCGAACGTCCGATTCATACTGAGTTGATCGGACGCTTCGCAGATCGCCCGAAGACGCTCTCTTCCGCGCGGAAAGTCGTCGACGCGTACGAAATGCTGGGTTCACTCGAACCATCGTTCATGCATTCGCTGATCCGCACGACCGAACCGCTGGACGAGTGGCTAAAGCGAAAAGACCTGAAAAACACGCTGCGCAAATACGTGTCATCCCGAGCGCCGAAGAGCGCGAGGGATCCCGATCATTCGAAGCAGGTGTTGACGTTCAGCAAAACAGCAACCCGAACCTTCGAATCCCGCTATTGGCGAACGATCGCAAGCCTGACAAAAGGCAACAACGCCGATCCCCCAGGAAACCTACGCCGCCTGTCCAACCGGCTGCTCCGCTATTACAAGCGCCAAAACATCGAAGTGGAAGAAGACGCATTCGAGTGGGACACCGACTTCGAATTCGAGTGGTCCGCCGGCTGGCGAAACGGAAGAGCCGGAAACATCATCGCAAAGCTCCCAGGCAAGGACAGAACCCGCGCGGTCATCATGGCCGACCACTACGACACCGCGTACGAAGAAGACGTCTTCGCGCGAACGGGCAGTGGCCGTCGCGTCGCGGCAACCGGCGCCGACGACAATCATTCCGCAACCGCAGCGTTGATGCTGGCCGCACCGATCCTGCGAAAACTCGATCTCGCATGCGACATCTGGCTGGTCCACCTGACCGGCGAAGAATTCCCGGCCGATTGTCTGGGCGCGCGTCATCTGTGTCAGCGGATCATCGAAGAGAAGAGGAAGATCGATGCGGTCTTCGTGCTCGACATGGTCGCGCACAACAATCGGCGCGCGCGCGACATCTTTCAGATCTGTCCCGGCTGGGGCCGCGAGTCGATGGAGCTCGCGCGAATCGCGCACGAGGCAAACGTCGACTGGAACGAGTCGGTCGATGGTTGGAACAGACGGGCGAAGCGCACGCGCCGCGGCACGCGTGGCAAGGACACGCGATTCAAACATCTGCCGCTCCATGGCGACGTCCGCCCACCCAGTGACGCGTACAGCACGCTGTACAACACCGACGCCCAGATCTTCAGCGACACCGGAATCCCCGTCGTGCTGTTCATGGAGAACTACGACATCAACCGCCACGGCTACCACGACTCGAAGGACACGATGGAAAACATCGATCTCGATTACGGCGCGGCGCTCGTGGCGATTGCGATCGAGACGGTGGGGCGGGTGGCGTCTTGAGGCGCGGGAACTATGAAAAGTCTCGGCTCGTGTCAGATTTCGCTTTCGAGCTGGGCGATCTTCTCCTCGAGGAAAGCCACGCGCGACTTCAGTTCCATCAGCTCTGATCGCAGAGCCATCCGGTCCAGCTTCTGTTCGACGGAAGACATCCTTTCTTCAAGCTTTGCGACGCGCTGCTCGAGTCTGTCTACCGCGGCCCTCAGCGCCTGATACTCGCTCTCGAGCCGGTCGAAGCGTTTGTAGATCGCGTCAAAGTGCGAAAGCGTTTCATCGCGGAATGCCGCGATCTCAGCTCGTAACGGTTCGATGATACTCGGAGCGGCCACCTCACGGTGGAAGCGCAGCAGCGTGTCCCACAACTCATCGGCCATCAATTCATGCTACACCTCGGCTCGCAGTTCGCGTCCATCTTCTACCGCGCGTGGACATAGAATTCACCAAACCCCATGTCCAATCTGCTGTCCCGTTTGGCAACGGTGTGCCGCGAGCATCTGCTTCGCGAAAAGATTCTCGTCGTGCCCTCGCTCGCGATCGGCCATCAGATCGC
>DASYUK010000111.1:0-1543 GCA_036001325.1 Thermoanaerobaculia bacterium
CGCCGTCGACTTCCTTGTACGGAATCGTCTTCATGTCCTTGAGGCTCGTGCGCAGGAATGCTTCACTGAGCTCGATTCGGTTCAACTCGAGCGGATAACCGAGCGTCATGTTCTTGCGCTTGCCGCCGAAGAAGTTCGAGAGGACCCGGAAGCCTTTCGGAGAACCAGGAACGTCGTCGAAGATCACGCACGGCGCGCTGTCGGAGTGCATGACGATCTCCGCGGCCATGCCGATGTCTTCTTGCCACGAGGCTCCGCGCACGATCTCGATTTCACCAAGCTTGTCTGCTTCAACGATCCATTCGCGCAGATCGTTGTAGTGGAGGTGCTGCTCGGGAAGGCCTGGCGCCCTTTCCGGAATCTTGTCTTCGACCTTCGGCGATCGTGACGACTCATCTCCCGCGGTCGGAACAGCCTTCGGCATCGGCCGGCCGATTCGTGGAGACGCTTTTCGGTTTCGCGCTTTCATTCGCGTATGACCTCCTGATTGTGTTCTCCGACTCGCGGGGCACGAGCTCCGGCGGGAATCCTTTTGCCGTTCACGATCGCGAATCCGCCGGGCGCCTTGAACGTGACCCCCGACGTCGCGTCATTCAGTTCCTGCCAGAATCCGCGCTCGTCGAGCTGCCGGTCATCGAAGATGTCTTCGACCGTCGAGACCGGATAGCCGAGCATCTCACGCTTGAGCGCGCCCTCGAGAAATTCGAGCTTCGTCAGCGTCAACAGGAACGCGCCGATCGGCGCTTCGAGCCCACTCACATCCTCCTGCGTCAACGAAGTCACAGCGAACGTTGACCAGTCGATCGCTTTCAGCCAGTCGGGCGCGAGCCCTTTCTCGTCCATCCAGCGAACGAGCTGCTGATTCGTGTGCCGTCCGGCGGAGCCGCCGTAGATGATGAAGTTGATCCAGCCGTCGCGGCACGGCCACAGAGCGCGCATCTTGGCGCCGGTGACGCTGCGGCCGGTCACGAACAGGCCCGCTCGCTCGGGATTGACACGATTGAGGTCCCAGAATGCAGGCGCATGCGCCAGTGCGGAGAGGACCGCGGCTTGAGCGGAGACATCGACATGCTGCCCGCGGCCGGTCACAGAGCGATACGCGAGCGCCGTCAACGCTCCCATGACCGCTTCGACGCCGACCCAGTAGGGAGTCTGCGGCGCACTCACGCGCATCGGCTCGCCGCCTTCCTCGCCCGCAAGCGACATCGCGCCACTGAGCGCCATGATCTCGATGTCGGACGCCTGAAAATCGGCGTACGGGCCGCTCTGTCCGAACGGCGTGATCGACACCATGATCAGTTTCGGATTCTCAGCGCGCAGCGTTTCGTAGGAGAGTGTTCCGGGAGGAAAACTCTCCACGATGAAATCGGCATTCGACGCCAATTTGCGGAACAGACTCTTGCCCGAATCGCTCTCGAGATCGATGGTGATCGAACGTTTGCCGGCGTTGGCAGCGATCCAGAAGAGCGGCTGTTGTGATCGCGACGGATCACCGCCGGGCGGCTCAACTTTCACAACGTCTGCACCGAGGTCGGCGAGAACT
>DASYUK010000112.1:0-5223 GCA_036001325.1 Thermoanaerobaculia bacterium
GATCTGAGTGCGACTGACTTTCGATACATGAAGAATCAGATCAGGCGGATTCGCAATCAGCGATTCCAGCGAGTACTGCGGCCATCCATCGACCTGCACAGCGTTCTGTGCACCGGTGAGCGCGAAGAGATCATCGGTGAACGTCTTCCGTCCGGCGACGTAAAGCGGATCGGCCCACACCACGAACAGTGTGCGCGGACGATGAGAGCGCTCACGCTTCTGATGAGCAATGCGTGCGCGCAGATCAGCCGCCCCACTCGATTGCACGCCGAGGAGTGAAGCGATGCGCTCCATGGCGACCGGAATCTCGTCGAGCCGGTCGGTGCGCACGACAAAGAGAGGCACGTGCACGGCCGCGAGAGCCGGAGCGAGGTTCGGATGATTCCCGCTCGTCGTCGCAAAGACGAGATCGGGTCTGAGCGCGACGATTTTCTCGACGTTCGGTTGCATGCCGCCGACTTTCGGCAGCTTTTTCGCCGCCGCCGGCTCATCGGAAAAGTCATCGGTGCCGACGAGACGATTCGCGCCGCCGATGGCGTAGACGATCTCGGTGAGGTTTGGCGCGAGAGTAATCACGCGCGCGACGCGCGGAGGAATCGCGACGGGACGGTTGAGATCATCGTGGAGGGTGGGGGTTTCGTGCGGCGCGCAGGCGAGCGCGAAGAGAAGAGGAATGAGGGATGAGGGATGAGGGATGAGGGATGAGGGATGAGGGATGACGAGTTTGTGATTCCTTTCATCCCTCATCCCTCATCCCTCATCCCTTTGCGACAAAAACGAAAAACGCGCGGTAAGAAACCGCGCGCCATTAGAAGTCGAGACCGTCCGTCTACGCCTCTCCCCCTTCTTCATCCTCGAGATCGTTCGGGACGCCCAGGCGGGAGCAGGCGGCGGCGTACATCTGTTTGGAGGCGTTGATCGCGTTCTGCAGCTCAGCGATTCGATCCTTGACCTTCGACAGCTCTTCTTCGATCTGGTCCTTCAGGTCGCTGATCTCCTGTTTCGTGACCTGCAGCGTGTTCTCGTAGAACTTGCGCTGCTGATCGTTCAAAGCCGTCATTCACGCCCTCCAAAGCGGGCGGATTATAGCTTGAAGTCGACGGGCACCGTGGTCCACGACTTCACGCGCACGCCGTCGATTGTGCCCGGCGTGAATGTCGACGTGCGCATGATTCTTTCGGCCGCTTCGTTGAGGCCGACGGCTTGAGAGACGCCGCGGAGAACACGGACCTCGAGGACCTGACCGGTCTCCGACACGAGCACGCTGAGCAACACGGTCCCCTGAACGCGCTGCGCTTTCGCGAGCGGCGGATACGGGACGGACCCACGGCGGATGATGCGCGGTGGCACGAGGCCTTCCGCCCCGGCGGGTACGAGATCGCCTTCGCGGACGCGCGATGGCGCGGCTGCGGGTTCAGCGGCCGGCGGAGGCTGTGTCTGCGTGACGGCCGCCTGCGTCGTCGTCGCCGGCGTTGCAGGAGCCGGGACGGGTGCCTGCGTCTCCGTCACCTGAACTGGCGCCGGCGCAACGGTCTGCGTTACCTGCGGCGGCCGTTGCAGTTGCAAGATCGGCGCGGGTCGAGTGGACGTTGCCGGAGTCGTCGCTGGTTGCGGCTGCGACTGTTGCTCGAGGCGCGCGCGTTCCGCGGCGAGCCGTCGCTGCACTTCCTGATCAATCGCGTTCGGGTCGAGCACCGGCGGAGCCGGCGCAGTCGTCGCCGTCGTCTGCGTCATCGGCGCGACGCTATCGCTGGCCGGCACGGGAGCGGGCGCCGGCGCATTCGGGGATGACTGCGACACCGGCGCGCTCGTCACAGGCGCCGGGCCCCGGCTGCGCACATAGAAGAATGCACCGACGATTCCGGCGACAAGGACTGCTGCGACCGCGAGCGGCACGACGGGCGAGCGCTTGCGCTCTTTCACGTCAGACGGGCGCGCTTCCCACGCCGGCATCGCCACGTTGCCGGGCGCCGTTGTCGGTCTCTTCGGTGCAGGCGGCGGCACGGCGGCGGCGGCCACGGCGAGATCGGGTGCTTCATCGACTTCAGCCACCGGCTCCGGCTCTTCGATCTTCGGCTTCACCGGCTCTTCGATCCAGAGGTGATGCATGTAGATCGCGAGATCGGCGCTCGTCGGCGTCGGTTTGAAGTTGTAGAGAATCGCGTCGAGATCGCGCGCCATCTCGCCGGCCGTCTGGTACCGCGCGGCCGGATCTTTCTGCAGCGCTTTCAGCACGACGCGATCGATCTCGGGCGTAACCTCTTCGTTGATCTGCGATGGCGGTGTCACGCGAGCCTCGCGCACCTGCTCGAGGATCGACATCTCGCTCTCGCCCGTGAACAGCTTTCGCGCGGTGAGCATCTCGAAGAGAACCGTCGCCAGCGCAAAGATGTCGGAGCGGCGATCGATCGTCTTCCCCGACGCCTGCTCCGGCGACATGTACTGGAGCTTCCCTTTGAGCGCGCCGACTTGCGTATGCGAAGCCTTCGACGCCGCCTTGGCGATCCCGAAATCGCACAGCTTGATATCCCCTTCGTGCGAGATGAGCACGTTCTGCGGCGACACGTCGCGATGAACGAGTCCCATCTCCTTCTCGTCGAAGTCGCGCTTGCGATGCGCATAGTCGAGCGCCGCGGCAAGCTTCGACGCGATGAAGAGCGCCACCTCCACCATCATCGGCTGATCGCGCTCCTGCGCGCGCTTGAGGATGGCCTTCAGGTCGTGGCCATCCACGTACTCCATCGCGATGTAGTACGAGTTGCTGATTTTTCCGAGATCGTAGATGTGGATGATGTTGTTGTGGTTGAGCTGCGCGGCGAGCTTCGCCTCATCCACGAACATCTCGATGAATTCCTGATTGTCGGAGAGGTGCGGCAGGATCTTCTTGATCGCGACGATCTTCTGAAACCCTTCCACGCCGCGCATCCGCGCCTTCCACACTTCGGCCATCCCGCCCGAGGCGATCTTGTCGAGCAGAACGTATTGGCCGAAGCGGGTTCCGTCGGTGGGCTCTTCTTCTGTCACCGCGACGGGCGCCGGCGCGGGGGGAAAGACTGGCTGCACGATCGGAACCTTGTCGGAGAGCGTGGCCCGCTGCGAAGGGACCGAGCCGGGAGATGTTCGACGCGCGTGAACGCTCTTCTCGAGACCGGAGAGCGTGTCCTGATATCGCTTGTCGAGCTCTGAAGTGCCGGGCGAGGTTTTCGGTTTCGACGGATCCCGCTTCTTCGTCATGACGCTGGCGAGCGTTTGCTCCAGCATCTTGTCGACGTTGTCTTTCGACGCTGCCGGCTTCTTGGGAGGAGGCGCAGGCGCGGCAGCCGTCGCCGCGAGCGGTGCGGCGACACGTGCTTCATCCTTGAGCAGATCGCCAAAGATCTCCGTGGAGGTGAGTTGCCCGATGCCGAGCATCTGCTGCACCTTCTCCATGAGATCTTCCTCGGTATACGGTTTCGCCAGGATATCGGTCGCCCCCATGCGCATCGCGTCCTGCTTCGGCGATGAGCCTTTGTATCCGGAGACGGTCATCAGGATCGGCGTCCGCTGCATGTGAGGACGGCCGCGAATGGCGCGAATGACATCGGGGGCGCTGATCTTCGGCACGACCGAGGAGAGGATGATCAGCTTCAGATCATGCGCATTGACGATGCGCATGGCCTCTTCGCCATCCTTAGCGAACAGGGTCACGAGCGGCAGCCCGACCAGAGCGTCGCGAACGCGGTCGGCCCACCGCGGCTCGTACTCCACCACAAGAATGTTCTGGGGCTGTGCGGAACTCATTTAGGAGGCGCGGTTTTCGGCCTATTTTAACGCAGGAATGAATTCAGCTTGCTTTTTCGCCGCGACCTCCCCCATACTTCGCCCGCACCTCGTGGGGCGATCCTGAAAGCATCATTACGGGCGTTTTGAGAGAAGCTCTCCGCCTGTCGCGATCGTCGGTTCCCGGGTAAATCGCGGGTGAAAAGCTCATTCGGTAGTGAGTTCGCATGACGCCAGAGAATCGCACGCCGCGTAAGCGGCGCAGGCGGAGACGCCGCCCACTCGGCGAAGGGGGCGCACCGCAGCAGCCATCTCCGATGATGGGAAACGGTCCAGGTCCCGAACCCGGCAACGAAGCGATGCCGTCGCAGCAGCCAGGCGGCGATCGCCAGCAGTACGGCCGTCGTCGCCGCCGGTCGCGTCGACGCGGTCGCAATCGCAGCGGCGGACAGATGATGCAGGAAGGCGTCGCGCTGCCGCCGTCGATCGACATTGCCCCTGGCGAGCTCGTGGCCACCTCCGGCGTTCTCTACATCAAGCCGAACGGATCGGGACTGCTCGTCACCGTCGAGAACAACTTCGTTCCGGAGCCGGGCGATGCGATCGTGCCGCGCTCGACGATCGAGAAGCTGCATCTTCAGGGTGGCCTACTTCTCAGCGGACAAGCGCGGCGCGCGGGCAACAATCTCGAGCTCGTCGGCCTCGAGCAGGTCGAAGGGATGACGCTCGAGGAGTATCGCGAATCGCGACGTCCTTTCTCCGAGCTGATCTCGATCGATCCGAATGTAATGTTCAAGCTCGAGACCGAGCCCGAGCGCCTGACAACGCGCGTCCTCGATCTCCTCTCGCCTCTCGGCAGAGGCCAACGGTGCCTGGTCGTCGCGCCGCCCAAAGCAGGAAAGACAACGCTGCTGAAGGACATCGCGCACGGGATCAACACGAATCATCCCGAAGTGCTGGTCATGGTGCTGCTCGTCGATGAGCGTCCGGAAGAAGTCACCGACTTCCGGCGGTCGATCGAGAAGGGCGACGTCATCGCGTCGAGCTCCGACGAAACGGCGGAGAACCACATTCTCATCGCCGAGACTGTTCTCGAGCGTGCGCGACGTCTGGTGGAGATCAAGAAAGATGTCGTCATCCTGTGCGACTCCATCACCCGCATGTCACGCGCGTACAACAATGAGCAGCGAGGATCGGGAAAGATTCTCTCCGGCGGCATCGATGCACGAACGATGGAAAAACCGCGGCGCTTCTTCGGCGCCGCCCGCAACGCCGAGGATTGGGGATCGCTGACGATCGTGGCGACAGCGCTGATCGACACCGGCTCACGAATGGATGAAGTGATCTTTCAGGAGTTCAAAGGGACCGGTAACACCGAGATCGTCCTCGATCGCGGCCTGTTCGAGAGGCGCATCTTCCCAGCCATGAACATCGCGCAGACCGGCACGAGGAAGGAAGAAAAGC
>DASYUK010000113.1:0-8219 GCA_036001325.1 Thermoanaerobaculia bacterium
TTCGCGATGGGCGCCACATTCGTGTACTTCCACTCTTCCTGACGCGTCGTCGGATAGCCGAGAGCCTCGAAACGTTCCGCGGCTTCTTCGCGGATGTCGACCGCTGTTTTCATCGCGCCGTCGCGGCGACCTCCTGCTCCAGCCACTCGTACCCTTTGTGCTCGAGCTCCTCGGCCAGCTCCTTGCCGCCCGATTTCACGATGCGGCCGTCGACCAGAACGTGCACGACGTCGGGAATGAGATAGCGCAGCAGGCGCTGATAGTGCGTAATCACCAGCACCGCGTGCTTCTCGCTCCGGAGCGTGTTCACGCCCTCGGCGACGATGCGCAGCGCATCGATATCGAGACCGGAGTCGGTCTCATCGAGAATGGCCAGCTTCGGATCGAGCACGGCCATTTGGAAAATCTCGTTCCGCTTCTTCTCGCCGCCGGAGAATCCTTCGTTGACTCCTCGATTGAGAAACTGCTCGTCGAGATCGACGAGCTTCATCTTCTGCCGCGCGAGCTGCAGGAACTCGACCGCGTCCAGCTCCTCTTCGCCGCGATGCTTGCGCATCGCGTTGAGAGCCGCTTTGAGGAAGTAGATGTTGTTCACGCCCGGGATCTCGACGGGATACTGCATCGCGAGGAAGAGTCCCTCGCGCGCGCGCGCCTCCGGCGGCATCGACAGAATGTCTTTCCCTTCGTACGTGACGGTGCCCTCCGTCACTTCGTAATGCGGCCGTCCAGCCAGCACGTTCGCGAGTGTCGACTTGCCGGAGCCGTTCGGCCCCATGATCGCGTGCACCTCTCCCGCGTCGATCGACAGGTCGACTCCTTTGAGGATCTCTTTCCCGTCGATGACGGTGTGAAGATTCTTGATTTCGAGTAGTGCCATCAGCCCACAGTTCCTTCGAGACTCACTCCCAACAGCTTCTGCGCTTCGACAGCGAACTCCATCGGCAGCTCGCGGAACACTTCGCGGCAGAAGCCATTCACGATCATCGACACCGCGTCTTCGGCGGAGATGCCGCGCTGCTGGCAGTAGAAGAGCTGGTCCTCGCCAATCTTCGATGTCGACGCTTCGTGCTCCATCTTCGCGGTGGAGTTGCGAACCTCGATGTACGGGAACGTGTGTGCCCCGCATTTGTCGCCGAGGAGCAGCGAGTCGCACTGCGAGTAGTTGCGGGCCTGGTCGGCGCCCTTCATGATCATGACCATGCCGCGATACGTGTTCTGCCCGTGACCAGCGGAGATGCCCTTCGACACGATCGTCGAGCGCGTGTTCTTGCCGATGTGGATCATCTTCGTGCCGGTGTCGGCCTGCTGATAGTTGTTCGTCAGCGCGACCGAATAGAACTCGCCGACGGCGTTGTCGCCCTGCAGGATGCAGCTCGGATACTTCCAGGTGATCGCCGATCCTGTTTCCACCTGCGTCCACGACACCTTGGCGTTCTTGAATGCCTTTCCGCGCTTGGTCACGAAGTTGAAGATCCCGCCCTTACCCTGCTTGTCGCCGGGATACCAGTTCTGCACGGTCGAGTATTTGATCGTGGCGTTGTCCAGCGCCACGAGCTCGACGACCGCCGCATGCAACTGGTTCTCGTCCCGCATCGGTGCGGTGCAGCCTTCGAGGTAGCTGACGTACGCTCCTTCATCGGCGACGATCAGCGTGCGCTCGAACTGTCCGGTATTCGCGGTGTTGATACGGAAATAGGTCGACAGCTCCATCGGACAGCGGACGCCTTTCGGGATGTAGCAGAACGATCCGTCGCTGAAGACCGCCGAGTTCAACGTCGCAAAAAAGTTGTCGGTGTACGGAACGACCGATCCGAGGTATTTGCGAACGAGCTCAGGATGATTCTTCACCGCGTCGGAGAACGAGCAGAAGATGATGCCGAGCTTCGCCAGCTCCGCCTGGAACGTGGTCGCGACGGACACGCTGTCGAAGACGGCATCGACGGCGACGCCGGTGAGGCGCTTCTGTTCCACGAGCGAGATGCCCAGCTTCTCGAATGTCGCCCGCACCTCTGGGTCGACTTCATCGAGCGAATTGAGTTTCTTCTTCTGCTTCGGCGCGGAGTAATAGCTCGTGGCCTGATAGTCGATCGGGTCGTAATGCACGTTCGCCCAGGTCGGCTCCTTCATCGTCAGCCAGTGGCGATAAGCTTTCAGTCTCCACTCGAGCATCCACTCCGGCTCGTTCTTTTTCGCAGAGATCGTGCGGACGATCTCCTCGCTGAGACCTGGCGGCACAACATCGGCTTCGATGTCGGTGACGAAGCCGTACTTGTAGTCCTGCTTGGCGAGTTCCTGGATTGCTTCGTTTGACATCAGTTCGTCTCCGCTGTGCGGCGGATCAGCCGCGACTTGTCGATCACTGGTACGGGCAGTGAGCCGCGTACGAGGTCGCCGAGCGTTATCTGCTCAAAAGCACCTTTGATCGCACGGTTGATGCCGAACATGAAGCGGCGCGATGGGCAGGCCACGCGGATCGAGCAGATCGCGTGACCTTCCTCGTCGAAGGTCTCGCATTCGACCAGGTCCCATGGACCTTCGAGCACGTCGAGCAGTTGCCCAAGTGTGACGGACTCGGCATCACTGTCAAAGGAGTAGCCACCACCGACGCCGCGATGCGAGTTGACCATTCCGCCGTGGTTCAGAGCCTTGAGCACTTTGGTGATCATCGGCACCGGCAGGTGGTAAAACTCCGCGACCTCTCGCGCTGCGACAACCTCACCATGCTTCCGGGCGAGATACACTGCGGCGAGCAGGCCATAGTCCGTAACTCTCGAGATTTTCAGCATTCAGCGTCCATCAGGCGGCAAACAGTACCATCTTGGTTCGGTTTATACAACATGCTGGCCAGAAAGGTTCTTCCGGGCAAAAAAGAAGCGCCGCTGAGGCCGGCGGCGCTCCCTGGAAAAACGGATGAGAACGACCCTAGAAGCGGACGCGCGCTCCGAGTTGAAAGAGGCGCTGCTCGCCCTGGCCCGCATCGCCGGCGTAGACGCTCGGCTTACCGAAGTTCCGGCTCGTGATCGTGCCGTTGTAAGCGGTCGGGTTCTTCGAGTCGAGAACGTTGAAAACTTCGCCGATCAGCTCGAACCCCGTGGCGCCGCCGAACGTGAACTCGCGCGACAGACGGAGATCAATCTGTGAGAACGCGTGCTGGCGCAGGCTATTGACGTGCGAAACGCCGGGCGCGAGATCCATGCTGTAACCGTCGCCGTTCAGATCCCTGCCCGCAAGCTCCGTATACGGGATTGCGGAGCGGTAACGGAGAATGCCCGCGATATTGATTGCCAACGGCGCGCGATACACGGTGCTCAACGTTACGCGATGACGAGCATCGGTGTAGAGCGGTCCGTAGTTTTCGGGCCCATAAGGATCGAGTACGTTGACCGGCACGTTCGTCGTGATTCCCGCTTGCAAGGCGCCATCCCACAGACGGAACTCATCGGCACCTATGAGGACGTTTCCGGTCGCTCGCGACCACGTGTAGAAGCCCTGCGCCTCGAGACGCGGCGAACGCGCGCGGAATCCGACGTTGAAACCTTTGTACTTCGCCGAGCCGTCCGGCACCCAAACGCGGATGTTGTTGGCGCTGACGCCAGCGAGAATGCGCGGTCCACCATTGACGCGCGGATTCGCGCGGAAGCGGAAGGGAATGTTCGAGTAGTCAATGTGGACGGCGTCAAATGTCAGTCCGAGCCAGTTCGTGGTTTGCCACGAGTACCCGAGTGAGGCCTGCTTCGACTCCGGTGCCTCCCACGACCTCTGGGCGATGTTGGTAGGAGGCAGCAACGCGCCGCCCTGATTCGGCGGCAGCGGATCGACGCCCGGGCGGAAGAACGACCCGTTCGCATTCTTGATGCCGTTCGGATCTTCGACGAAGTAGATGACGCGATAATCCGACTGCACCGCGGAGGCGGGAAACAGACTGGTCGCGTTCGTATAGGGGAAGTCGTAGTAAATGCCGTAGCCGCCGCGAACGATGTGGTGCGAGTCGCCTGTGACGTCGTATGTGAAGCCGAGGCGCGGTCCCCAGTTGTTTTTGTCCTCTTTGAGCTGGTCGGCCTGACCTTCGGCGAACGGCTGCAGCCACTTGATTTCCGGATGCGCCGCCGCTGCCGCCTTGTAGAGCGGAAGCAGCGGATTGCTCCTTTGATCGAGGTCGAATCCCGTCCAGTAGTCGTAGCGAACACCGAGATTCAACGTCAGCCGCGGGTTGAGCGCCCAATCATCCTGGAGGTAGATGTCGTATTGATCGACCGGGGTCTCGTCGCCGAAGAATCCGCCACGAATGTCGATGCTGACCACGGGTGAGTCTTCCCGGTCATCGAGCATCGCAAACTGTCCGGACGTACCGGTTGTGAAACTGCCGCCGAGAATCGGCTCGTGAATGTAATTGAGGCCTGTCTTGAAGTCGTGACGGCCTCCCATCAGTGCCGAGGACCAACTGAAATCATCCTTGAACTGATTTTTCTCCTGGTGCGTCGTCTGCGGGGTGTTGAAGTTCTGTCCTGACGCAACTCCCGACGGAAAATAGAGGTTCGGATCGTTCGAGACCGGAAGGATCGAATTGCGGAATCGCGTGTACTGATAGAGGAAGTCGTTCAGCTTATCGTTCCCGATCGTCCACGAATGGCTTGCGAGCGCTGATTTGTAATCATTCGCGATGACACCCTGGTTTGACGGGAGGTAGAGCGGGCTGGTGCCATAGATGTCGGTGTTTCTCTGATAACCGTACCGCACCTGAACGAGCTGCTTCGCCGTCGCGTTCCAGGTTGCCTTCGCTGTTCCGAGCTGATCGCGGAACGGAATCGGAGTCCCGGTGCCGTCGAATTCGGGGAAGACGCCGCCGGTGTCGATCGTCTTCGTCGTGTCGCGCACTGTCTTCTCATACGTTCCAAAGAAGTGTGCGCGATCCCGAACGATCGGGCCGCCCAGCGACGCACCGTACTGTTGCCGCTTGTATTCGCCCTTCGCCGATCCGGTGTTTTTCTCGGTCGTTGTTTTCTCGTTCAGGCTCTTATCGCGGAAGAATCCGTACACGCTGCCGGCGAAAGTGTTCGTGCCCGTTTTGGTGGCAACGGTGAGCACGCCGCCGGACGACCGTCCGAATTCGGCCTTGTACTGCATCGTCTGGATCTTGAATTCCTGCACCGCCTCGAGGTTGAAATTCTGCAGCGCACCGCCGATCGTGTCGTCCGTGTTGTCGCCGCCATCGATGATGTAGTTGACGTTGCGGCCGCTGCCTCCGTTGAGAGCAACGGTCAACTGGCCGGGCTTCGTCGGATCGGCATTGACCGAAAGCTGCGTCCCCGGCGCAAGCGATGCGAGGTTCGCGAACTGGCGGCCATTGAGCGGAAGTCCCTCGAGCTCTTTCTGGCTGACGACCGTTCCCACGGCCGGTGTCGTGGCCACGAGCGGAGCTTCCGCCGTCACCGTGATCGACTCGCTGACCGCCGCCTGTTTCAGCGTCACGTTCAGCTCGCGCTCAGTGGCGACGTTCAGCTCGACTTTTTCTGTCGTGACTGTGGCGAAGCCGGGGAGCTCCGTGGTCACTCTGTACGTGCCGACCGGCAGCGAGGGGAAACGATACGCCCCGTCGGCCGCCGTGACTGCGACTCGCTGCAACCCGGTCTGCGTATTCATCGCCGTGACCGTCACTCCGGGAACCGCGGCGCCCGATGAGTCGGTCACGCGGCCGCTGAGGGCCGCACCGCTTGCCTGCGCGAAAACCATGGAAGGAACCCAAAGCGCCAGGGCCATAGCCAGGGTGGTCCACCTGAAGATGCGACTAGTCATGCGTCACCGTCCTTGATTGAGATCCGTCGGTAAAGTAGCGGGAAGCTTACAGCGTCTTTTCGAGGTGTGCCAGCACAGTACGGGCGGCGTCGCGCTGGCGCGCCAAGCCCGTCGTATTCGCCGATTGTTGCAGAAATTTCCGATATTCGGCGATGGCCGCGCGGGTGTCCCCGGCGAGCTGCAGGGCGACGGCACGATTGAGCCGCGCCTCGAGATATTGCGGCGCGATTTGGAGCGCGCGATCGAAGTACGTCAGCGCCTCGCGATGGTGATTGCGATCAATCTCCAGAGCGCCGAGTCCGTTGAGGGCATCAGGATAGTCCGGTGCGAGCGCGAGTGCTCGGCGGAAGGCCTGTTCGGCATCGGTTTCCCGATGCATGGCCCGCGCGACGTTACCGAGGTTGTTGTATGCGCGTGCATTGCGTGGATCGATGGCGATTGCGCTTTGAAACTCGGCGAGCGCCCGGGCCGGATCGCCGTCGTGCAAATAAGTGATGCCCAGAACATTGTGCGCATCCGGATTCTTCGCATCGCGCCGCAATGCTTCGCGAGCCGCCTCACCGGCGCGCTTCATGTCGCCTGATTCCTGAAAGGCGCTGGCGAGGTTGTACCACCCTTGCGGGTCGTTCGGCGCAAACGCGATCGCGTCGCGATACAGCTCGATGGCTCGCCGCGGATGCCCGCGCTGTCGTTCCACTTTCGCGAGCGCCGCGCGAAACACAGGATTCTGCGGATCGCGCTGCACGACGTCTTCCAGCATTGCCGCCGCTTCGTCGAGTCGTTTGGCGGTCGTCGCCCACGTTGCCTCTTCGAATTTTCGAAAGAGCGGCGCCATCAACTTCGGATCGGCCCGCAAACCTTCAGGACGTGGCGCGGCCGTTCCGCCGACGTAACCGAGACTGGCCAATTTCGCCATCGTTTCGGCATCGGGCTGTGACGGGTGGACCGTCGTCGCCTTGGAGCGTAGCGTCTTGAGCTCCGCGTCGAGCGCGCGCATCACACGGCGTTCGTCGGAGAGAACATTTCGCCGCTCATTCGGATCCTTTGCGAGATCGTAAAGCTCGGGATTCGGAGAGGAGATGTACTTCTGCGTCCCGCGACGCATCGCCGCGAGCGCGCTCCATCCGTACAGCGTCGGATATTCCGTTTCTGCGTAGAGATCTTTCGCCGGTGGCTCGCGATGATCGCGCAGCGCTGCGGAGAGATCGCGGCCGTCTGTTGCCGCGTTGAATGCGACGTGAGCGAGCCCTGCGATCGTCGGCGCGATATCGGCGAGACTGACCGGCGTCGTGATCACCGCGGGGTTCAGCGCGCCTGGCGCGGAGATCACGAGCGGCACGCGCAACGTCGGCTCGTACAAGAGCAGCCCATGCGTCAGCTCGCCGTGTTCGCCGAGCGCTTCGCCGTGATCGCCCGCAACGACGATGATCGTGCGATCGCGCGCTCGCCGGTCGTCGAGGAAACCCAGCAACCGCTGCACCTGCTCATCGACAAACGCGATTTCACCGTCGTACGGCGTTGCCGCATAACGCGTCCGGAATGGCTCGGGAGGCACGTACGGGAAGTGCGCATCGTACAGATGCACCCAGGCGAAGAATGGCCGTTCGTCGTCGCGCGCCAACCACTGAAGAGCGCGATCGACGACGACGTCGCCGCGCCGCTCAGCCTCGAGGTGATCACCCAGGGTCGGATCGCGCGGGATTTCGTCGTCATACAGTTCGAAGCCGCGATTGAGGCCAAACTTGTGATCGACGACGAACGCTCCGGTAAACGCCGCCGTCCGATATCCATTCGCAGAGAAGATCGTCGCCAGAGTCGGCCGGTCTGCCGGAAACGCGCCGCTGCCGTTGTTGCGCACACCGTGGTGCGGCGGCAGCAGACCGGACAGGATCGTCGCGTGCGACGGCAGTGTCAGCGGAACGACAGAGCTCGCATTGCGGAAGATCACGCTTTCGCCGGCCAGCCGCGTGAGGTTCGGTGTCAACGATCCAAGCCGATCGCTCCGAAATGTATCAAGGGTGATCAGGAGGACATTCGGTCGTGAGCGCTCCGCCTGTCGGCAGGTAAATACGAAAGAGCAGAGGAGAAGCGGAAACACGCGGACGGGCAGTGAACGCACGACTCGAATCATAGCGGGCATCGCTTGGAAGCCTCAGTGGGCGCGAGCTCTCTCGACCGCAATCGCTCGATTGCGGCGCGCCTCATTGAAATGAGGAGCGAGCGCGATACAACGATCGAAGTAGGGCAAAGCATCGCGGTTCCGCCCCTGCTGCACGAGGAGGACCCCCATGCCGTTCAGCGGATCGGGATACTGCGGCGCAAGCGCCGTGGCGCGTTGATACGCGCCGAACGCTTCATCGGCATGACCGAGATCTCGCAGCGCATTGCCGAGGTTGTTGTACGCCCGCGCGCTTCGCGGATCGATG
>DASYUK010000114.1:0-1791 GCA_036001325.1 Thermoanaerobaculia bacterium
GGAGGCCCAGTTCACGCATAGCTTCACTCCGAAGGGCTTCAAGACACCGCAGATCGAAAGCGGCTCCGTCATCTTCGGCAAGCTTCCGATGATGTGCTGGACGTACACGCGGCCGGAAGAGAAGACGTTCGTGTTCGACGGATCGCGGTCGTGGTTCTACGTGCCGGCGGACAAGCAGGTCGTCATCGCCGACATCGACGATCGCCGCAAGCGCGAGTTGCCCTTTCTTCTCGTCGGCGATGCGAAGGCGCGCGAGCGTTTCTTCGTCGTGCGGCAGCAGCAGCGCAGCGCGTCGATCACGACGACGCTTCAACCGCGCGACGCGGCGAGCCTGGTTCGCTCAGTAAGCATCGTTTCGAACGCCTCGACGCATCTCATCGATTCGATCGACTACACCGACCGCGACGGCAATCGCACCCTCTTCCGCTTCTCCGGTTATCATCCCGCCCGCATTTCGCCGTCGACCTTCAGCTTCGCTGTACCCGCCGGCGTGCAGGTCGTGCGCGGCGATTAGGAGCGCGTCATGCCTCAGGAATTTTCGTTCGATATCGTCTCCAAGACGGAGATGCAGGAAGTGGCCAACGCCATTCAGCAGGCGCAGAAAGAGCTGGCGCAGCGCTTCGATTTCAAGGGCAGCAAGAGCGAGATCGAGCTGACGAAGGAAGAGCTGGTCCTCGTCAGCGACAACGAAGGAAAACTCCGCAGCCTCAAAGACATCGTCGAGAGCCGCCTCGTCAAGCGAAAGGTCTCTCTCAAAGCTTTGGACTACGGCAAGGTCGAGGCGGCCTCGCTCGGTACCGTTCGCCAGCGCGCAAAGATCGTTCAGGGGATCGAGGGCGAGAAAGCCAAGGCGATCGTGAAGGCGCTCAAGGACGCGAAGCTCAAGGTCCAGGCCTCCATTCAGGGCGAACAGGTCCGTGTCATCGGACGGAGTAAGGACGATCTGCAGCGCGCCATCGCCATCGTCAAAGAAAACGACTTCGGCATCCCCCTGCAGTTCACGAACTACCGTGGTTGAATTATTCTTGGCCCTGTGACTCTGCCGAACACGATCGACCAGACCTCGCGCGGCGAGCGGCTCATCGAGCTGATCGCGCCGAAGCTGCAACTGGTCGATGAAGAGCTCCGCCGGAATTTCCAGAGCCAGATCAAGACGATCAGTGACGTCGGTGAGCACATCCTGGCCGGCGGTGGCAAGCGCCTTCGTCCCGCGCTGCTGCTGCTCGTGTCGAAGATGCTTCGCTACGATGGCTTCCGCGACGTGATCTACGGCGCGGTCGTCGAGTTCATTCACACGGCCACGCTCGTGCACGATGACATCATCGATGAGGCGGCCATCCGCCGCGGCCGCACGTCCATCAACTACCGTTGGGGCAATCACCTCACGGTGCTCGTCGGAGATTACCTGTACACGCATTCGATGAGCCTCGCCCTGGCCGAGGGCAATCTCGAAATCCTGCGCCTCCTGTCGAACGTGACCATCCGCATGATCGAAGGCGAGATCCTCGGCCTCGAGCAAAACGGACGCGCCGATCTCTCCATGGAAGATTACTTCGACATCGTCAGCCGCAAAACCGCGGCGCTGTTCGGCGCCTGTTGCCGGATCCCCGGTTATCTCGTCGACCTTCCCGACAGCACTGCCGCGGCGCTATTCAACTACGGCAAGAACCTCGGCATCTGCTTCCAGCTCATCGACGACATTCTCGACTTCACATCGAGCACCGAGGTCCTCGGCAAGCCGGCGCTGTCGGATCTGAAGGAAGGGAAGCTGACGTTGCCTCTGATTCTGAC
>DASYUK010000115.1:0-13036 GCA_036001325.1 Thermoanaerobaculia bacterium
CGAGGGCGGCCAAGCGATCGACGCAACCGACCTCTTCCTCGCCATCGGCCGCAAACCCAACACCGACGACCTCGGCCTCGAGACCGTCGGCGTGACGATGTCCGACAACGGCGTGGTCAAAGCGGATGAGCGGCTCTCGACGAATATCGATCGCATCTGGGTCGCCGGCGATATCCGCGGCGGCCCGATGTTCACGCACACCGCCTGGGACGACTACCGCATCGTCGAATCACAGATTGTCGGAACCGATCGCAAGACGACTTCCGGACGCGTCATTCCGTACGGGGTATTCACCGATCCGGAGCTCGGTCGCGTGGGGATGACCGAGAGGGAAGCGCGCCAGTCGGGCAGGACCATTCGCGTGTTGCGTTACGACATGGCGAACAACGCAAAGGCGCTCGAGCTCGGCGAACCTCGAGGATTCGTGAAGTTGGTCGTCGACGCCGGCAGCGAACAGCTCCTCGGCGCGGCGATCCTGTCAGTCGAGGGGGCGGAGCTGGTCCACGTGTGCATCGATCTCATGAAGGCGGGCGCGCCGATCTCGAACATCCGCGACGCGATCTACATCCATCCGACGCTCGCCGAGGCGCTGCAGAGCGCGGCGCTGATCAGCTCCTAGCCATCTGCTCGAGCGGAAGCCGCGCGATGAACGTCGCTCCCTTCCCCTTTCCATCACTGCTCGCGGAAACGGATCCACCGTGCGCTTCGATGACGTGACGCGCGATGGCGAGGCCGAGCCCCAGCCCTCCCCTCGCTGCCCCACCGTCCCCCTGATGAAAGCGTTCGAACAGAAGCGGAATCTCCTCGGGAGCGAGTCCTTCTCCCGTGTCAGAGACGACGATTCGGGCCTGCGAGTCGACGATGTCGAGTCGAAGCGAAACGCTGCCGCCGGCGGGCGTGAATTTCATGGCGTTGGAGAGAAAGTTCCAGATGACTTGCGTGATCCTGCGGCCGTCGCCGTTGATCACACATGGTTGCCGTGGAAGATGGACGCGTAGCTGGATGTGTTTCGCTCCTGCGATCGGCGTGATCATGTCGGCGGCGGCTTGTGCGAGCGGAATGAGATCGACCGGACTGACCTCCATGTGAAATTTGCCCAGGACGATGCGCGACACATCGAGGAGGTCATCGATGAGGAATTGCTGCGAGCGTGCGCTCTGGGCGATCGTTTCCGCCCCCATCGTGACGGTTGCCTCGTCGGTGGCATGGTCGCGAAGAATGCGTGACCATCCGAGGATCGAGGTCAACGGCGTACGGAGCTCGTGCGACAGCGTGGCGATGAATTCATCTTTGGCGCGGGCGACGCTCTCCGCCTCCGTTCTCGCTTTCTGCTCGGCGTCGAAGGCCGTTTCGGCGCGCACGCGCGCGTCATGCTCGGCCAGCGCGGAGCGGACGATCTGAACGAACATCATCGCCAGAACCAGCGTGACCAGGATCGTGCTCACCAGCAGCGTCCTGAGAGCGCGCTGGCCGCTCGCTGCAGACTCCGCCTCCCGAGCTTTGTGGATTCGATTCTCTTCGTCTTCCATGGCCTCGAGGGTCCCGCGGAGCGAGTCCATGATGTTCTTGCCGCGATCGGTCAGAACGATTGCCGCCGCCGCTTCGGGTCCGCCCGTGTTGTAAACGCGGATCGTGTCACTCAGTTCCGCGAGTTTCGCGTTGACGTTTTGCTCGAGCTGGCGCCACAGTTCCAGTTGCCGCGGATTATCCGCGACGAGCTCGCGAAGAAGGCGGAGATGTTCACGCAGATGAGTGACCGAGGTGATGTAAGGCTCCAGATATTCGGCGCGGCCCGTGAGAAGGTATCCGCGCTGCCCCGTCTCTGCCTCTCTTGCCGATGAAAGCGTGCGGCTGATCTCTCGGAGAACGCTGTCCGAGTGCGCGAAAAGAGCCTCGTTGCGCAACACGGTCTGCATGGCGCGATAGGAAACAGCGCCGTCGGCGAGGAGAACGACGAAGAGAAGCACCGCGGTCGTGGCGATCGCTCTCGTCGTCAGAGTGGTATTGCTCATCGGCGTTCGCATCGTATACCGCACGGTCGGGGTACTGTGCTTGCAAGCACACCGAGCATGCGCAGAGCAATCATCCTGACTTCGACGATCTACGCCGCGCTCGCGTTCGCGGCCACGAGCGTGAACGTCTCCATTCACGAATACGATTTGCCGACGCCGAGCTCGCGTCCTCACGATCCCGCGGTCGGCGCCGACGGCGCTCTGTGGTACACGGCGCAGCAGGCCAATGCGATCGGCCGGCTCGATCCGGCGACGGGCGAGGTCAAACAATTTCCCTTGAAGACCGCGCATTCAGGCCCGCACGGTCTCGTGTCCGATGCCGCCGGCAACATCTGGTTTACTGCGAACTACGCCGCCTACATCGGCAAGCTCGATCCGAAGACGGGCAACGTCACTGAGTACAAGATCGCGGATCCGCGCGGCGAGGATCCGCACACGCCGGCGATCGCGCCCGACGGGCGCGTCTGGTTCACCGTGCAGCAGGGGAACGTGGTCGGCGTACTCGATCCGAAGAGCGGCGCGGTGAAGTTGACGGACGTGCCAACACCGCACGCGCTGCCGTACGGCCTGGTGATCAACAGCAAGGGTGTTCCATACTTCTGCGAATTCGGCTCCAACAAGATCACGGGCATCGATCCCGCCACGATGCAACTGCGCGAATTCAAGCTGCCTGAGGGTGCACGTCCGCGCCGGCTCGCATTGGCGAACGACACGACGATCTACTACTCCGATTTCCGGCGCGGCTATCTCGGCCGTTTGGACACTTCGACGGGTGCTGTGAAGGAGTGGCCATCGCCCGGCGGAGCGGATTCGCACCCGTACGGCATCGCCATCACGCGCGATGGGATCGTCTGGTACAGCGAGTCGGGCGTGAAGCCAAACACGCTCGTGCGTTTCGATCCGAAGACCGGCGATTTTCAGAAGTGGAACATTCCGTCCGGCGGCGGGGTGGTGCGCAACATGGCCGCGACGAAGGACGGCCGGCTGTATCTGGCATGCAGCGGAGTCAACAAAGTCGCGGTCGCGCGGGTCGAGTAAGGCTAGCGCGTTTTCTTCGGCAGCTTCTTCAGCGCGCGCTCCAACGATTGAAGATCCGCGCGCCTCAGCTCGATGAGCTCGGCGGGCGGGGTGTGAAACTCGTCCATCAACTCCGCAGGCCCGAGAGCCGAGAGCCGAGAGCCTCGTCATCAGACGCATCAAACAAGCGCTCGGCGCGACCGGCGTTTCCGCGGCGACTGCGAACGCGGTCTATCATGCGACCGGCAAGCGCGTCCGCTCGCCGCCGATCACGCCGGAGATGTTGATATGAAGATTGGAATCATCGGAGCAGGAATGATCGGCTCGACTGTCGCCAAGCTCTGGGTCGACGCCGGCCATGAGGTGCGTTTCGCTTCGCGTCATCCCGAGGAGCTGAAGCCTCTCGTCGCGAAACTCGGAAAACGTGCATCGGCGGGGACACCGGCAGAAGCGGCGAAGTTCGGCGAAGTCGTGATGATGACGGTTCCCCTCGTCGCAATTGCGGATCTCGCGCGCGATGTCGGAAAGTCGCTCGCCGGCAAAGTCGTGCTCGACACGGGGAACGCATACGAGCGACGCGACGGTGCCATCGCGCGCGACGCTTCGCGACATCCGCAAGGTTCAGCGGGATGGGCCGCGGCGCTGTTCCCCGGTGCGCGTTGGGTGAAGGCGTTCAACACCGTTTACTACAAGACGCTCGAGAAAGAAGCACATCGCGATGGCGAGAGAGTCGGCATCCCGCTCGCGGGCGATGATCGCGCGGCGCTCGATGTCGCCGCGCAGCTCGTGCGCGATGCCGGATTTGATCCGGTCGTCGTCGGACCGCTGGCGCGCGGTAAGGAATTCGAGCCCGATACAAAGCCGTATAACAGCGGCATGAGCGGACCGCAGGTGCGAAAGGTTCTGGGGGTCACATAGCGGAACAGCGCTGGATCCTCACCGCGACGATCCTCGGAACGTCGATGGCGTTCATCGACGGCTCCGTCATCAACATCGCTCTTCCCGTGATTCAGGAGTCGCTCTCGGCGACGGTGACCGACGCGCAGTGGATCGTCGACGCCTACCTGCTCGTTCTCGCATCTCTTCTCCTCGCCGGCGGAGCACTTGGCGATCATCTCGGTCGCATGCGCGTGTTCGCCATCGGCATCACGATCTTCGCCGCGGCGTCGATCTGGTGTGGCGTTGCTCCCGATGTGCGCCATCTGATCGCGGCGCGCACGCTGCAGGGAATCGGTGGCGCGCTGCTTGTCCCGGGAAGTCTGGCCATCATTACGGCCACGTTCCCGGCGAACGAACGAGGCAAGGCGATCGGAACGTGGTCGGCGATGACTTCGTTGGCGATGATTGCCGGACCGCTCCTCGGCGGCTGGCTGGTCCAGACGATTTCGTGGCGCGCGATCTTTTTCATCAACATCCCGTTCGCCGTCGTGACGTTGCTGATCGTCTGGCGCGCGAGATCGTCGCCAGCTTCGGAAGCGGCGAGCGATCCCCGTCCGATCGACTGGGCGGGAACGTTCCTCATCACCGTCGCTCTTGCCACACTGACGTACGCGCTGATCGAAGCGCCGGCGGCGCATGGCGGCCGGATCGGCGCACTTCAATACGTCTTCGCCGCGTCCGCGATTGCCTTCATCGTCTTCATCGTGCTCGAGCAGCGCGTCGACGATCCGATCGTGCCGTTCGCGATGTTTCGTTCGCGATCGTTTACTGCCGCGAATGCTCTGACGCTGCTGCTTTATGCGGCGCTGAGTGTTGCGATCTTTCTACTGCCGTTCAATCTCATCCAGTTGCAGCAATACTCTCCTGCGAAGGCGGGAGCGGCATTCCTGCCGCTGGTGGTCACGATGTCGGTGCTCTCGCGATGGACGGGCGCGCTGGCGGATCGCATCGGGCCACGACCGCTGCTCGTTATCGGTCCGCTGGTTGCGGCGGCGGGATTTGCGCTCCTGGCCATGCCGGCAATCGGCGGCTCGTACTGGACGACGTTCTTTCCCGGCCTTCTTGTTCTCGGCATCGGAATGTCGATCACGGTCGCGCCGCTGACGACGACAGTGATGACATCGATCGGTGATGAGCACCACGCCGGTACTGCCTCGGGAATCAACAATGCGATTTCACGGGTCGCGGGACTTCTGGCGATCGCGCTCTTCGGCGCGATCTCGATCTTCGTATTCGCTCGTGCTCTCGATACTCACCTTGCACGCGAGAGCGCGACTGTCCGAAGTGAAATGATGGCGCAGCGCCTCAAGCTCGCCGAAGCGGAACCGCCGAGGAATCTGGATGAGGCGACGCGGCGGCGGGTACGCACTGCAATCGACGTGTCGTTCCTGCGCGCGTTCCGCGTCAACATGTTCGCGGCGGCCGCGCTCGCGGCGGCGAGTGCCGGCGCGGCGCTTTGGATCAAATCGCGAGATCTCTAGCCAGATTTCTCCAACAACTTCTTCAGGCTGGAGAGCATCGTTTCCCAATTCTTCTCAGAATGCTGGCGGGCCTCCTCAGTCGCATTGTTGTCCTGTGACAGCGAAATGATCGTTTGCGGTCCTTTGCTCGACAGCTCGATCGTCACGGTGTGGTAGTTCTCGGGAGCATCGGGTTGGCCTGAAAGAGGGCTGAAATGGCTGTACTTGAGGAGACGGTTCGGCTCGATTTTGAGAATCACTCCTTTGTCTTCATACGACTTTCCCTGCCATTCTCCCTTCCAGGTGATCGGCCTTCCCTCTTTCCAGTCCGAGGCCACATTCGTTCCGAACATGTACTGCTTGATCATCACGGGATTCACGAGTGCATCCCAGACTTTGGCGACAGGCGCGTCGATCGTGGCTGATGCCTTGGCGACGAATCGATTGTTCATGCGCGTCATTCTAGAACTGTTGCAGTAGAGTCGCTGCCCCGTGGTGCACAGTTTGCCGCAGCGCCGTTCCCGAGCCGCTCTGCAAAGTGCGGAGCGCGGCGAGAGTATCCGCACGATCGTGATTGCGCTGCTGGCGAATCTCGTCATCGCCGTGGCGAAATTGATCGCCGGCCTGCTCTCACGATCGACGGCCATGCTGGCCGAGGCGGCGCATTCGCTTGCCGACACGTTGAACGAGGTGTTGCTGGCGATCTCTCTGAGACGTGCGCGCCGGCCTGCCGACGCCGTGCATCCGATCGGCCATGGGCGTGAAGGTTTCTCTGGGCGTTGATGGCGGCCATCGCGTCATTTCTGATCGGCGCATGCCTGTCGATCGCGCTGGCGATCCGGGAGTTTGAAAGAGGCGGATCGATGCGCAGCACTCTGTCGGCCTGGGTCGTGCTCATCGTTTCTTTCCTCGCCGAGGGGACCTCGTGGCTGCAGAGCATGCGGCAGGCGCGGCGCCAGGCTCATGATCACGGGCGGCCGGTATGGCACCACCTGTTGCGTGCGAGTGACCCGATCGTGCGCGCGATCGTGATCGAAGACAGCGCCGCGCTCATCGGACTGGCATTGGCGGCGGCCGGTCTTCTTCTCAGCAGGATCGTTGGCAACAACATCCCCGACGCAGCAGCCTCGCTCCTGATCGGAATCCTGCTGGCGATCACGGCTTTCGGTTTGGCGCGGCCGCTGGCCGACTTTCTCGTCGGTCGCTCGCTGCCTTCAGAGCAACTCGAAAAGTTGCAGTCGATTCTGGCGGCTTCGCCAGCGATCGACGAGATCCTGCATCTTCAGGCCGTCTACACGGGACCGGAGGAAGTCATCGTGGCCGCGAAGGTGCATCCCTCTTCGAAACTGACCATTGATGAGCTCGCGCAAGCGATGGATGATCTCGACCATCAGCTTCGTGCGGCTTCACCCTTTGTGGCCGACGTGTACCTCGACGTCACGACCCACCGACGTTGAGACGCTACTGGGTGCCGTTGCGCAGTTCCTGCAGATGCGCGGCCTTCACCATGGTGACTCCCGCCGTGAGCGTCGGATCGGTGTAGCCCATCGCTGAAAGCCCGATGGTCGATCGAGCAGCGTCGAGAGACGAGCGAAGCTCCGTGATGTGCACACGCTTGATGACCGTTCCGGCCAGGGAAGCGTCGGTGAACGTCGTTTGCGTCAGACCGGCGGCAATGCGCATGGCGTTGACCGCGGTCCGAAGCTCCATGATGTGAATCGCCCTGATCCCCTTGCCGGGAAGCGATGCGTCGGTGAAGACGATCGTCGTCGCCGCGTCAACCGTGCTGAAGGCCGAGGGCCCGCCGGCACCGATCGCGCGGACCTTGTAGAGGTAGGTCGTGTTCGCTAATCGACTGCTGTCGACGGCCGATGTAGCACTGGTAGTGCTCAGTGCGAGCGAGAATGTACTGATCGTTGTCGCGCGATGGACCTCATAGCCCGTCGCGCCTGTCACAGCCAGCCAACTGAGCGCAACTTGTGATGAGCTTGTCGCTGTAGCGGAGAATCCCGACGGCGTATCGATCGGTGGCGCTGTTGCCGCCTCCAGCGCGTCCATATCGACTCCGATGTCCTTGCCGTCAGTTCCCAGGTTCTTGTATGGACTCGTCGGCGCCAGCCGGTAGTTTGCTCCCGCGAAATCGACGAAGCCGACATTTGCCATCGTCGCCGGGAAATAGTTTCCGGCTGGATAGTTGGTCGCATCGCCTCCCACGAGGATATTGCGAATAAAGACGGCTCCCGGGAAATAGGTGCTCAGTGTCAGGTTCGGGTTTCCGTACGTTCCGTCGCCGCCTACTCCGTACAGGTTGTTCGGTGTGAGATTGTTTCGATAGTAAAAACGATCTTCCGTGGAGTTGAGCGGTCCGGTGGCGATCACATGACCATCATGAAAGCCGGTGTTGTGATCGATGGTGACATCGGCAGTGTGATTGAGCAATTGAAAGAGAATGCCGCTGCCATCCCAGTTAACCGAGCTCACGTCGTCGAAGAGGTTGTTCTTGATGAGGATCCGCTTGGCCTGCTGACTGATGTTGATGTCGTCGTAGCCGAGGATATTCACGGCTGAAGAGACATGGCGAACGATATTGTTGGTGAAGGTGATGTCTTCGACGACTGACCACGGCGCGGTCCCATCCTGGTTTCGCACCGTGAAAAGAATCGAGAAACCAGCCTGGGCCGCTTGCCAGTTGTGCTCGAAGATATTTCCATCGATCAGCACACGCCGTGCGTTTTTCAACTCGAAGAGGTTCTTGATGCTCCACTGCGAACCTCTCCATGCGAGCTGCTTGTCGAAGTGATTGCGGCGCACCTCGATGTCCGAAGGGACCAGATTGACGATCAATGGATCTCCGCCACCGAAAATCACGTTCTCAGTGGCCGCCTCCAGGTAGTTGTTGACGATCTTGTAGGGCCCGGGCCCGTTCCATCCGGCGATCGCCTGCGAATCCGCGCCGGCCTCATGAACCTCGGAGATGTAGGAGTCGATCACCGCCGCCGAGCCGCTGTTGAGCGCCACGGCGCGCCTCAGCTCGGCATTCGACCGGCCATGAGCGTACACGCGATCGAGGACGAGCGCATAAGGCACCAGGCTGAGCGAGTTCTGCAACAACGAGCCGTCGCCGAGCTGGATGAGCGCGTAGCTGAACGGGACGCTGCTTCCCAGACCGAATTCGACCGCTGTGAATCTGAAGTGATGAGCGCCCGCGTCTGTCAGTACCGCAGGACCGGTATCCGACGTGACGATCTTCGGCAATTGGGCAGCATAAGCAGGCGTGATGCGTTGACCCGCAGGGGGCAGACTGCTGTCGGGAGCGGAGGACCGAATGACGATCCATCCTGAGCCGTTCTTGACCGGAAGCGTGAACGGCCCAACGTATGTGGCGCCGGCCGCCAATAGGATCGTGTCACCCGGCAGCGCCGCATTGATCGCATTCTGTAAGTTGCCACCCGCTGGCACGACGATGTTTTGTCCAGTCATCGATGGATAGGACGAGTCGACAAATGTCTGAGGAAGAGTAGGAAGCGTCTGGGCACGAGCGACGGTGCTGAGGGCGGCCGCAAGCAGTACTGATGCTGCGATCCCCGGCCGGCTGCCCCGCCTACCCATCAATATTTCCTTTTGGCTGGACTTCTTCCCAGTCACTCTATGCCGCCTCGAGGGTGGCCTTGGTGACTCGGCTCACAACCAGACCTTAGGCCTGGAAATCTGGAGGGGCGACGAAACCGCCTGTGATGCGCGCCATCTTCATGGCAATGTCAATCGGCGTCGCGTCTTCAAGGAACGGCCCCATGATTTGAATGCCTACCGGTTAATATCAGGTATGTCGATCGCGCTCCGCTCATTCGACTCGTAAGCATGATCGTTCACCTCATCGACGGGACCTACGAGCTGTTCCGCCACTTCTACGGCATTCGCCGCTTCAACAAGGGCGAGGATCCACCCTTCGGCGCCGTGATCGGCGTGCTGCACACGGTGTTGCAGATGATCGAGACGGGAGCAACTCACGTCGGTGTGGCAACCGATCACGTCATCGAGTCTTTTCGCAACGAGGTCTGGTCCGGTTACAAAACAGGCGATGGCATCGAGCCGGCGCTCATCGCGCAATTTCATCCGCTCGAAGAAGCGCTCGCCGCGATGGGAGTCGCGGTATGGCCCATGATCGACCTCGAGGCTGACGACGGGCTTGCCTCTGCTGCGCGGATCGCTTTCGGAGATGAGCGCGTGGAAAAAGTCTGCATCTGGACTCCGGACAAGGATCTGGCGCAGTGCGTTCGTGGCAACCGAGTCGTGCAGATTGACCGCAGATCGCAGAAGGTCCGCGATGCGGATGGCATTCGTGAGAAATTCGGTGTGGAGCCCCTCTTGATCCCCGACTTCCTCGCCCTCGTCGGCGATGCGGCAGACGGTTATCCAGGGATCGCGGGAATCGGTCGGGTCAAAGCGGCACGCCTGCTGAACCGACACGGCATCATCGAGGATTTTCCGGCTGCTGTGTTGAGCCACGATCGCGATCTCGCTCTCCTGTTCAAGAACCTGGCAACGCTCAGGACCGACGCGCGCCTCTTCGGCGATGTGGACGAACTGCGGTGGCGCGGCCCCACCAACGCATTCGCTGCGTGTACTGAGTACCTTGGAGACGCCCGCCTGCTGCAGCGGTGTCTCAAGGCACAGGTCGCTTAGCGGCTTGTCGATTCTTGGCGGTCTCGTTCGATTAGACGAAGGAGCGTGTGGCGAAATGAAATACCTCTGCATGATCTATTTCGAAACGAAGGAACAGCTCGGCGGATTCGTCTTCATCGAAGCGCGCGATCTCGACGAGGCCATCGACGTGGCAGCGAAGATTCCCGGGTTGCGCATTGGATGCGTCGAGATACGACCCGTCGCTTATTTCGATCTGGGGAAACAGCCATGAACGGAAAACTAACTTCAGAGATGTCGATGTCACTCGATGGCTTTATTACCGGGCCGAACGATGATGTTGAGCGGCCCTTGGGTGAGGGCGGTGGGCGACTCCATCAATGGATCTACGGTCTGGCGAGCTGGCGCGAGCGCCACGGTCTCACAGGTGGCAAGAGCGATCGCGACGCTGACGTGATCGACGAATCATTCAGAAATACCGGCGCATTTGTGATGGGCCGACGAATGTTCGAGGTGGGCGAGAAGCCGTGGGGCAATAATCCTCCTTTTCATCTGCCGGTATTTGTCGTGACACATCGCGGCAGAGACACGCTGGTCAAGGAGGAAGGAACGACGTTCACCTTCGTGACCGACGGTATCGAAGCGCGCTGAAACAGGCAAAGGCAGCGGCCGGTGAGAAGGATGTTTCGGTATCGGGCGGCGCGAACATCGTTCAGCAGTGCTTGAAATGCTCGGCTGCTCGATGAAATTCAGATTCATCTCGTGCCCGTGCTCCTCGGCGACGGCCGGCGGTTGTTCGACGATCTGGCCGTTGAACACATCGACGTCGAGAAAACGAGGGTGATAGATTCCGCCGGCGTGACGCACCTGAGATTCCGGGTGAAGAAATAGGCCTCTACCAAAAAAATTTGTTCGGCGTGTCGATCTCGCGGGATCTCGTTCGACGCCAGAACAGGAGGAAACGATGCGATTCATGGTGATTGTCAAAGCTACGAAGGATTCAGAGGCAGGCGTTCTCCCCACCGAAAAGATGCTCACGGAGATGGGGAAGTTCAACGAAGAGCTGGTGAAAGCCGGCGCGATGCTCGCCGGCGAAGGGCTCCAGCCGAGCTCGAAGGGCACGCGCATCAAGTTTTCTGGAAATAAGAAGACTGTCATCGACGGGCCCTTCACCGAGACCAAAGAGCTGGTCGCCGGCTTCTGGCTGCTGCAGATGAAGTCGAAGGCGGAAGTGATCGAATGGATGAAGCGAGCTCCGTTCAAAGATGAAGAGATCGAGATCCGCCAGGTCTTCGAGGCGGAGGACTTCGGCAAGGAGTTCACTCCCGAGCTCAGGAAGCAGGAAGAGCAGCAGCGTCAGAACATAGAGCGGCTGCGCGCGCAGATCGCGAAGCGGTAGTGGGAGAGATGACGATGCGATTCATGTCGATCTTGCACTGACGGATTGAAGATGGTCTGATCGGTCGCCGTGACGGCGACCGATACCCATCGCGCGATCGATGCGGTCTGGCGAATCGAATCGGCGAGACTCATCGCCGGTCTTGCGCGAATCGTCCGCGATGTCGGTGTGGCCGAAGACCTCGCGCACGATGCGCTCGTCGCGGCGCTCGAGCAGTGGCCGGAGTCAGGCGTTCCGGACAACCCTGGCGCGTGGCTCATGGCCACTGCGAAGCATCGGGCGATCGATCTGTTGCGCAGGAAAACGCTGCTCGAGCGCAAGCACGAGGAGCTCGGTCGTGAGATCGAAGTGCAGGAGATGGCCGTGCCGGATCTCGATTCAGCGATCGATGATCATGTCGGAGACGATCTCCTCCGCCTCGTGTTCATCGCGTGTCATCCGGTTCTCTCTCGCGAGGCCCGCGTTGCGCTCACGCTCCGCTTGCTCGGAGGTCTGACGACCGCCGAGATCGCGCGGGCGTTCCTGGTCCCCGAAGCCACGATCGCGCAGCGGCTCGTCCGTGCGAAGCGAAAGATCGTCGACGCGAAGATCCCCTTCCGCGTGCCGGAGGCGAGCGAGCTGCCCGACCGTCTCGCTGAGATCCTTGGGGTGCTTTACCTCATGTTCAACGAGGGCTACCTCGCCACCGGCGCGCGCGGCGCCCAGGACCGCGATCTCGCGACGGAAGCGGAGTGGCTCGCGAGCCTTCTCGCGCGCCTCATGCCGCACGAGCCGGAGGTGCTCGGCCTGCTCGCGCTCATGCGGTTCAATCTCGCGCGCGCCGACGCCCGCTTCGACGCGCGCGGCCGGATGGTCCTGTTGCAGGACCAAGACCGATCGAAATGGGACCGGCCACGGATCGCGGAGACGTTCCGCCTCGTCGCGCGCTTCCTCCGGCTGAAGCGGCCCGGGCCTTACCAGCTGCAGGCGCTCATCGCTGCGGCGCACGCCGACGCCGCGACATGGGAGGAGACGCGGTGGCCGGACATCCTCCGTGCATATGACGCGCTGCTCGCACTCAACGACTCGCCGGTGGTACGGCTGAACCGCGCGATCGCGCTCTGGCACGTTCGCGGCGCAGAGGCCGCGTACATCGAGATCTACAGGCTTGCCGAGGAGCTAGACCGCTACCACCTCTATCACGCGACCAAAGCCGCGCTGCTTCGTGCGCTCGGGCGACCCGACGAGGCGCGCGTCGCCGATCGTCGCGCGCTCGAGCTCACCGAGAATCCCGCGGAGCGCGCGCTTCTCGCGTCGCGCCTGAGCTAATTTCCCGGCGTGGCCCCTCCCCATCGCGAGCTCACGCGAGCGGCCGTGCCCAACGCCATGGGCCGCGTCGTTCTCGCATTCGCGGAGCGCACGCTCGCCCCGCGCGATCTGGCCGGTCTGCGCGAGCGTCTGTGGCAGACACAGACCTATCTCTATGTCACGCCGGGTCCCGCGCTCGTGGAGCGCGCGCTCGAGGGCTTCCCCGACGAGGTTCGGGCGCTCGGGGCGCGCTGTCCTTTCTATAGGTACGACGCGCGCGG
>DASYUK010000116.1:0-1736 GCA_036001325.1 Thermoanaerobaculia bacterium
GCCGTTGTTGTCGATGTGGATCTCGTAGAGGACGGCGTCGGAGAAGTGCACGAAGTTCGGTCCGCTCTGCCCCGCCGCGAACGGCCAGTAGTTCGCCACGAACGTGACCGTGCTCGGGGCGTCGGGACTGCGGAAGACATACACATCGGTTGCATCGGCCGACGGATCGTCCGAGATCAGCGGCGCTTCGCGATGCGAGGAAGCCAGCAGCACCGCCGGTGCGAGAAGACAGAGAAGCAATAGAGAGAGAGTTCGATTCGACATTTGAGCTCCTTTCGCGAAGAACTACGCCGGCGATTCGCGTTCGGATTCATGTGTGGCGCCGGCGATCCCGCCGGCGCTCGCCGCCGTGATCGGCGGCGCCACACTCACTGCACGTCAAACGTCAGCGCGGCCCAGTCGCTCTGGTAGTCGACGGAGCAACCGCTGCAACGCTCGATGTGCGTGGTGCGAACGAGCACGAAGCCGGGCGTGGAGAGCAACACGCGCGCTTCGCCGTTGCGATCGGTGCGAATCATCCGTTGCCACGTCTTCTCGAAGACCGCGACGCGCGCATTCGCGAAAGGCCGGCCGTCGAAGATGACTCTCACGCTCAGCGGCTCCCCAACTTTCGGAGACGCGAGCGGCACGATCTCCAACCGCGTTCCAAAACCGTGAAGGAATGAGTCGTCGAGCGCGCCGATGAATGTCTTGAGATGCCGCGTGACGCGCTCACGAACCGGTTTCGCGTATTCGCCGTCGCGCATCCGATTCTGCACAGCTTCGAAATGGCCTTCGTCCTCGAGGTAAGAGTTGAACCGTTCCGGGTCGAGCGACACGTCGAACGGAATGCGCTCGACGGCGATCATCCCCGTCGCTTTGACGAGCCCCACCATCGCCATGCGGTCGTCGCGAAGATCGCGTACACCGTTTCCGGTTGCGATCCAGATCTGCGCGATGCGCGCGGATTCGAACGGGAGCGTCTCTTCGGGCACGAGTCGCTCACCGAGCTGCAAACGCAGTTCGGCGACGCCATTCGTCACGACCGGCTCGAACCAGGCGTCGTGGGCGTAGGTCGTTGAGGCGAGCAGGAACAGAGCGACGAGAAGTCTTCGCATAGTCGAAATACGCCCGGGACCCGCCATCGGATTGGTGTAGCGATAAGATCACGCCGCTTGAGCACAACGGTCCGGCGGGATTCCGAGCGCAGCGCGCCGCTCTGCAACGCGGCCAACGCGGGCAACGCAGCCGGCTTCGGCCTGGCGTACGACAACTACGCGCCGGTCATCTACGGTCTGCTGCTGCGCATCCTCCACGATACCGACGATGCGCAGGAAGTATTGCAGGAGACATTTCTCGCGGCGTGGACGAATGCACGCTCCTACGATGCGGCCCGAGGAAGCGAGCTGGCGTGGCTCATCACCATGGCTCGCAGCCGCGGCATCGACAAGCTCCGCGCGCGAGAACGGCGCGGCCAGCGCGAAGAAGATGCAGCGCGAGAAATCTCGATCGCCCGCTCGAACGTAGATCAGAGAGGGAGTGACCCGGTGGCGTTCCATGAACTTCGAACCGCGGTGCGAGCCGCACTGCAGGAGCTGCCGGATGCGCAACGGAGCGCCCTGGAGCTGGCGTACTTCGACGGACTCTCGCAATCCGAGATCGCCACCCGAACCGGCGAACCCCTCGGCACCATCAAGACGAGAATGCAACTGGGCATGAAACGACTTCGAGAGCGCTTACGCGCCTTCAGAGAACGA
>DASYUK010000117.1:0-20385 GCA_036001325.1 Thermoanaerobaculia bacterium
AGCCGCGGGAAATTCGTCGTCGACTTCTGGGCGGCATGGTGCGGGCCGTGCCGCATGATCGCGCCGGTGATCGAACAGCTCGCCAGTGAGCGCACGGACGTTCGCTTCGCGAAGCTCAACGTCGACGAGAACGGGCGCATCGCATCGCAGTTCGGTGTGCAGGGAATTCCCCTTCTCATCTTCTTTCAGGATGGCCAGGAGCGCGGCCGGCTCGTCGGCGCCGTGCCGCGGCAGCGCATCGAGACAGCCATCGCGCAGTACCTCTCTTAGGAGCGATCGTGGCGATCTATCCGCGAGAGGAACGACAGGCGAGCGAGCTCGAGGTCTTCGCGAAAAAAGTCGCGATCGTCATCGCCTTCGGCATTCTGCTCGTCCTGCTGTGGGCGGTCCGCGACATCCTCATCCTCGTCTCCATCGCTGCAGTCATGGCTGCGGGTATCGCACCGGTGGTGCATCGCGTCCGCGTGGTGAGCCGCTACTGGTTTCACCGCAACATCCATCGCGGCACCGCCGTGATGATCGTCTACTTCCCGTTCGTCGCCATCGTCACGACGTTGCTGCTGATTCTCATCCCGCGGCTCGTTGCCGACTGGCAGACGCTCAGCGTGCAACTGCCTGTGTTGATCGACCAGAACGTCCTCCAGCCGCTCGAGAAGTACGTCGCCATGGATCAGGTTCGCGCGTCTCTTCGGGAGGGGATCACGGTGCAGCGCTCGACGATGATCGCGTACGCGCGCAACGTGGCCACGGTCATCGCGTCGGTCATCGCCGTCTTTTTCATGGTCGCGTACATGCTCATCGACGCGCACCGGTTGCGAAATCTCATTCTTCTCTTCTATCCGGCAGAAGTGCGCGCCGACCGCCGGCGGATGCTCACGCGGATGGGTCGTCGCATGAGCTCGTGGTTGTCGGGGCAGCTCATCCTCGCGGCGATCATCGGAGTGGCGACATTCTTCTGGCTGCTTCTGCTGCGACTGCCCTATGCGTTGCCGTTGGCGATCCTCGCGACGCTCGGCGAGATGATCCCGGTCATCGGCCCGATCCTCGGCGCCACGCCGGCGCTGGCGATTGCGATTCTTTATTCGCGATGGCAGTTCTGGGCGATGCTCGTCTTCGCCATCCTGATGCAGAAGTTCGAAAACCTCTTCATTGCGCCGAGGGTGATGTCGCGGAAGGTATCGATCTCGCCGCTGGCGGTGTTCATCGCCTTTCTCATCGGCGCGTCGCTGCTCGGCATTGTCGGCGCGATCATGGCCATCCCCGTTGCCGCGATCGCGCAGGTCGCGTTCGAGGAAGCATTTATCGCACGACGCGAACGACGCCAGGACATCGATCGCGCCGGCACGCTGCGGCGACGTCGCTAGTACAATTGGGGTCACCCATTAGCAGGCATTGTCAATAGGGGCGGGCGAATCCCTGCCGCGTTTAGCGGCTGTGATCGATGGCCTCTGGTCGGCGTGATGATTCAGCAGTTCCGGCATTTCGGTCGAGCGGCGTCGGATGATGAATGATCCGCGCCAGTCACCCATCAGGATCAAGGCTGTGGCCGATCGAAGATCGCCCTCGCCCCTGACGCACAAGGCGTCCCAGAAACGGATCGGTCGAACGAGCGCGTGTCCAATTGGAAGGTGCACAGAAATCGTGGCTCACCGGCCGATGACCGGCGTCCAACCCCATGTGGCTCACGCGCTCGTCGCGGAATCATACCGTCAACCATCCTGGCCGGTGCGGTCTCCAATCAGACCTGGTGGTTGTGAACCAACCCCAAAAGGTGGCTGACCGCACCGACCAAGCTTTAACCAAATACTTTCTTCGGATCGAACGGCTTCTGCTCCCGGATCACGTGGAACGCCGCTCGGGCGAGCTTGTGGGCGATCGTCTTGATGGCGACGACGGCATTCGTCTTGGCCCCCTTACGGTCGTAGTACCGCTTGGCTTGGGGGTAGAAGCGAATAGCGAAGTGAGCGGCTTCGACGAAGGCCCAGGCCAAATACTTGTTGCCGTTCTTCGCGTTGTTGTCTGCCTTCTTCTTTCCATTCGACAGACGGCTTGCATCCACGCAGCGGCAGTAGGAGGCGAAGTTGCCGGGGGAGCCGAATCGACCGATGTCGCCGAGCTCGTACATGATCGTCAGCGCGAGGATCTCGCCGATGCCCCAGATGGTCAGTAGCAGTTTGAACTCATTGCGCAGGCGCGCCCTCCGGAGCACCGCCTGCTCGAGAATGCGAGTCTGTTCCGTAAGTGCGTCGATCACCTTGATTGTCGTTGTGAGCGCGAGTGCGAGGTCTTCGTTCGCGTAAAGCTCACCGATCCGCGCCGGCGTGAGATGCTTCACCTCATTCGCTGAGATTTTCGTTCCCCGGTTCCTTTGCTCGAGGTTCTGCACACTCAAAATGTTTGCGGTCCGCTGCCGCACCAGCGTGGCTCTCTTTCGGAGCAGGTCTCGAACAGCTCGCTCGGCCGGCGGGTAGATATGTCCCTTCGGCAGGATGCCTAGACGCATCATGTGAGCCAGCCACCACGCGTCGTATGGATCGTCTGAGTGCTTGAGTCCCTCGTACTGCTGGATCGCCGCTGTATTCACCAGAACGACCGGGAAGTTGTTCGCGCGCAATCCGTCCACGAGCCAGTACCAGTTGAACGTCGACTCGATCGCCACGCCCTTCAGGGTGGCGCGGAATGGCTCGAGCTCCGCTGCGAACAGCTCGACTTTGTTTGGGATCCTCCGCTGCTTGAGAATTCGATCGCTCTCATCGATGATAGCCAAGACACCATTGTTGGAGTGAAGGTCGATCGCCGCGAATGTCTGCATCGCAAGCTCCTCTCGTCGCCGATGCTGCGCCCTCGTCGGCGATCAGTTCAAGCCTGCTAGATGCGTATCAGACCTGACCCCCAGATGAGGTTCTTGTGCTGTGCGGCGGCCATCTTGTTTGCTGCGTCTCCAATGGTCGCGCAGCAGCCCTTCCTATCAGGCTGGACCTTCAACGAGCGCATCGAGATCCGCGCGAACTATCGCGACAGCAGACACGAACGTTTTCCTCTCCGCTTCCCGTTCCCTCCTGACTTTCTGCCGATCGGCCAAACAGTCGGATTCGAAGAGACGCCGGATGCGGGGCATCACCTCGAGCTCAGCGTCCTTCAGATCAGGCTCGATGCGAAGTACGGAAAGTTTCTGACCGCGCACGCGCAGATCCATGGCCAGGACAAGTACCGGCGCAATCCCACGACGAGCGATCGTCAGGTCGATGCCGATGAGTTATGGATCCGCATCGGCGAGAAGCCCGATTTTCTCGAGCGTCCCGAGCGCACATCGTTCTTCATGCAGATCGGCAAAGCTCCGAAGATGGAGCGGCAGCCGATCCGGCTGCTGGAGAGCTATGGCCTCGCGGCGACATCGTTCAATCGGATGGAAGACACGCAACTGCTCGTCGGCGGGACGGTGGGCCGGAATCTCTACTGGCGCCTGCAGCTCGCGAATGGGAATCCGCTGTTCTTTCGCGATCCGAACGCGCTCGCCGGCGACAACGGCGAGCCGGAGCTCAATCCGTTCATTCATCCTCATCCCGATCCGCGCGTGAAGTCCGGCTTTCCGATTCTCTACAACGCCGAGACGGAGAGTTTCTTTTTCCAGACGGAGCATCTGCAGTTCGGGCAGGGCTTCGGATATCGATGGCAGCGGTCCGACCAGAACCTGGGCTTCGACGCGATCCTTTTTCATTACCGCCGCACGATGGCCGACGAGGTCGATCTCACCGGCACGTTCTACGGTGGCGACATCGATCTTCTCCTCGGCCCAAGGTTCGCCGGAGTTCCGATCCACGGCCGCACGAAAGAGGAGTACGGCGGCCGCCTCTACAGCGAGTGGCACGGCTTGACAGCGATCGCGCAGTTCACGAAGCAAGCGGTGGCCGGATTGCAGCGCCAGGGTTACGAAGTGGAGGCTGGATACAAGTTCAACACCGCTTTTGGTCCGCTCCAGTCGATCCAACCCGCCGCGCGCGTAAGTGGACTGACCAATCGCTTTCGAGGGAGCGCTCTTCTCTATCCCGCGCCGAGCATCTGGTGGCCGTGGACGAAGATCGACGCCGGTGTTCGGATCGGCTTCGCCCATAACACCGATCTGACGATCGAACACGCCAAGCACAACATCGGTGCCCCACGGAAACTGAATGTCGGGGAGACGCTGGTGACGCTTCGCGTACGGCTCTAGTTCCCTCTCCCTCCGGGAGAGGGTGGCGCGAAGCGCCGGGTGAGGGGCGCGCCCCTCATCCGGCCTTCGGCCACATTCTCTCAATCACGGTCCATCTCTTGCTCTCTCACTCTGTGGAGGTCGACATGAGGAATGAGATGATCGGTGCGGTCGTCCGGCGGGCGATCGAGCATCCGGAGTTCCGGCGCCGCCTCCTCGAGAATCCACACGACGCGCTCACCGCCCATGGCTTTGCGCTGGAAGACGCTGAGCTCGCCGAGATCGAGAAAATCCGCACGTCGCTCGGAGATGGCCGCGGTGACATCCAGCAACTCGTCACGATTGCCGAGCGATACGGCGTACATCCGCGGTAAGCCAAGCAGAACCTCCTTCGTTCCGATTCGTCACACTCAAACGGAATACGTGTCTACGCGCTGCGGTTCGGAACGTCGCCAAACCTCACGGATGAAACGAGTTTTTCTCTTCATCGCTCTGCTGCTCTCCGCGCACGCACTCTTCGCTGCCAATCCCTCCGCTCGCACCGGCACGCGGATGGTGTTCGACGAATCGAGCGGCTTCACGATCCTCTTCGGCGGCGAAACTGCCGTCGACACGGGAACGGTTCAGTCGTATCACCCGAATGAGACATGGATCTGGACCGGCGATCATTGGATTCAGCGCTTTCCCGCGAACAGTCCTCCGGGCCGCTCCTCGCCGGCGATGGTCTACGACTCGAATCGCGCGCGCATCGTCCTCTTCGGAGGAAGAAGCGGGACAAGCGATCTCGCCGACACTTGGGTGTACGACGATCGCGACTGGACGCAGATTCAGACTGGCGATGTCCCATCGGCCCGCTCATTTCCCGGCGCCGCATACGATCGCGCGCGCGATCGCGTCGTGCTCTTCGGCGGCGGCACGACTACGACCGCCACCAACGGCACGATCACGATCACGAATCTCTACGATACGTGGGAGTTCGACGGCACGAACTGGACGAAGGTGATCGACAACGGGCCGACAGTCATCCGTCCGATGCTCGTCTATGACGAGGTGCGCAATCAGACGCTGCTCGTCGGCGAAGACGACAAGCTCGCTCCGCTGATGTACGTCTACGATCCGGCCGCGCGGACGTGGACCCAGATCACACCGGCGGCGATGCCACCGTGCGCCAATCAGGCCGCGCTGACGTTCCAGCGCAGTACCGGAACCGTCTTGCTCGTCGGCGGCGTCTGCGTCACGTCCACTTCGAGCTCTCCGGTCAGCGAAGAGATCTGGTCGTGGGATGGCAGCACGTGGACGAAGCTCGAGACGAAGAGCGCGATCACGCGCGTGACAAATCAGGCGCTGGCATATGACGCTGCGCGCAATGTGACGGTGGAGTTCGGAGGGACGGAGGCATACGGAAGTCCGACCAGCGCCACCCATTCCTTCGATCCCTCCCTCGGCGATGATACGCACGCCGGTGACTGGGTTCCCCACGATACGAACGCGAACGTCCCTGGTCCGCGATCGCTCGCGCCTCTGCGCGCCGATCCGGTGAACAAGATCGTCTATCTCCTCAACGGCCTGACCGACGGAAGCTACTTCACCGATTTCTGGATGTATCAGAACGGCGGATGGCAGAAGATCACCGCCGACAACACGCCGTCGTGCGGCACTCCGTTCGCGGCGTTCGACACGGACCGCTCGAAGCTCGTCGCCGTCTGCAACGATGGAACGACGTCCGAGTGGGACGGCACAGCATGGAAGGCATTCTCTGATCTGAAGACGAAGCCTTCGTTCCGCCGGTTTTCAGCGATGGTCTACGACCAATCGTTGAAGAAGACCGTTCTCTACGGCGGCTACGACGATTCGAACTACGTCGACAACACGTGGCTCTGGGATGGCACGCAGTGGAGCGAGCAGAAGAAAAAGGCCGCGCCGGCCCGCGGGCTGACGGCGATGTGGTTCGATCCTGTTCTGCACAAGACCGTGCTGTTCGGTGGCATCGGCCGGCCGCATCCACAGGACCGGCTGCAGCGCTATGTCGACATGTGGTCGCTCGACTCGAACGGCTGGACCGAAGTGAAGCCTTCGACTCTGCCGACGACGCGCTATGGCGCGCAGGTGGCCGTCGATCCGCGCACCGGTCACGCGATTCTGTTCGGTGGCCTGCGCCTCGACATCGACTCGAAGGGTCTGCAGAAGCAGGTCTACGCAAACGACATGTGGGAGTGGGACGGCTCGAGCTGGAAGCAGCTCACGACGAATGGTTCGCCGACACCGCGCGAGAACGCGTCGATGGCCTTCGACTACGGTCGCAACAACTTCGTGCTCTTCGGCGGATGGAGCGGGTACTACCTCTCTGATCTGTGGCTTCTCGACGGCGACACCTGGCGGGTGATCCCCGAGACGTTAAAGCGCCAGCGTTCGGTAAGGCACTAGGACACTAGATGTCCTGCCGCCGTCGGCGGCTTACGAAATGTGTCGCTCGCGTGTTATCCTGCGCCGCCGGTCCGACAATCGGTTCAAGTCGCGTAGTGCGAGCATTTTGGCCGTTTTTCGACGATAGTGGATTCGACCGCAGACAGACGATCGCTACAGATTGCTCTCGGCGCCGATCACGGCGGCTTTGAGCTGAAAGAGCAACTCAAGTTATATCTTCGCGAAAAGGGACACTCCGTGCGGGATCTCGGGACGCACAGCAAGGAGCCGGTCGATTATCCGAAGATCGCGCAGTCGGTTGCGGAGCTCGTCTCGTCGGGCGCGGTCCGTTTCGGCATCATGGTCGACGGCGCGGGGATCGGTTCGGCGATGACGGCGAACAAGGTTCCCGGTGTCCTGGCCGCGGCCGCGTACAACGAGGTGCTGGCGCGGAACAGCCGTGAGCACAACGATGCCAACGTCCTGGCCCTCGGTGCGGGACAGGTCGACGTTGAAACGGCAAAGCGCATCGTCGACACTTTCCTCGCCACCGAGTGCACTGTGGAGCGGCACCGCGCCCGCGTGAAGATGATCCGAGATCTCGAGAAGAAAGGACGTCGCGACGTGAATCCCACGGATCTAACGCCCGAAGAGGTGGCGCGGATCGCCGACAGAGTCAGACAACTGTTGCAGCAGGGAACTTCCGCTCCGCCCGCGATCACCGTTCTTCCGCCGGACAAGCTCGTGAAGCTGATCGACCACACGTTGCTGAAGCCCGAGGCCACCGCTGAGGAGATCGAGAAGCTCTGCAAAGAAGCGTCTGAAAACAGCTTCTATTCGGTTTGTGTCAACCCGACGTGGGTCACCAAAGCGAAATCGCTTCTGCGCGGCACGTCGGTGAAGGTTTGCGCCGTCGTCGGCTTTCCGCTCGGCGCGCAATCGCCGGAGATCAAAACACTCGAGGCTCGACGGGCCCTGCGCGAGGGTGCGCAGGAGATCGACATGGTGATCAACATCGGCGCGCTGAAGAGCAAGGACGACCTCCTCGTCGCGCGCGATATACGGGGCGTGGTGGAGGTGTGCGACGACGCCCACGCCGTGTCGAAAGTGATTCTGGAGACGGCGCTCCTCACCGATGAGGAAAAAGTTCGCGGATGCAAACTGGCCATGAAAGGCGGCGCCGATTTCGTGAAGACTTCGACCGGCTTCTCGAAGGCGGGGGCAACCGTCGAGGATATCTCGCTGATGGCCCGCACGGTGGCACCGCGAAAGCTCGGTGTGAAAGCATCCGGCGGAATCCGTACGTTCGCTGATGTGGTGAAGATGGTCGAGGCGGGAGCGACGAGAATCGGCTCGTCCAACAGCGTCAAGATCCTGGAAGAGGCCAGACTGATGGCTGCAGGGAAGAGGTGAGAGGTGGCTGAGCTTCGCTGCTACGTATTCATCGACAGTCTGCAACCTCAGTTCGCCTCGTTCCTCGGCACGGTTGCCCAGGGCTTCCTGCCGGTACCGGGACAGGCGTCGCTGTTCGTCGAGGTCTCGCCGGGAATGGACATCATGCGCGTGACCGACGTTGCGCTGAAAGCGACCGACGTGAGGCCCGGCATGATGATCATCGAGCGCCTCTACGGCATGCTCGAGCTTCACTCCGATTCGCAGGCTGATGTGCGCCAGGCGGGACGCGCCATCCTCGAGATGCTCAGCTTGCGGGAAGAGGAGCGGATCAAACCGGAGATCACTTCCAGTCAGGTGATCCGCAACATCTCCGACTATCACACGCAGCTCATCAACAGGACCCGGCACGGTGACATGATCGTTCCGGGACAAACGCTCTACGTCCTGGAAGTGGCTCCGGCTGGTTATGCGGCGATCGCCGCGAACGAGGCGGAGAAGGCTGCGGACATCAATGTTCTCGAGGTGCGCGCGTTCGGCAGTTTCGGCCGCGTGTATCTTGGGGGCGAAGAGAGAGACATCGACGTCGGATATCGAGCCGCGGAGCAGGCGATCGCGTCGATCGCCGGCCGCGCGGGACGCGCCGGCGGTGGTTAGAAACGAACTAAGGGGAGAATGATCGATGACTGATGCACTCGGGATGATCGAAACCAGGTCGTTTCCGGCGGTGGTCGAGGCGGCCGACGCGGCGGTGAAGGCCGCCCGCGTGGAGCTCGTCTCGTACGAGAAGACCGGCGGCGGCTACACCACCATTGTGGTCCGCGGAGACGTCGCGGCCGTGAGGGCGGCATGCGACGCCGCACAAACCGCGGCCGGACGCGTGGGCGACATCGTCACCGTGCATGTGATCGCGCGACCACACGACATGGTCGATGCCATCATGCCGCTCGGACGCACGCCGGCGGCGCACGGCCGCGAAAAGAAGTAACAACCGCCCCGGGCGGGAAGGGAACGTCCATGCAACTCGCGAGAGTCGTGGGAACCGTGGTCTCCACGCGGAAAGAGGCGAGCATCCAGGGGCTCAAGCTCCTGGTGGTGCGGCCTCTCGATGAAGAGGGCCGTGAGAGCGGGAACGCGATCGTGTCCGCCGATGCCGTCGGAGCCGGGCCCGACGAAGTCGTGCTGATCGCCGCCGGCAGCTCGGCCCGTCAAACCACCGCCACCGATAAGCGACCTGTCGACTCGGTGGTCATGGCCATCGTCGACAGTTGGAACGTCGGTGACGCCGTGAAGTACAAGAAGTGAGGTGCGCATGGCTCGTCTGACCGATCGAGAAATCGACGAGATCGCGCGGCGCATCGCCGCCGATATCGTGCGCGGCGGGACTCCGATTCCTGCCCCCGCGATGTCTGTCGCTCCGCCCCACCTGGATCAGGGCCTCGGGATTTTCGCTACGATCGGCGAGGCCGTCCGCGCGGCCGCGGTTGCCGCGCCACAGTTCGCTGCGCTGAAGCTCGAGCATCGCGCTCGAATCATCGCCGCGATGCGAGCGGCCATGCTCGACAACGCTGAGCTGCTGGCCAAGGCCGCGCATGACGAGACCAGCTACGGCCGTTACGAAGACAAGATTCTCAAGAACCGGCTCGTCACCGAGAAAACGCCGGGCCTCGAAGACCTCGCCCCGATCGCCGTCAGCGGCGATCATGGGTTGACGTTCACGGAGCCGGCGCCGTTCGGCGTCATCGGCGCGATCACTCCGGTGACGAATCCGACCTCGACGATCATCTGCAACTCGATCGGCATGCTGGCGGCGGGCAACAGCGTCGTCTTCAACGTCCATCCGTACGCGAAGAGCTGCAGCGTGCAGACGATCGCACTGCTGAACAAGGCGATCGTCGGCGCCGGCGGCCCTCCGAACGTCATCACTGGCGTCTCGAATCCGACGATCGAATCGGCCCAGGAGTTGATGCGCGATCCCGCGGTCCGTCTCGTCGTCGTCACCGGCGGCTCCGATGTCGTAAAGGTCGCGATGCAGAGCGGCAAGCGCGCCATCTGCGCCGGACCGGGCAACCCGCCGGTGGTGGTCGACGAGACGGCCGACATCGACAAGGCCGCGCGGGATATCGTTCTCGGCGGGTCGACCGACAACAACATCATCTGCACTGACGAGAAGGAAGTGATCGCGGTGGCTTCGATCGCGGACCGGCTCATCGCCTCCATGGGGCAGCAGGGAGGCGTGGTCATCCCGCGCGAGCGTGTCGGCGAGCTGGAGAGAATCATCTTCGAAGAGGTTCGAGGCCCTCGCCAGAAGAGCCGCCTCAACAAGACGCTGATCGGGCAGAATGCGTCGGTGATCCTCGCGAAAATGGGGATCAGCGTTCCCGACTCGGTTCGCATGATCGTCGTCGAAGTCAATGAAGATGACACTCTTCTCTGGACCGAACAGATGATGCCGGTCATGCCGGTGTGCCGCGTCTCCGATGCCAACCGCGCCATCGATCTCGCCATCGCCGTGGAAAGCGGCAACCGGCATACCGCGGTTATGCACTCGAAGAATCTCGACAACCTCAGCAGAATGGCGAAGAACTGCGAATGTTCGGTCTTCGTGCAGAACGGCCGCTCGCAAGCCGGACTCGGTCTGGACGGCGAGGGATACTGCTCATTTACGATTTCGACGCCGACCGGCGAGGGGATGACCGGACCTCGCAGCTTCTCCCGGTGGCGCCGCTGCGTGCTCGTCGATCATTACAGGATTACGTGATGAAGAAGGCCTCTGCACTCGCGGTGCTCGAGTTTGAAGACATCCCCGCCGGCGTCTACGCCGTCGATGCGATTCTCAAGAAGGCGCCGATCACCTTTGTCCGCGCCGGAACCGTCACCCGCGGCCGTTATCTGGTCGTCTTCGGCGGATCGACGGCATCGACGTCCGAGTCGCTGAACGAGGCGCTCACCATGGCCCGCTCCTCCGTGCTCGACCACTCGTTCCTGCCGGACGTCCACCAGGCTCTCTTCGACGCTGTCTTCGGAAAGAAACGCAAAGCGGCGGGCTCGCTTCTCATCCTCGAGACCGAGACCGCTTCGTCGATCGTTCGCGCAGTGGAGGCCGCTCTGAAGGGGACGCCGGTCGAGCTGCTCGAGTTGCGGCTTTCCGACACCGGATTGGCCGGCAAGGGGATGGCGATGCTCGCCGGTTCGCTGCACGACATCGAAGCGGCGGCGGTGCTTGCGGCGGCGGGGTCGGGCGCTGATGCGCCGCCACCGCGCGGCTTTTCGCATCGGCTGATCGCGGCGCCGCACGAGCTTGTCGAGCGTGAGATTACGGGGAGCACGCGCTTCGAGACGGCACCACTGCTCGAGCTCGATGGAGAGGCGGGCTGATGCTGCTCGGCCGCGTCATCGGTCAGGTCGTGCCGTGTATCGTGACGCCGGGGTTGGAGGGCGTGCCGATGCTCATCGTGCAGCCCCTCGACAAGACCCTCAAGCCGAAAGGGAAAGTGCTGGTTGTCGCCGACGCGACGCGGATGGCCGGACCGGGTGAGCTGGTGTCATACGAGGGCGGGCGCGAGGCCGCGCTGGCTCTCGAACGGACGTTCGTGCCGGTCGATCACGCCATCGTTGCGATCGTGGATGGAGTGAGCTCGCGATGATTCTCGGCCGCATCGTCGGTGAAATTCACGGCACGATCAAACATCGCTTCTACGAAGGGAAGCGACTTCTCATCATCGAGAAGATGTCGCACAACGGCGCGCCGACCGGCGACTATCTGATCGCGGCCGACTCCGTTGGCGCGGGGGCGGACGAAACCGTTCTCGTGCTCGACGAAGGCAACGGCGCGCGGCAGGTGTTCGACTCGAAAGATGGCCCGGTGCGTTCGGTCGTCATCGGGATCATCGACGACATTGTTTGAGGAACGCGTCCCCAAAAATGCCCCTGCGCCATCTTCGAATTTCAGGAGATGAAGACGGTCTGGCATCCGATGGGAATGTGAGGGAGCGCCGCGAGGCGGCGCGACACTCATCCTGAGCGAGCGAAACGAGCGAAGGATCTTGAAAACGAGCCCCGCATCCGAATGTCCGCAATGCGGATCGCGCGATTTCCAGGCGATCCCCAGACTCCGCATCTTTCTGCTACTCACCGCGATCTTCCTCGGCATCGGAGTGGCGGTGGATCAGCCACTGCTCGCGATCACGGCGCTCGTCGCCGTCGCGACCGGAGCGCTGTTGATGCCGACGGCGCGCTGCGTCGCGTGTGCTCATCGATGGAGTCCACCGCTGGCAGCGCGGCACATCGAGGCGCCTCTGCCCGATGCCAGAGACATGATCGAGGAGCGGTGCCCGCGCTGCGGTTCGATCGATGTGTATCAGATCGATGATCGCCGGCTGAAAGCGATCCCGCTCCTCTTCAGTCCATCGATTCTCGTCGTTGTCCCGATGTGGTTGATGAGTCCGAAGAGACGCTGCGAGTCGTGTGGTTTGAAGTTGCCCTGAAACGAAAAATGCCCACTCCTTGGCCGGAGGAGTGGGCGCAGCGCGCTAGAGTGCGCCGACTGGGTCGCTGCAAATCTTCGAGTCAGCGACGAGCACAATCTAGTTCCGAAGAAATCGTTCGTCCACAGGTTTTCGGAATTTTAAACGGACGAGTTTGCCCGCGTCCGCTCGACGAGATTGCGCAACGAGTCGCGGGTCACCGGCTTGATCAGGTAATCGTCGATCCCGTACTTCAGCCGCGCTTCATTCTGATACTGAATGCTCTTGTAGACGGCGGTGATGATCACGACGAGCGGCCGGTAGCGCGGATCGAGTTTTCGGATGGCGCGCGCCACTTCGAATCCATGCATCTCCGGCAGCAGTCCGTCGAGGATAATCAATTCGGGGCGATGCTCGCTGACGATCTTGAGAGCCTCGAGGCCGGTTTTGGCGCCCAGCGCCGACACGCCGAGCGAGGTCAGCTCGGCGATGAGGTACTCGCGCACTTTCGTGGTGTCTTCGGCAACTACGGCAGTAAGTTGTTCAGCGGTGGCCACAGGCACGGATCGATATTAGTTCACAGAATGCGCCACGCGTTGTGCGCTATTTCACTTTTGTTCCTGGCGGGACGCTCGGGTCGACTGCGAGCAGCGACGGCTCGCCGCCGATCGAGGCCGCCAGCACCATCCCATTCGACTCGATTCCCATCAGCGTCGCCGGTTGCAGATTGGCAACGATCACGATCTTCCGCCCCACCAGCTCTTCCGGTGAGTACTTCGCGGCGATGCCGGCGACGATCGTCCGCTCTTCGTCGCCGGTGAAGATCGTCATCTTCATCAGCTTTTTCGATTTCTCCACTTTCTCGGCCGCGCGAACCTCCGCCACTCGCAGATCGACTTCCATGAACTGATCGATACTGATGCGGTTCATGTCCGGCGGCGCTGCTTGCGTCGTTTCGGGTTTCGTCTCGCTCATCTTTTTCTCTCCGATGTATGCCTCGATGTCGACGCGCGGGAAGATCGGATCGCCGACTCGCACCGGCGCACCGTTCGGGAGCCCGCCCCACTCGAGCGCCGCGGCGTCGATCCAGTCGGGATCGGCACCGAGTCGCGATAGCGCCTCCCGTGCCGAGGAGGGCATGATCGGCGCGACCATGACACAGACGATGCGTGACGCTTCGAGCACGTTCCAGATGATCCGCGACAGATTCTCGTCCGCGCCGCTCTCCTTGAACTTCTTCCACGGTTCGCGCGTGACGATGTAGCTGTTGGTCGCGACGAGCAGCCTCCACGCGACTTCCAGCGCGCGTTGAAACGCCAGCTCGTCCATCGCCCGGAGATATTCGGGGATGAGCTCTTCCGACGCGCGGATCAGATCGTTGTCGAAGCACGGCATCGGCGGCGTCTTGCCGCCGAAGTAACTGTCCGACATCTTGATCCCGCGCGAGATCGTATTGCCGAGATCGTTGGCGAGGTCGGCGTTGTAGCGTTCGAGGAGCGATTCGTCCGAATAGTCCTGATCCTGCCCGAAGACCATCTCGCGCATGACGTAGTAGCGCAGGGCGTCGGCGCCGAAGTCTTCGATGATGTTGTACGGCCGCACGACGTTGCCGAGAGACTTCGAGATCTTCTGCTGGTGCCGCGTCCAGAAGCCGTGACCGACGACGCGCTTCGGCAATTCGACGCCCGCGGCCATCAGGAACGCCGGCCAGTAGACGGCGTGAAAGCGGACGATGTCCTTGCCGATGAGATGGATGTCGGCCGGCCAGTACTTGTCGAACTTCTCACGATCGGCGCTGCCGAAGCCGAGGGCGGAGATGTAGTTCGTCAGCGCATCCATCCACACATAGATGACGTGCTCGGGATTTCCCGGCCAGGGAATGCCCCACGTGATCGACGTGCGCGAGATCGAGAGATCTTTCAGCCCCTGCTCGACGAACGCGACGACTTCGTTCATCCGCGTCGGTGGCCAGACGAACTCCGGATGCGCGCGGTAATGTGCGAGTAGCCTGTTGGCGTAGCTCGATAGCTTGAAGAAGTAGTTCTTCTCCGTCGTCCATTCGACGGCGTGACCCACTTCATCCCGCCCTTCCCTCACCTGATTATCCGGAATGAATGTCTCCTCGGTCTGGCAGTACCAGCCGGAGTGCTCGCCCTTGTAGATGTCGCCCGGCATGCGCTCTTCGATGCGGCGGATCAGCTCGAGGACGCCGACGCGATGTCGCGACTCCGTCGTGCGGATGAAGTCGTCGTAGCGGATGTTCAGCTTCTTGTCGAGATCGTAGTGTGTGTTGACGACGCGATCGGCGAGCTCGATCGGAAGGATCTTTTCTTTGGCCGCGGCGCGTTCGATCTTCTGCCCGTGCTCGTCGGTGCCGGTGAGGAAGAAAACGTCATCGCCCATGCGCCGGCGATGTCGCGCAATGACGTCGGCGACGATGTTCTCGTACATGTGACCGATGTGCGGATCGTCGTTGACGTAGTGGATGGCGGTGGTGATATAGAACTTCGACATCGAGGGAGCGGGATTGTAGCAATAGAATTTCACAACTCATGCGAACTCTCTTCGTCGCTGCTGTCGTTCTCATCGTGGTGGTGCCGGCGTTCGGCGCGACGATGAACGTCACCGTCGGTCCGGCGCTCAGCTTCATGCCGAGCAACGTGACGATCGCGCCCGGCGACACGGTGAGCTGGAACTGGACAGGGTCCGCGCACACCTCCACGAGCGATAACCCGATCGGGCCCGATTCCTGGAACTCCGGCGTGCTGGTGAACGGGTCGTTCACGCACACGTTCAACAACGTCGGGAACTTTCCGTACTACTGTGCTCTGCACAGTTTTCCCGGCGGAACGTTCATGAACGGCGTCGTTCATGTCGTCGCCGCCGCGCCGACGTTGACGAATGTGAATCCATCGAGCGGCTCAACCGCCGGCGGCACAAGCGTGACCCTGACCGGAACGAACTTCGCGAGCGGTTGCACCGTCGACTTCGGCGGCAGCGCGGGCGTGGGAAGCGCTGTTTCGAATTCGACGACGATCACGACAACGACGCCGTCGCACGCAGCGGGAGCGGTGACCGTTACGGTGACCTGTGCCAGCGGCAGCGCGAGTCTGATGAATGGATTCACGTTCAACAACGCTCCGTCGATCACGAGTGTGAATCCGACGAGCGCTTTGCCCGGCGCAACCGTGACGATCATCGGAACAGGATTTCAGATCGGCGCGACCGTTTCATTCGGCGGCGTCGCGAGTCCGACGGTGACATTCGTAAACGCGACGACGCTGCAGGCGGTCGTACCGAACATTTCACCGGGGCCGGCAACGATTGTCGTGACGAATCCCGATGCGTTGAGCGCGTCGTTCAACGGATTCAGCGTGATCTCGCTGGCCGTGCCGCTGATGTCGCGCGAATTCCTTTTGTTGATGGCGGTGGCGTTGGGCATCGTCGCGCTGAAGATGATTTCGCGCTGAGGCGAACGGTGGGCGGGAGGGAGGGTGGCGGCGGGGCCGACGGGGCGCCGGAAAGAACATCGAAGAGCCGAATCAAGCGACTTCGAGGAAGTGAAAGACGATTTGTCACGCTACGTTGATCTCGCCGCTGAACGGGAGATCGTCATCACGAATGCCGTTCGAAGAAGTTCGAAAGATGCCAAACTTTGAGGCGCAGCCAGCGCGTGGCAAAACCTCCGCGAAGCGTAAGCGCACTCAGCGGAAATAGACGCGCGCTTCGCACCGCGAGATTAGACTGCCGGCGAGTCACGGCGGTGATTGTGTAATACCGTGTGTGCTAATATGTGTAGAGAGGTACCACGGGGATGCCCAGCAACCTTGCCATCGATGATCAGTTGCTCGAGCAGGCGAAAAAGGTCGGAGGTCACCGCACCAAGAGGGAAACGGTGAACGAGGCCCTGCTCGAATACATCCAGCGCCGGAAAAGGCGGGCCATCCTCGATCTCTTCGGGCGGATCGACTTCGATCGCCGCTATGACTACAAGCGCGCGCGTCGCCGATGATCGTGCTCGATACATCGGTCCTCTCGCGAGCCCTCCGCCGAAAGCGTTATTCTCAGCAGACCGATCCGGTCGCAGAAAAGCTGGAAATCGTGCTGCGAGAGAACGTGCCTGTGACTGTCCCCGGAATCGTGTTTCAGGAGATTCTCTCCGGAGTGCGAACGCAGGAGCAGTTCGCCGACCTTCGCGACAAACTCGAGGCCTTTCCGCTCTTGATGGCGTCCGCGGCCGATCATGTCGAGGCCGCTCGTCTCGTAAACCACTGCCGGACGACAGGGATCATTGTCACCGCCATCGATGCGCTCATTGCAGCCATGACGATTCGGATCGACGGAGACTTATTCACCCTCGACCGCGATTTCGCCCGCATCGCGGAGTCTGAGCCTCTAAAGCTGCTGATCGTCGACGCGCGTGCGTAACTTTCCAAGGCGCGGCCTGCTCCCGCGTTAACGTGTTTGTTCAAAAGTGGCGGGGCCGACGGGGCTCGAACCCGCGACCTCCGGCGTGACAGGCCGGCGCGTGGTCATGGTTGGAGAATCTTCGACTCAACGACTCGTTCGTGATACTTAATGTCAATCCTGCCGAAATCATCATTCGCCGGCATCGCCGAGGCTTGTGGCGTTCATGCTTTTTTCGATCTTCTTAACGTGGAGGCAAGATGAAGAAAATCGTTCCATCCTTTCTCATGGCTGTTTTACTCATCACTTTCGTCTCTGCAGGCGGACAAGGCCAGGTCGCTCAGGGACCGCCGCAATTCATCACCTTCCCTATCCTGACGCGAGTGGCCGAGCCTGGCCTCGACCATGGCCACTTCGTTTTCAGCGAAGGCGGTGCAATACCCAACCCTCTGGCACCGCCGCCAGGCTCGACCAGCTTCTTGGGTGCCTCGATCGGTAGCCTGGCACTCCTAACGGGTCTGGACCGCGATGTGTCCAATTCGGCAGACTCGTACGAAGGAGAGACAGGCGCAGCAGGAACCGGCCTTCTAGGCATTGTTGGAATTTTGGCGGGGGGCTCGAATCACATTTACCCGGGTAACTGCAGTACAGCGGCAGTCTCTGGTACGTTCGGCGACTGCGCCGTAATGGCCTACGCATCGTCCACTGAGGGCGTGACATTTACACGCACGGCGATTAGCCGAACATGGAACAACCACACTTTCGGCATCACGTTCGATCCGGCGCTCGATTATGACAAGAACGGCACGCTTTATTTCTCATTTGGTGGAGCGCCGCTGACACGTAATTTTCCGAACTCGATCGGCGTCAGTAAATCCTTCGATGGCGTCAATTGGTCGACGCCGGTGGCCGTGACGTACAACAGGGCGAAGAACTTCGACGACAAATACTATCTTGCCATCGATCGCAGTAACAGCGCCTTCGCGAACCGAATCTACGTATCGTGGGATCGCAACAGTGGCAACAATCAGATTCTCTACGTTGCGTACTCTTCTGACGGCGGCGCGACGTGGAGCGCGCCGATCAAAGTGAATGACGGAACGACAAAGTTTGAGCGAGTCATCGGCGCGTATCCGGCTGTCGACCACAATACCGGTGTGGTCTACGATTCCTGGCATGATTACGCCAAGAACATCATCTACGTCGACAAGAGCACGAACGGCGGCGTCACGTGGGGAACCGATGTGGCTGCCGCTCAGACTCATGCTGGCTTCGGCAGCAACATTGGCTGCGTGGGCGGACGCTCGCAGGGGCCTGCGCACGCGCTCAAGGTCGGCCCGAGCGGCGCTCTTTATCTGGTCTACGCGGATCCGGTCACCAGCGGCCCAGACAGCCGTGGCTTCGACATCCTGATCACGCAATCCGTTAACGGCGGTGCGACGTGGTCCCCCCCGGTCGTCCTCAACGATGACGCTACTGCAAACGATCAGTTTCACCCTACCCTCAGCGTTGAATCGAACGGCGTGGGTGGCGACAAAGTCACCGTGACGTTCTACGACCGTCGTGACGATCCGAGTAATTGCCTGGCGCATGTTTACGCGACGCAAAGCACAGACAGCGGCGCGACATGGTCCGCCAACGTGCGCCAGACGTCGGCACAATCGAACTTCGATGGCAATCCGAACGGCCCCGGCGACTATTCATCCTCGACACCGTTCAGCGCTGCCGTCTGGCCATTCTTCTGTGATCATCGGGCGAGCAATCCGGAAACAGCCGCCGGAGGTGCCTTCAATATTTACACCGTGAACGTTCAGTAACGCGTCCGCGCGCTTCTCGACGGCGGGTCATCCAACCGGTGACCCGCCGCGATCGGGAAGATCGGCGATCGTACGTACGTTTGGACCATTGGAGAACGTACGTCAATGAAGCTGACTGCATCCCAGCTCCGCAGCGATGTATACCGCATTCTGGACCGCGTGCTCGAGACCGGCGTGCCGGTCGAGATCGAGCGTCACGGCAAGATTCTTCGGATTGTGCCGCCCGTCGAGTCGTCGAAAACGGGCCGGCTCGAGCCGGTCGAATATCTCATCGGCGATCCGCAGGAAATCGTGCATGTGGATTGGTCCGAAGAGTGGCGGCCATGATCTACCTCGATACGCACGTCGTCGCATGGCTGTTCGCCGGACGCGTCGACCTCATTCCGGCTGGTGCACGCTCTTTAATCGACGGGAATGACCTCTTGATCTCACCGATTGTGGCGCTGGAGCTGGAGTATCTGTTCGAGGTCAAGAAAACCAGGCGGCCGGCTGTAGAAGTCATCGATGCGCTGCATCGGCGAATCGGTCTTCAATTCTGTGACCTTTCATTCGCGGAGGTGATCCGTTCAGCTGTGAAGGAGAAGTGGACGAGAGACCCGTTTGATCGAATCGTGGTCGCGCAGGCGAGACTCCGCGGAGAGCCGCTTCTCACCAAGGACAGGAACATCCGTCGGCGTTATGACGAGGCGGTATGGGATCGAACCGTTCGACGATCAAGCTCTTGATTGGGAATTGACGGGGCCGACGGGGCTCGAACCGGCGACCTCCGGCGTGACAGGCCGGCGCGCTCTCACCAATACGAAGCGACTCCCAAAGTCTTCATTCGTCTCGCCAGCTTCTGGTCGAACGTCGCCACATAGTCGTACCGATTGGCGACTGCGAGCGCGACGATCGCAGCATCACTGATCGATCGCAGCGGATCAGGCCAGTACTCGAAAACCTGCGTCCAGGGACAGTCATCCGTTACGAGAATGCCCGGCATGGCGATGGTGTCTTTGATCACGTTGGCCACGTCAACGCCCGACACACTGTAGGAAGTCTGGAGAACATAGACGATCTCAAACAGGACGAACTGAGGGATGACGGCGGCAAAGTCTCCGTTCCCGGCGCCGAGAAGAAAGGCTTTCGCGGCCGCGCGTTGGTTCTCGTTGCGCTCCACGAAGAAGGAGATGAAGACATTCGCGTCCGCGACGACGTGCTGCACCTTTCAGATCCGCCCTCTGTGCTTTCGCGCTTCGTCAATGTCTTTCACGACGTTTCCGGATCCGTTCTTGATGAAACCTTCCCATCGGAAGATTGCCGGCTGCTCCGTTGTGACCTCGACCTTTCCGCCGCGAATCTCCCACGAGAGTCTGTCCCCAGTTTCGAGGTCGAGCGCTTCGCGTACTTCTTTCGGTACGGTCGTCTGCCCCTTGCTGGTCAGCGTGGATGTGGCCACTTCATGCTCCTTACATCATTGTATCAAACGTAAGGAATCGAGAGCGGGTGGGAATATGTGGTGTCGGTGGGTGGCGGGGCCGACGGGGCTCGAACCCGCGACCTCCGGCGTGACAGGCCGGCGTTCTAACCAACTGAACTACGACCCCGCAACTACGTGGAACTCCATCAACGGCACCGGGTAGGGTTGCATTCCCGGCGAACGGATGTCAACGGTACTGCGGCAACACCTGCGCGTCCTTCAAACGCGGCGCCATCGCGTCCTTCGTCGACA
>DASYUK010000118.1:0-35359 GCA_036001325.1 Thermoanaerobaculia bacterium
GCGATATGTCGGCGCTTGACGAAGAACAATCGCGATCTCCTGGCCGAGAACGGGAAGACTGAGCGCCCAGAAAACCAGAAGGAGATTGAGGCCGGAGGCACCGGCATGCGACACATGCGCGAGGACGATCCAACCGACGAAAGCGAAGACCGCCGCCGTCTGCACCGACTCCACCATCGACACCGCGCGATGCAGACTGAGCCCGGCGCGCATCCACTCGACGAGCAGCGACTCGTGCTGTCTTCTCACCGATCGCTCGGCCGAGTGCGACCGAATCGCTGTGAGTCCGAGCAGGGCATCGAGCGAGAAGCGGCTGAGCGCGCCGGAATGAGTGCGCACGCGCATCTCGCGTTCGTTGATGAGCGGCGCCGCCATCAACGGAACAGCGACAACCGAGACCGCGGAGACGATCGCCGGAACGGCCACACGCGGATCGAGCCAGCACATCGCACCGGCCGTAATGACCAGCTTCGCCGACGCGCGTGCCACGCGCGAAGCGAGCATCACCAGATTGCGCAGCATGTGCGTGCTGTGACTTCTCTCGACCATGTCGGAGGTGAGCCGGCTTCGAAAATAGCGATCGGGAAGTCGCGCCAGCTTCTCGAACAGCGCCAGGCGGAGCTGACACTCGAGACGACGACCCGCTCGCAGCGCTCCGGAAGCGAGCGGAATGTCGAGAAGTAGAAGCGCGCCGGCAAACAGCATCAACGCTGCGATCGCAGCGGCGCGCTGCTCGAACACACCGAGGTATCGGCCGAGGTCGAGAATGCCGCGGAAGAGGAGCGCCTCGACGATGACTCCCGCTGCGGCAACGCCGAGCGCGGCGACGAGCAGGGCGATCGATGCGCGACCTTCGCGGCGGATGAGTTTGTAGAGCTCGTGCCACGGAGTGGCGCTGCGCTCCTGCACGGCGCTGACAGTCGCGGCGCTCAACGGTCCTTCCGCCGCCGCTTCTCGCCGTCCGCGGATGCGCAGCAGCACCGCTCCGCGAATGCGGAGACATTCCTCTTCCCCTTCCGCTGATTCGGAGCGCCGCGCTGACCAGTAACCGGGCGGAATGATCTCGGCCGCGTCCTCCGCGGAGACGGCGAGCAATCGCTCGATCAATCGCTGCGACTCAGCTCCCCGCCGCAGTCCACCGTTGCGGCACATCGCATCAGACGCTCGAATCGACGCATCGAGGACCGCGAACGTGCGCCACGTCGGATCGCTCTTCGCGATTTCGATGAGTGGATCGGGGACGACGCCGATCTGCGAGATGCGCCGGCGCAACGGCGCGATGAACTCTTCGCTCCCCGCCCACTCCCGCCAATCGGACGCCGGCACGACAGCTTGATGAACATAAAGCTCGCCGAGCAGGCGGCGCATCGGCAGCCAGCGCCGGCCGATCGCCGGGTCCATCACCTGCACGCTCGCTCCATGCCGGCGCCAGATCGTGAGAAAGTGCGTGAATCCGTTTGGCAGACGCGCGACGACGACGGCAGGGAGAGCGTGCGCTTCATCGATCAGCAGATGATCGATCGGAAGGATGATCTCCTCCGCTTCCAATCCGAGCTGCACGGCCACATCGCCGATCGTGCTGATCGAAGAGCCGTCGATGTCGGTTTGACACGCTTCGCGGAGACGGCCGTAGCTGGCCGCGATGCCGAAACCCTCGAGCAGACACTTCAGGCTGGCGGGACCGCAATCGGTGGCCGACGTCTGTATGACCTCGGGTGCGAGGAATCGCCTCACGAGATCCGCCGTCCCGCGGCGCGAAGGATCAGAGCCGCGGGCGAGATCCGTTCGACTTCCAGTTCGACCGTTCCGGGCAGCGCATGCTGCAGCGGAATGTTAGAGGCTGGAGCATCGAGACGCAGCTCGACGCGGATCTGCGAGTCGCGCAGCTCGCTGGCCACATGCGCAACCACGACCGGCAGCGCGCCGTACTGCTGCCACGGATATCCGGCGAGGCGCAGACGCCCCGACTGCCCCGTTCGTAGACGGCCGATGGCGTTTGGACTGAACGAGGCGACGACATCGAGATGACCATCGCAGATCAGCGTGGCCAGTCGATCTCCTTCAGCGACGACGGAACCTGATTTCACTAACGCAACGTCGGCGAGCGTGCCGGAGATAGGAGCGCGAATGCGGCGCCGCTCGATCTCGTGTTCGAGGCGTTCGATGTTGACGACAATGCTACGTTGCTGCCCTTCGAGCGACGCGAGCTCGCGCCCGAGGCTCTCATGCCGCGAAAGCCGTTCCTTCTGCTTCAGATCATCGTCTGCTCTCTGCCGCAGAACCGACAGGCGAAGGCCGTCCGCGACCGCCTGCCGTTTCTCCGCCTCAGCGCGCGAGCGGAGTAGATCGAGATCGCCGATCAATCCCGATGCGTGAAGCCGGGTCGCGCGATCCAACTCTTCTTTCGCGAGCTTCGCCGCGGCGTTGCCTTCCTCCGCGCGAGCCATCGCTTCGCGCCGTGCGAAGTCCGACGCAGACGTCGCCTGACTCACGGCCGCATGTTCGGCAGTGATCTCTCTCTGCAGCGCGGCGATCTCGTTGCTCAATCCCTGGAGCTTGGCATCGAGCTCCCGCCGCTCGATGACGAGCGGCTCAGCGTCGAGCTCCGCGAGGATGTCTCCCGCACGAACGCGACGGGCGAGTGCGAGATTGCTCAAGACGATGCGACCGGCCAGCGGCGCATCGATCGGGCGAGCGGCTCCGTCGACTTCGATCCTCGCCGACAGGCTGCTCTCGTAGACTGGAACGCGCGCAAGGACGAACCACATCGTCCACGCCGCGAGAAGCGCAACGATCAGCACCACCGTCAAGCGCCAACGGGGTGCGCCATCTTCATTCAACAGGCGGAGTGTTCGCCGGAATGCGCTCATGAAAAAGCCTCGGGGGTTATGGGAGAGTGTCGAACGAATCGGCTCTCTCCCTTCGGTGGTGGGATCAGTCGAGAACCGCTGCAGATGCCTGACCGGCCTTGATGCTGGTGCGGATCTTCATTGCGTTCCCCTCCTTTCGGCGTTCTTGAAACTTCGATTACTTGTGGCGGAAGGAAAAAAACGTTTCGGGGTTACAGGAGAGCGCCGCGTGAAAATCGACGCTCTCCCGCGTGCTGCCGGCGAAATCAGTCGACGAGGGCGACCGATGCCTGACCGGCCTTGATGCTGGTGCGGATCTTCATGGCTTCCTCCTTTTGGGCGATTTGGACTTCGATTAGATGTGGCCGAAGGAGAAAAACGTTTCAGGTGGGGGTCAGATCTTTACTTCGTCCTTTTTTCTACAGCCGGTGGGAAAAAGGACGAAGTAAATCTGACCCCTTAGGGACGGCGGACGCTGAAGGAGAAATCTTCGATCGATTCGCTCGCCGCGCCGGGCTTGTCGCCGGCGACCGCGATGATGAACGTACCCTGTTCCAGCGATGAGGCGGGGATCCGAACGACGATCGCCTTCCGCGCGCCAAGGGGCCGTGAAGCAAGACCGCTCTCGCTCCACAGCGTGTGGCCGTCGACTGACTGCAACGCCGTCGTGTACGTCGGATAGTCGTCGTGTGGAAGAACGAGCCAGAGCTCCGCAGTCTCGGCATTGTGGGGAAGCACGATCGTGGTGCCGCTATCGGAGCCTCGCTCCAGACCGTTGCTCAGGACGACGGAGAAAACTTCGCCGCGGTGCGGTGTCACGACGGAGCGAGGCGCAGGCCGTTGGTGTTGGAGCTGCTCGATCTGATATCGCATGACGACGTTCTGGCGCAACAGAACGACGCTGATCACCATCACGAACACTGCAGCGGCGATCGTGAGAGGCATGGTCCAGTTGCCGCGACGCGTCACCCGCGAAACGCTATTGATCGCGGCGGCCAGCGCGATCTTCTCCCGGCCGCGTGAAGTGGCCAGAAATCGGCCTTCGAACAATCGCCGGTCGCTCGCGCTCAGCTCGCGCTGAAGAAAGGCCTCGATCAAGTCATCTTCGGCGGCGAGCATCTCGCTGAAGCGGTCATCGCTCGCGAAATAGTCTTCCTCGAATGCGGCCGCATCGCTTTCGGGCAAATCGCCCAACAGGTAACGGCGTATGACCAACTGATCATTCATCATCTTCGACCTACTGTGGCGAAACTGCGCACACGTTTCATGCACTTCTCCGTGCAGCGCTGAAGCTCGCCCTTGATCCGGTGAATCCGTATCCGCAGCGCATTCACTTCGACACCGAGCTGTCGGGCCAGCACGAGCCGGTCATCGATCTTGGCGCGGCCTGTGTGCTGATAATACCGAAGCAGCAGGCCGCGACTGTCTGGTGAAATCTGACCTAGACATTCCTGAAAACAATCGAGCTGCAAATCGCCGAGCTCCCGATCGAAGTCGTCGTTCGCCGGTTGCGGAAACTCGACGATCTTTTTCTGGCGTTGTTCGCTCTTCCACGATTCGAGGAGCACGTTTCGCGCGACGCCGTAAACGTAACGCATCACCTCGGGCGACGCGATCCGCTCGCCTCCCGCCAGCCGCCGCGCCACTCGATCAATCGTCTCATCGGCGAGGTCGTCGGGGTTCGCGGTCATCCTGAGCTCGAAATACTTGACGAGCTTCAGGCGAACCAGCTCGTATTGCTCGCCGGCCGCTTCGCGCTCTCTCGCCAGAACAGCGAGAAACTTCTCGAAGCCCTCCGATGTCAGTGGCACGAAGATCGATCTTAGGTCAATTCCACTCACCCTGGACTCCGAATGCTGCCCAATAGTACGGATCGTTCCATCGCTTCTCCTTCCACAGGCTCAGTTGCGCGGCCCGGAGCGCCGCCGCGGCTGAAAGCTTTTGTGGCCCAAGCATGCCGCCGTAGAACTTCTTCATCAGTTCGGCGGTCGCGGCATCGCTCACTTTCCAGAGACTGGCAACCACGCGCGGTGCTCCGGCATACATGAACGCGCGCGTGAGACCGGCGATCCCTTCGCCCTTGATCTCCCGGCCGAGCGCCGTGCGGCAACCGCTGAGAACGACGAGGTCCGCGTGGAGAGACATGTTCAGCACATCGGCGACGGCGAGAAACCCGCGTTGCTCACTCCCCTTCTGATCGACGAGTGACAAGACGATCCCCGATAACTCCGGATGGAGGCTGTTCAACAGACCATGAGTAGCGAAATGCACGATGCGATAGTTTCCGAGGTCTCTGCTGAGCGCCGTCTTGCGGCTGGCCTGGAAATCGAGAGCGGCTTTCCTTCGGTCGGGACTCACGAGCGCGAGCAACGCATTCGCCTCGCGTCGTGTGAATGGGAGACGCGGCAGCGTACCGCTTGCCAATCCCGATTCCTGCGCCGAGCGGACGACGTCCGCTTCAACGATGCTTTCTGGAGCGGCCGGATGCAGAGTCGAGTGAACGCGCTCGTCCTTCCTCTGAAAGACCGGATCGGCGAAGACCGCCAGTGTCTTCGTCGCAGGCGACCGTCGAGGAGACCTGCGCAGAAGCGCGAGGGTCGACGCCGAAGGAATGCTGATGATCTCGTAATCGGCAATCAGCGGACGTGAGGGATTTCGCGGCGATGGCAACGCCGCGAAAGGAACGTAGTGCAACGCACCGTCGCTCACGATCAGCAAACGCTTCGCCGTGAGATCGGCTGCGGCAGGAGCGAGGAGCATCCGGCTGAGCGCATCAAGCGCCGCGCGCTCGCCGGTTCGCGTCGTGACCGACTCGTAGGCTTTCCGCACAGCAGCCTCGATCGTCTCGCGCTTGGCAAGCTCATAGCTGCGAAGCGAGGCCGGAGTCACGACCCAGAGAAAGCTCTTGTCCCTTCCGAGCGAATACTCGAGGAGTGCCGTCGCCGAATCGAGGATGTCGCGCTGGATCGGCATCACTCCGAGCGACTCCATCATCGGATTGTTGTCGCCGACCCGCGCCGCAACCTGATCGTATTCGACCGACAGCTCCTCCATCTCCCGCCCGATCGCTGCAACGACCTCCTGAGAGTTCTTGCTTCCCATCGCTTTGAGCTGCGCCTCGGCCTTTGCGCTGAGGAGCGCGCGGATCTCGCGCTGCCTTTCCAGCAGGGCGCGCTGGTCCGGCCGCTCTTTCTTGACGGATGCTCCGCTCAAATAGTCGCCCAGCGTTCGCGCCCGCGCTCGTTCACTGGCTTGTAGTGCGAGTGCGTCAAGCCTGAGCCGCATCAGAACGCGGATATACCGTTCGGAGATGTCGGAATATGAAGCGAGAAAGAGTGCCCGCGATTCGAGTGTCCCGATGTTTCCGCGCAGCCGCTCGATCACCTGAAGCGATCGCTCGAGATCGCGGCGCGCCTCGGCGAGCCTGCCCGCGGATTCGTGCAACCGGGCGCGGACAAAGACCGCTTCCGCTTCACCTTGTTGATTGCCGGCGATGCGGAAAATGTCGATGGCCTCGTTCGCGGACGCGATCGCGTCATCGAGGTTTCCCGCACCCAATTGCGCGTCGGCGGTGGCGCTCAGGATGAGCGCTCGCTGCAGCCGATCGCGGCTCGTCGCGATTGCTTCGTCGTAGTACCGCAGTGCCGTGGCGAATTCCTGCTTCGCGGCGTACGCTTTACCGAGACCGAGTAGCGCCATCGCCTCGTCGGAGTGATAACGCGCTTCGCGATACAGCTTGAGCGCCGGCTCATAGGATTCGATCGCTTTTCCGGGATCTCCGCGGATCTGATGAATATCGCCGATGCGCTGCAATGCGACCGCCTGCGTGCGTGTGTCGCCCGTTTCTCTACTCAGTGCGAGGGCTTTCTGGTAGTGCTCGAGCGCGCGCTCGCTGTCTCCCCAGTTCTCATAAAGAGAACCGATGTTGGCCAGCGCAAGCGCTTCGGCGCGGCGGTCTCCGGCGGCACGCCGGATCTTCAGAGATCGACTGTAATAGAGGAGGGCGTCTCGCCACTGGCCCAGAGCAGCGTAGCTGCCGCCGATGCGGTTCAACGTGCGCGCTTCGCCGAGCCGATCGCCGCTCAGCTTGGCCAGCGGTCTCGCCCGAAGGTAATACTGAAGAGCCGTCTTCTCCTCGCCCAGTTTCGAATACGCCGCGCCGATGCTGTAAACACTGATGGCACTGAGGCGGACATCGCAACTCGGATCGCGGAGAGCCGCCTCCGAAAACGCAATTGCCTTGCGGTCCTGTCCGAGGTCCTGCAGAGCATGGGCGAGGTTGCTGAATACCGTCGCTCGCCTCGGCTTAGCAATGCAGTCGCGAAGCGCCAGGGCCTGTAAAAACGCATCGACTGCTTCACGCGGCTTGCCGAGCAGGACGCGCACGTAGCCGATGTTGTTCATCGCATCCGATGCGCTCACGTCATCATTCACGCTCCGCCACAGCCGGAAGGCACGCGCGTACAGTTCCTCCGCCGACTGAAAAGCCTCCGCCGTTCCTCGCGCACGAATGCTCTCTCCCTCGATAAAGAGCCCTTCCGCTTCGATGCGATCGGCGTCCTGCGGAACAGCCGGTCGCCGCTCGTCGAGTCGTATCGTGTACGGACCGCGGTCCGTCCATTTGGGGCTGACCGTCACGAGCAGCCGATACCTGCCATCGACAGTGGCGATCGCAGAGAGCGTCTCCGGATCACTCGATGTATCGAGTTGATCGATCGTGGAGATCCGCACTCCAGAAGGCGAATCGAAAGCGAGGGCAATGTCCAAATCGTTCGGTTGCGCGACGAATCGAACGAACTCGCCGGCCTTCAGCGTGATGACATATGGATGAACCTCGCCCGGCGCGATCTCGCGCTCGAACCGGTTCTGATCGTCGAAGTAAAAGGTGACAGAAGTCGCGGCGGTCGCGAGCGACGCGACGAGCATCACGCCGAACGAAACGACGAGATGGAATCGCAGTTCGCGAGTCATCGCTTCCCCCGCAACGGCGGGCATCGATGATACCCCTGTCTGTTAGTGGCGAAAGAGGCGAATCGTTACACTCTGGCTCATGAATCGAGCCGATTCCGTCGTCGAGCTCACCGCCCGAGCGGTGATCGCGGGCATCGTCTTCGGCATCATCTTCGGTGCGGCGAACGCCTATCTCGGGCTACGCGTCGGGCTGACGGTGTCGACGTCGATCCCGATCGCCGTGCTCACTGTCGCGCTCTTTCGCCTGATGCGAAGTGGCGAAGGCGTGATCCTCGAGGCGAACCTGTCGCAGACGATCGGCTCGGCGAGCTCCTCGCTCGCCGCCGGCACGATCTTCACGATTCCGGCGCTCTTTCTCTGGGGGATGGCGCCGCCGTTCTGGCAGGTGGCGATCCTCGCGCTTCTCGGCGGATTCCTCGGCATCTCGGCGATGGTGCCGCTGCGCCGGCTGCTCATCGTCCGCTCCGCCGACGAGCTGCCGTATCCCGAAGGCACCGCGTGCGCCGAGGTGTTGCGCGCGACGACGACGGGGGCGACGGGCGGAAAGTGGATCTTCATCGGGCTGGCCGTCGGCGCCGCGGTGAAGCTTGCTCTCGGCGCGTTCGTGCTCATGCCGTCAACACTCAGCGCGCATCTGCCGGTGCTGCCGAAAGCCGACATCGCGCTCGAGATCGCCCCTGCCCTCATCGGCGTGGGGTACATCCTCGGTTATCGGATGTCGGCGATCATGGTTTCGGGAAGTTTGATCTCCGCGATCGTGCTCACGCCGATCATCGCGATCTATGGACTGCCGAATCTCACCGCGGCACAGATCTGGTCGAAGCACGTTCGCTTCATCGGTGCGGGAGCGGTTGCCGCCGCAGGAATCGTCGCCGTCGTGCGCGCACTGCCGACGATGTGGAGATCGTTCTCTGCAGTGATGAAAGGTCTTCGCCATCAGAGCCCTCTCCCCCCGGGAGAGGGCAGGCGCGAAGCGCCGGGTGAGGGGCGCACCGATCGCGACATCCCCCCAATCGTCGTCGCCATCGTTCCGATCGCGGTCGTCATCACGCTCGTCGCCGTCCCCAACCTCTTCGCCGGCAACATGTCCTTCGGACCGCGCCTCGTCGCCGCGCTCGGCGTCGCGATCTTCGGCGTCTGTTTCGTCGTCGTCTCATCGCGCATCGTCGGACTGATCGGCGTGTCATCGAATCCCACTTCAGCGATGACACTCGTCACGCTGCTCGGCGTCTCGGTCGTCTTCGTGCTCTGCGGATGGAACGATCCGTCGGCGCGCGCGGCGATCCTCACCGTCGGCACCGTCGTCTGCATTGCCGCATCGAAAGCCGGCGACATCTCGCAGGATCTCAAGACCGGATATCTCGTCGGCGCAACGCCCGCGCGACAGCAGTTCGGTCAATTCCTCGGCGCCGCATTCGCGTGCTGGGCGATCGCCGGGACGGTGCTCCTTCTCGGCAGCGCATTCACGTTCGGTTCACCGGAGCTGCCAGCGCCGCAAGCGACGCTGATGAAAACTGTGATCGAAGGCGTGCTGTCCGGCGCTCTGCCGTGGGGACTCGTCGGCAGCGGCGCGGCGCTCGCGATCTGCGCGCTCATCGCCGGACTGCCCGGACTCTCATTCGCCGTCGGCGTCTATCTCCCGCTCAGCACTCTCGCCGCAGTTTTCGTCGGCGGCATCGTTCGCCGCATCGTCGATTCGCGCCGAACGGAGAAAGCGCTCGAAAGCGATCCGGGAGTGCTCGCCGCTTCCGGCATGATCGCCGGCGAAGGCCTCGCCGGCGTCGCCATCGCGATTCTCGTCGCCGCAGGCAAACGATTTCCGAAAGACTTCACGTGGATCGCCGGCGCGCCCGCTGTCGCCCTCGGCGTGATCGTGGTCCTCGGCGTCTGCGCGCTCCTCGACCGCGCGGGACGCGACCGCTCATGAACTACGGATCCAGGCGGAGGAGTACGACGCAGCGCAAAAGGAGGCGGAACGCCTCGGCATCTGAGGTGCTCAGGAAATTCGCGGATCAGACTCTAACGCTCACCGACGCGGTTGGTTTGCATCTCATTGCCACTTCGCCGAATCCGAATCTGCTGGCGGCGGCGAACTGTCGTACCCCAAGGTGCTAAGCTCTTTCACGCCATGGGCGTAGCAGAAGTTTCTTCGCAGCCGGTGGCCAGCACCGGGATCATCAACAGCGCGGCGTATTCGAACGGCGTGCGCGTAGCCGATGTCCCGATCGATCAAGCGAGCGAGGTACTCCGTCATCGCGATCGGTTCGTCTGGATCGGTCTGTTCGAGCCGAGCGAAGAGCTCCTCGAGCGTGTGCAGAAGCAATTCGGTCTTCACGATCTGGCCATTGAAGACGCTCACAGCGCGCATCAACGTCCGAAGCTCGAGCGATATGAGGATTCGCTGTTCGTGGTGCTGCGAACGGCTCATCTCGCCGGCACACCGCACAAGCTGGAGTTCGGTGAGACGCACATCTTCGTCGGACGCAACTACATCGTCTCGGTACGGCACGGTTCGCTCCGCTCGCACGTCGGCGTGCGCGCGAAGTGCGAGTCCTTACCGGAGCTCCTCAAGCAAGGCCCGACGTTCGTTCTCTACGCGCTCATGGACTTCGTGGTGGATCAATACTTCCCCATCGTCGAGGGACTCGAAGATGATTTCGAAGCGCTGGAAGATCAGATCTTCGGTGAAGCATGCTCCAGCAAGACGACGCGTAACATCTACAAGCTCCGCCGCGATCTGATCGCGCTCAAGCGCGCGATCTCGCCGCTCATCGAGGTTTGCAATCGCCTCACGAAATTCGACATCGATCTGATTCCCGCAGAGAGCCGCCCCTATTTCCGCGACGTCTACGATCATGTGATGCGCATCAACGAGATGATCGACAGCCTGCGCGAGTTGCTGGCCACCGCGCTGGAGTCGAACCTCGCGCTGATCTCCGAGCAACACACTGTGCAGACGAAGAGGCTCGCGGCCTGGGCGGCGATCATCGCTGTTCCGACGATGATCGCCGGCATCTACGGGATGAATTTCACCGACATGCCCGAGCTCTCCTGGCATTGGGGATATCCGACGACCATCGGCTTGATGGCCATATTCTGCGGAGGTCTCTTCATCGGATTCCGCCGGTCAGGTTGGCTGTAGCGCCGTCATGGTCCTGGTGCAGCTCGGCCACAGCGACGTCGTCCGCGAGCTCCGCGCTTCGCTACGTCTTCGAAACGAAGTGAATGAGGATCTGAGGAACTTTCTGAAAGTGGCTGTCGAGCGTCAGCAATCGCAGTCCGTACTGCATCGCTGATGCGGCGATCCAGAGATCGTTCGTGGGAATGGGCGTGCCGGCTTCACGAAGTGAGGTGAAGATCACCGCGTATCGTTCAGCGGTCCCCTCATCAACATCGAGAAGATTCACACGCGGTGACTCGAGGAACTGTGCCAGTTCGCTCTCGTTCTTCCGGCGGCGCTGGCCGCTCATGAAGCCGGCCAGCATCTCTCCGAGGACGGTCGCGCTTACATAGATCTCGTCCGCCTCCCTCAGCGCATCGACAACGTCGGCCTGACCTCTCATGAACACGGCGTAGGCCGAGGTGTCGAGTAGAAGGCGCTTCACCAGAGATCCTCATCGATTCGTCGCGCCGCTCCGACGGCTTTCTCGAAGGCCTTTCCTTCCGCGGCGCTCCAAGATCCGGCCAATGCGTCGAGGTCTCGATAGCGTGTTTTCTTCTGATTCTCGAGGATGCCGACGCGCTCCTGAAGCAGCTCCAGCACCGCCTTGTTGACACTGATTCGCTTCTGGCGTGCCTTCGCGCGGATGGCTTTCTCGACCGCCGCCGGGACGTTCCTGAGAGTGATCGCTTTCATGCATCATAATATGAATCATGATGATGCACGAGTCAATGCACGTAGGATCAGATGGCGGCCGGCTCGAGCTCGCCGATCGGTGCCTCTTCGGGCGCTACCACCCGCTTGTGCGTGCGCGCGACCAGCACGTAAATCGACGGCACGACGAACAGCGTGAAACACGTGCCGATGATCATGCCGGTCACCAGCATGATGCCGATGCTGTTGCGCGCCCCCGCGCCGGGGCCGCGGGCGAAGACGAGAGGCAAGTGGCCCATCACCGTCGCCGCGGTGGTCATCAGAATCGGTCGCAGCCGCGTTCCGGCGGCCTCGATCACGGCGTGCAGTTTGTCCTTGCCAGTCTCCTGCAGATGATTCGCGAACTGGACGATGAGGATGCCGTTTCGCGATACGAGTCCGACGAGCGTGATCAATCCGACTTGACTATAGATATTGATGGACGTGAAGCCGAGGAACGAGAAGAGCAGCGATCCTGAGAGCGCCAATGGCACGGAGCCGGCGAGGATGATGAACGGATCGCGGAAGCTCTCGAACTGCGCGGCGAGGACGAGATAAATCATGATCGCCGACAGCAGGAACACCCCGAGGAACCTGCTCCCCTCGGTGCGCAACTGGCGCGACTCGCCGGCATAGTCGAGCGTGAATCCGCGCGGCAGAATCTTCTCCGCTTCGTTTTCCAGATAGGTCAACGCGTCATCGAGCGACACGCCCGGCGGAATCGCCCCCTGCACGCGCACAGCGTTGAGCTGCTGAAAACGCTTCAGCTCGCGCGCCTCCGTCGACGTTTCCAGCGTGGCGAACGTCGATAGCGGGACGAGCTTCCCGTTCTGCCCCGCGATGTACATCTGTGAGAGTTGATCAGCCGTCAGGCGTTCGCTGCGCTTCACCTGCGGAATCACTTTGTAGCTTCGACCGCCGATGCTGAAGCGGTTCACGTAGTTGCCGCCGAGAAGCACCGACAGATCGCGCCCCGCCTGAGCCATGTCGACGCCCTGGGAGCGCAGCTTGTCGCGATTGAAGACGACTTTCGCCTGCGGCTGGTCGAACTTCAGATCGGTGTCGGCGTACATGAACTTCCCGCTGCTGAATGCCTTCATCACCAACTGATTCGCGAACTCGGCGATGCGCGCAGGCTCGGCAGTCGAGATGATCGCCATATCGACAGGAAAACCTTCACCACCGCCGGGGAGAGCGGGCGGGATAATCGCAATCGTTCGAATTCCCGGAATCTGCGCCGTCTTCGCCGAAGCTTCCATCTGAATCTGCTGGATGCCACGGTGCCGCTGATCGAACGGTTTCGTGACCATCCCGCCGAATCCGAAATTCGGGAAGATGACCTGGAACGTGGCCACCTTCTCGGGGATCGAGCGGAAAGCCTTGTCGACCTGTGACGCGAACAGCTTCATCTGATCGATCGTCGAGTTCGCCGATCCCTGAAGGAACGCGAAGAAAAAGCTCTGATCCTCCATCGGCGCGAGCTCTTTCTGCGAGAACATGTAGAACGGAACGATAAGCGCGACGACGATCGCCCACAGCGTCAGGACGACCGGCCGATAGTTTAATGTTCGCGTGAGGCCGCGCGTGTAGCGCTCGCGGAGACCGTCGAAGCGATGATTGATCCACCCGGCGAAGCCGCGCTCGGTGTCGCCGGCGCGCAAAAGCTTCGATCCCATCATCGGGGAGAGCGTGAGCGCGACGATTCCGGAGACGATTACCGCGCCGGCGAGCGTGAACGCGAACTCGCGGAAGAGTGAGCCGGTCAGTCCGCCCTGGATCGCGATCGGCGTATAGACCGTCGCCAGCGTGATCGTCATGGCGATGATCGGTCCGACCAGTTCGCGCGCCGCGTCCATCGCCGCGTGATACGGCGTTTTGCCCATGTGGAGATGGCGCTCCATGTTCTCCACCATGACGATCGCGTCGTCGACCACGAGACCGACGGAGAGCACGACGGCGAGCAGCGTCAGCAGATTGATCGTGAAGCCGAAGGCCATCATCAGGAAGACGGCGCCGATGAGCGAGATCGGAATCGCGACGACAGGAATGATCACACCGCGGACCGATCCGAGGAATAGGAAGATCACGAGGACGACGATGAGCAGCGTCTCGCTCAGCGTCTTCAGGACCTCGTTGATCGCGCTCCGGATGTAATCCGTGGAGTCGTAAGGGACACCCGCTTTCATGCCGGCGGGCAACTGCGCCTGGATCTCCGGCATCGCCTCGCGCACGCGCTTCATCACGTCGAGCGTGTTTGCGGTCGGCAACACGAAGATGCCGATGAAGACGGCCGTCTCGCCGTTGAAGCTCACTTCCTGTTCGTAGGTTTCGGCGCCGAGGACCACATCGGCGATGTCGCGGAGGCGAACGACGTCACCGCCTTGCTCTTTCACGACGAGATTCTTGAAGTCCTCGACGTTCCGCAGATCGGTATTGGCCACGAGGTTGACCGAGGTCATCGATCCTTTCGTGCGGCCGAGGGCGGAGAGGTAGTTGTTCTGCGCGAGCGCGTCGCGGACCTGCGAGGGCGAAATGCCGAGAGCAGCCATGTTCTGCGGCTTGAGCCACACGCGCATCGCGAATGTGCGATCGCCGAAGATCTCGGCGCGCTGCACGCCGCTGATCGCGGAGAGCTTCGGCTGAACGACGCGGGTCAGGTAATCGGTGATCTGATTCTGATCGAGATCCTTCGAAGAAAATCCGAGATAGGCTGCCGCGAACTGACTGTCGGCGGTCTCCAGCTCGATGATCGGCGCCTCCGCCTCCGGCGGAAGCTGGTTGCGGACCTGCGCGACCTTCGACTGGATTTGCGTGAGCGCCGCGTTCGTGTCGTAGTTGAGCTTGAGGTGCACGGTGATCGTGCTGACGCCTTGCGCGCTCGACGACTCGAGAAAGTCGATGCCGTCGGCGCCGGCGATGACCCGCTCGAGCGGCGAGGTAATGAATCCGCGCACGAGATCGGCGCTCGCACCGATGTACGCGGTCGTCACCTTCACGTTGGCCATGTCGCTGCGCGGGAACTGGCGGACGCTCAGCGAACGAATCGACTGCAATCCGGCGATGAGGATCACCAGATTGACGACCATCGCGAGGACAGGGCGGCGGACGAAGAGGTCTGTGAATTTCATGATCTGGTTGCGCGGTTGCGCAGTTCCGCGGTTGCGGCGGGGCGGGACTGCGCAACCCCGCAACCACGTAACCGCGCAACCCGCGTCAACTGTCCTCCGGTTTTGGTGCCGGGCTGTTCCCCGGTTGAATTGCGTTATTGACCTGCACCGCTGCGCCTGGGCGCAGCTTGAACACGCCTGAGGTCACGACTTCTTCTCCCGGTTTGACGCCGGTGACGACGCCAACCTGATCGCCGCGAGACCCGGCGAGCTTCACGAACTGCTGCCGCACGCCGCGATACGTTTTGCCGTTCGGACCTTTCACGTCTTCGACGATGAAGACCGAATCGCCGAACGGCGCGTAGCTGATCGCTGAAGCGGGAAGGGCGATGGTTGCGGTTTTGACACCTCGCGCGAGCTGCGCCTCGACAAACATCCCTGGCCGCAGCTTTCCGCTGCGATTGTCGAAAACTGCCTGCACCTGGACGTTGCGCGTGGCTTCGTCGACGAGGGAGTCGGTCGCTGCGATCTTTCCGGTCTCGACACCCTGGAAGCCATCGGATCTGACGACGACGACGGTGCCCGGTCGAATGAGGCTTTCCTGCTGCGGAACGTTGAAGTTCACGTATACGGGGCGTAGAGCCTGCAGCGACACGATCGGCGCACCTCCGGCGAGATACTGTCCGAGGTTCACCTGGCGGATGCCGAGGACGCCGGCGAAGGGAGCGCGGATTGTCTTGCGCTCGATGGTCGCGCGAATCTCACCAGCTCGCGCTTCCGCCTGTTTGGATTCCGCAGCGACCTGGTCATACAGCGACTGCGGGATCACATCCTTTGCGCGCAGGCCCTGCTTTCGCTCGAGATCGAGTCGCGCCAGCTCTCGCGCCGCATCCGCTGCCGCGAGCTGCGCGCGCTCCTGTTTCGTGTCGAGGCGCACCAGCACGTCGCCTTTGTTCACCCATTGACCGGAGTCGAATGCGATGTGCTCGACAATGCCCGGAAGATCAGCGCTGACGGTCACGCCGTTGACCGCGACGACCGTGCCGATGGCATTCAGAGTCGTATCCCACATCTCCAGCTTCGCCACGGTCGTCGTCACCGCCTCGGGTGGCGGCTGAAACGATCCCTGCTGCGCCATCGCGGTGCGAATCTGGAAAAATTTGAACCCGCCGATGATCGCCAGAAAGGTGATCACCACAGCGAGCATCAAGAGCATTCGTTTGGTCATCTGTTAAGCCTCGAAACGTTACAACGATCCATACAGCGTGAAGGTTACGGTACGACAAACGACGGAACCGGTCATCCGGTCGTCGGCGAATTGCGGTGCATTCGCGGTGAATGAAGTGTCTAACGATTTCCTGACGGAAACAACGCGCTTTTTATCATGGCATCGTCGCCATGAGCTACCAGGAGCAGGTCGCAGGTCACGGGTCGCGGGTCGCAGGGGCCTCAGCGCCAAAAGGCCCAGCGACCTGCGACCAGCGACCAGCGACCGTCAGAGCAGTTCCCTCAACCTTGCATATCCGCTTCGACTCATCGGCAGTCGCGTGCCATCCCGCAGGATCGCCACGCGGCTATCCTTCGCATACAGCTCGAGCTTGTCCAGGCGCTCGATATTCAATAGATACGAGCGGTGAATGCGCACGAAGCGATCGGGGTCGAGCTCGTTGCCGAGATCGCCGATCGCCTGCTGCTTTCGTAACTTCGCGCCGCCGGTGACGATCACGATCGCATCATCGGCCGCCTCGATGTAATCGATGCGGCTGACCGGCACGACTTGAATCGAGCCATCCTCACTCTTCACGACGATGCGCTGCAGCGGCTTCGCCCGCAACTGTGATCCCAGTGGAGCGACCGCCGGCCTCGGCTGTCGCATTTGGTTTCTGACGCGCTGCATGACGGTGCGAAACCTGTCTTCCGAAAACGGCTTGAGCAGATAGTCGAGTGCGTGCACCTCGAATGCGCGCAGCGCGTAATCATCATGCGCGGTGACAAAGACAACGATCGGCGAGCGATCCAGGAGCGACAGCACCTCGAAGCCGTCGAGCTTCGGCATCTGGATGTCGAGCAGCAGCAGATCGGGATCATGCTCACCGACCGCCTTCACCGCCTCGAATCCGTTCGCGCACTCGGCGACGATCTCGACGTCCTCCTCCGCGCTCAGGAACTCGCGCAGGATCTCTCGCGCCGGCGGCTCATCATCGACGATGACGGCCCGGATCATCTCGGCAGCTCGATGTCCACTCGAAATCGCCCCGCGTCCTCCGCTGCATTCAGCCGCGCGCGCCCGTCGGAGACCGCGCTCAATCGTCCCGCTGCATTCTGCAATCCGATTCCTTCGCCGCGCGCATCGGCGCGATCGGGATCGGCGGGATTATCGATCCGGATGCGCAGCGTGCCGTCGTGCAGATTCGCGGCGATGTCGATGGTTCCTCCTTCGACGACCGACGCGATGCCGTGACGCACCGCATTCTCGACAAGCGGCTGCAGCAGCAGCGGCGGCACCATGCAGCGCGCGGCCGCGTCGTCTACGTCGATGTGTGTCCTCAGCCGCTCGCCGAACCGAACTTTCTCGATCGCCAGATAGCGTGACACGAGATCGATCTCTTCGCCGAGCGTGATCCGCTCGAGCGCGCCCACGCGCAGCATGAGGCGGAAGAATTCGGCGAGGCGCTGTGCCATCTCGCGCGCGTCGGCCGGCCGCGATCCGCACAGCGAAGCGACGGCGTTGAGACTGTTGAAGAGAAAATGCGGATCGACCTGCGCTTTGAACGCACGCAGCTCGGCCTCCCGCGCCAGCACCTGATAGCGAAGCGCCGCGTCCTCCGCTTCTCGCGACGCCTCGACCTCGAGGAAAAGGTAGTACACGATGACGATCTCGACATACAGCAGCACCCCGAGGATGAAGAGGGGCAGGAACGCCGGAGGAGTCTGATGGAGGGCCTTCGACGAAGCGTTCCACATCAATACCCACACCCCGCTCGCCGCCGCCGCCGAACCGCCGTGCGTCGTGATCATCCGCGTCGCGGTGGTGCCGCGCAGCGGCATTGCCCGGCACAGATACCGCGAGGCCAACCCGATGAATCCGAGCACGAGCGATGGAGCGAGAGCGGCAACGACGATGGGACCGATCGGCACATCGGGTCGCCACAGCAGCAGCACGGAGCTGACCAGTGCCGCCGCTGTCACGGCCGCTACTGCGTAGAAGACGAGTCGCGCGTTCATACAGTCTCCTCGCGGCGATGCCGCACTTCGATACCGCCCATGATCACGCTGCCACGGATGACGAGCCGCGGTGCATTCGCGTCGGTCGCAGGGGAAGTCTTGTTGACCAGCGCGCCGAGGATCACGGTCATGCGATTCACGATCTTCCAGCCGTGAGGCACTTTGATCTCCAGCCCTCCCCAGAACGCGAGCACATCGATGACCGCCTCCCCGGCGATCGTCGCCGACGAGAGATCGATCTCGCATCCGCCCATCACGGCGACGGCATCACCGCCAACGAACGGATCGGACGCGATCGTCCTGCCGCCGCCACCCATCACCGCGATCGCGCGAAACGTGCCGGCGCGCGCGGTGTCCTTCGCCGCGGGGCGAAGAGCCTGCATGACGAGCGTCATCCCGCCGACACTGATCAGCAACGGCCACAATCCCAAAATCGCCGACACGCGAAGGTGAAGAAAGAACGGCACGTGAGGGAGAAAGAGGATGCCGAGGACGATCATGATGCCGGCGGCGAGGAAGCGCCGCTCCGACAGATGGGCGATGCCGAAGGCCATCAGCACGAGCGGCCACCACTGCAGATAGTCGCGCGCGTCGACTCTGCCGAGGTGATCGAGCCAGACGATCACTCCGACGGCGAGGATCGATGCGCCGGCGACCAGTCGCGCCGCCAGATTCTCGCCGGGCTGACGGCGAATGACGTCACGCTCCATGACGCCTCACGTTTTCCGTGAGCGTGCGCGCGATTATTCCTGCGCCGAGCGCAATCAGGAGCAGGGGCCACGAAGACGAGAACGTCATGCCGAAAAGATGAAGAGTCGCGATCTGCATCCACACACCGATCGTGATCAGCCAGAGGCCGCCCCACACTTGGCGACGAAGCAATCTCACCACACCAAAGAAGACGATGATGAGAGGCCAATAGTGTCGCAGCAGATAGTGAGCGTCGGCGATCCGAAAGCGATCGAACAGGAAAAGCAATCCCAGGGCGACGAGTCCGAGGCCCGCGGCGAGTGTGCCGGCGTCGATCGGTTTTCTGACTTCTTCGTTCATGAATTCCTCGCGGTGACATCGGTAATCTCGACGCCGCCCATCATCACGAATCCGCGAACGACGAGCTGGCGTCCGGTGCGCTTTGATCTTGTCTTGATATCGATGCCGCCCATGAAGGGGACGGCGTCGCCCATGACTTCCCAACCATCAGGGATGCGCATGTCGATTCCACCCATCACGACGAGCATTTCGATCACAGCCGGACCATGTTCGATCTCTGCACCGGTCAGATCGATGAGACAGCCGCCCAGGAATGCGAGGACGCGCCCGCCGGTGAAGTCGCGCGAGTCGATCACGATCTTTCTCTGAGAGAGCACCGCCACCCACCCGCCTATTTTTTCCTGCGGCCGCAGCCCGAGAGCTTGAGCGACGATGAAAGCGCCCGCGCCGATGAGCAGTAGCGGCCACAGATCGAAGAGGCGCAGCGCTCGCACGTTCAGAGCGAGCAGGATCGCGCCGATGACGATCATCGCGATTGCGAAGCCACGACTGGTCACATCGCCGATCTTGATCACTCCGATCACGATGAAGACGACCGGCCAGTAGCGCAGGTAGCGATGCGCGTTGATCAGATCGAGGTTGTCGAGAGTCATCAGCAGACCGATGGCAGTGAAAAACAGTCCGATGACGAGCTTGACGCTCGCGGTGGCGATCGGGGCTGGTCTGGAGAGTTGCTGTTCCATGGCGCGAAGATACGGCGCCCTTCGCGTTTCGTCTCGGCGTTAGCGGTGAATGGTGGTGACTGGGCGGCGATTGACGCTCGTCTCTTGCGGACATAGATAGACCTTCGACAGGAGGCAAAAGATGCGAATCGCTCGCGTGGTGATCCTTTCGATGTGTCTCTTCGCGCTGGCCGGCGCGGCGGTGGCCCAGGAACATTTCACTGAAGGACCGGTGTGGGTCATCAGCTTCTACCGCACGCGACCGGGGCAGTTCGACAACTACATGAAGTATCTGCGGAGCAACTACCTCGTCACATCCACTGAATCAAAACGGCAAGGCCTGATCCTCGACACGAAGGTGTTCGTGAAGGCGCCACGATCGCATGACGATTGGGACGTCGCGGTCGCCTACCTCTACCCCAGCTACGGAAAAGCGCTTGACTACAACGCCGCCGACGACGAGAAGGGGAAAGCGATCGCCGCGCAGCACTTCAAGACGATGGATCAGGATCAGCAGCAGAAGATGACCGCGCCGCGACTGGAGATGCGCGATTTCGTCGGATCGGATCTCGTGCGCGAAGTGACGTTGCGTCCGATGACCACCCCCAAGTAACACCGCTACCGCAACTCCAGGGACGGGCGTGCGTATCACGTGATGGCGAGGCCGCAAATGAAGGAGCTCTGGGAACGGCTGCCCGTCATCGTTCGCGCGATTGTCATCGGCTCGCTGATCAGCACGATCGGTCACATGCCGACGGGCGCGTTGTTCTTCGCTAATCTGAAGTTCTGGCCAGCCGTCCCGTGGTCCACGCCCTTCATCGTTCTGTGCCTCTGGTTCTTCTGGCAGTATCTCGACGGTCGATGGTGGCCGGCGTCGACATCCGAGGCGCGTCACCGCGACCTCGGCGCGCGCCCTCTTTCGCCTCGCGTGTGGCGATGGTCGCTTCTCGCCGGTGGGCTGGCCATGGCCAGCCTCTTCGCGCTGCATTTCGTCGCTGCCCGTCTGATGCCGGCGCCTTACGCTGTGTATTACGACCTGTTCCGACGGATGCCGCCGATCACTCTTGCGCTGTCGATCATCGCTCTCTCAGCCGTCGCCGGCATCGTCGAAGAAGCCGGATACCGCGGCTATATGCATGGCCCGATCGCGAGGCGACACGGCTCCGTGATAGCAATCGTCATCGTCAGCATCATCTTTACGCTCGCGCATTTCACTGATTTGCCGAGCATGACACCAGATCGCGTCTTCTTCGTCCTGGCCGCGTCGGTCGGATACGGCATCATGGTTCATATGACTGGATCGATCCTTCCGGGCTTGATCCTTCATGCGACCGGTGATGCGGCGAGCCTTCTGATCCTCTGGATGCTGTGGTCCGTCGGTGGAGCGGGAACTTCACGCCGGATCGGCTTTGCCTTCGCATCGCAGGATCCGCGATTCTGGATCTATGTCGCCGAGGCCGTTCTGCTCGCTGCAGCGTCGATCTGGGCGTTCGGGCGATTGGCGATGGCCACGCGTTCCGAGCGCGTTTCTCCTGAATGGCCTCAGGCGGCCACCGCAATGATTCAGCCTGTGTAAGCCTCGTCCTGCTCGATCCGCGACAGGATCCAGCCGAAGTCGCCGCCCGTCAGTTTGCCGCCGCAGGAGCTGCAGGTACCGGTCATTCCAACGCGGACCGCGGCGCCGCAGTTCGGGCAGGATACCGTCGCCGAAGGATCGGAGTCCGTTCCGCGCGTGCGGATCATCGTCCAGTACTCGCTCCACCATCGCGTCTGTTCGCGAGAGCCGGCCACGACGTTGCCGCTCTCGTCGATCGTGTAATCGTGTCCATACGCCCACATCCGGACGGTGATGGCGTCGTAGAAGGCATCGGAGTCGACTTTGACAGGATCGATCCGTTGAATGGTGAACCCATCGACGCTGTTCTTGAGGCGCTGTTTGATGTACTCATCGATCCAGTAGCGGTGCGTCTGGAACAGCGGCTCGGTCTCGAGCGGCCGGACGCGCTCCCAATCGCGAGCGGTCCACGCATCCTGGAGTTTGATGGCGATCTCGCGCACACGCGCGATCAGATCTTCCCAACGGAAGCGCGGATGAGCGGCCTCGAACCTCTTCTTCGCTCCGACGAAGTTTCGTTGCACAACGCTCGGAAGTTCCGTCCCCTGTTCCGGCACATTCGACGTCAGCAGCGGTCCGCGCGGCTCTCTCGAGATCGGCGTGATACTTCGCACGTACCACTGGAACGAGCCGTCGGAGATTTTCACGCCGCAGTATTCGCATGAGCCGTCGGTGCGCGTCTGCAGCGCGGCGCCACAGCGAGGACAATGTTCCGCTTTCGCCTTTTGCGGCGGCGGCGAGAGGATGTCGCGCCGGCGCTCGAAACGCCAGCGCTCCTTCACGTACCAGGTCGCTTCATGGGTGGCGAAGACCTCCGTCATGTTGGCGTCGTACGTCACGTCGACGCTGATGACCGGCGAGTCGAGCCGCTCGATCCCTCCGACCTCCATCGCCCCAACGACGATTCCTCGCACCTCGGTCATCGGTGAAGTGCCGCGTGGCGTGAGCGCTTTGCGCGCTACTTCGCTCAGATAGGGAGCATGGCGAGCGAGATCACCTGTGCCGCGGGCATGATGGACACGCGCGTAGAGCGCGTAACAGAAATCGTCGAAGACGATGCGCGAGAAGTTCGGATCGAAATCGCGCAACAATTCGAGCCGATTCGCCGGTGCACGGTTTGCCGTCCGAGCTGGAAAGACTACCGGCGTTGAGGCCGCTGTCGATCGAGCCTGGAGAAATACGCCCAAGAAGATCAGGAAGAAACACAAGTAACCGACGAACGCGCAGCCAGGTAGTTCGACTCTTTCTCCGCCTCCGCCGCCGCTGCTGCTGTAACCGCTACTGCCGCCGCTGTAACTGCTGCTCGAGCTACTCCGACTACTGCTACTGCTACTGCTGCTGCTGCTACTGCCGCTGCCACCTGAATATGACTGTCCGCCTCCCACGCGCGCGAACGCGGCGGCCGCGCAGATCGATAACAGAATGAGGATCGACAAAGCCCGGCTCATTCGCTCACCACACGCACTTCGTCCGACAGCTCGTCAACATCGCCCACTGCCACAGGCAGGTGGCGCACGAGAATCGGCTCCAGCGCACGCAGCACGTCGGGCAGATCTTCAATCCGCACCTTGCGCGTGCGGATCGATGCGGCGAGCTGGTTCCATTCCAGGACCGGAACGGCGTCGAGGACACCGCGATCGGCGATCAGCTCGATGCGTCTCTCCAACTGCGACAGGTAGACGAGGAGTCCGGTTTCCCGGCGCGTCTTGCCGACACCGCGCTCCACGAATGAGGCCGCGGCCGTCGTGCGGACTCGCGCCTCGCGATCGCGCGTGCGCGTCATCGCGCGCCGGATCGGATTGCTCGCGGCCGAAGTGAATTGCCCGATCCCATATCCGACGACGACGATCACCGGCACCCACTCCGGCGCGAACGTCCAGGGAGAAAAGAGAACGAATACCAGCGTCGCAAACGCTGTGAGCACGGCAAAGTGCGTGTCGGCGATCGCGTACGAACCCGATCGCGGCCGCACCTCCACGACCAGCTCGACGCTCGAGGATCGCTCCACCGAGCGGACGGCTTCCGACACCGATGCCGCAACCGCAGGATCGATCTTCCTGGCCATACTGTCGATGTGCGGGCAGTCTACCATCGCCGTGCGCGCCTGCAGCGGTCGGCCGTGTTAGCCTCGAGCGATCATGGCTTCCCCGCTTCTCTCGCTCTTCACCGGTCGTGCTTCCGCGCGGTCGGTGGAGCTCGTCACGCCGCAGCGGACGTTCGCCGATGTCATTCTTCCGCCGGCCACTCGCCGATCTCTGGAAGAGGCGCTCGCGCAGGTCCGCAACCATTCGCTGATCTTCACGCGTTGGGGACTCGGCGAGCGACACTCGTCGGGACTCGGGCTGGCGTTCAACTTTGCGGGGCCGCCGGGAACCGGCAAGACCATCTGTGCCGAGGCGATCGCCCATTCTCTGGGGATGAAGCTTCTCGTGGTCGACTACGCCGAAGTGGAGTCGATGTGGGCGGGTGAGACGCCGAAGAACATCGTCGCCGCCTTTCGTTCAGCCGCCGATCAGAGAGCCGTTCTTTTCTTCGATGAAGCGGACTCCATCGCGGGGCGGCGATCGACCGCCGCGGTGAATCTGCCGTACCAGCGCGAGGCGAACATCACGGTCAACGTGCTGCTGCGCGAGCTCGAGGCTTTCAACGGCGTGGTCATCTTCGCCACGAATCTCGCCGCGAATTTCGATCCCGCGTTCGAGCGGCGCATCCGCGCGCACGTTCGTTTCGAGATGCCGGGCGTCGAGGAGCGCGAGCAAATCTGGCGCGTGCAGATTCATCCGAACAAGACGCCGTTGGCGCCGGATGTCGATTTCCGTCAGCTCGCCGAACGCTTCCCGGTGAGCGGAGGGGACATCAAGAATGCCGTGATCAAGGCGGCATCATCGGCGGCCGCGGAAGCGGGACAGGAACGATCAAAGCAAATTCACCAGACACACTTCGAACGCGCGATGGCCGATGTGATTGCCGCGAAGTCGATCATGCAGCAGTCGCTCTTTCGCGAGGAGCCGTATGAGCCTCCATGGCGGCGGCCGCTATTGCTGGCTCTGACTCTCGCCGGAAGCGCTCTCGTCGCCGCGCTGATCGCGCTCGGCCTCGCTCTCGTGCGCTGACTGCGACGTATACTCGGCTGGTCGTTAGTCGCTGGTCGTTAATCTTTAGAAACCGCCGCTAACGACAACGACCAACGACCAACGACCAAGGACCAAGGACCCTTCCCGTGCCGATCTTCGAATCCGATCTGAAAGGCGCCATCAAGCGTCTCGGCGAGAAGCAGTTCAGCACGATCGAAGACCGCGACGCGCTGCTGACCCAGATCAGAACCGCCGACGGTCTTCGCGCGCGCGATGTCGTCTGGATGCTCTTCCGCCCCGATCGCGCGATCCGCGAGACGGGCGTGCAGGCGCTGCAGCGCGCGAAGGACCCGGAAACGCTCGACGCGTTCCTGCAGGAGGGGCGCGGGAAACAGGATGCGGCGATGCGCGCCGCGGTGCTCGCGTTCACGACGATCGGCATGACCGGCATCGAGACAAAACTCGCCCAGGTCCTCGGCCCTCAACCGAAAGACACGAAGGAATCGCGCGAGCTGCAGGATGCGGCACGCCGCCTCGTCCTCGAGCTTCCTCTGTCGAAATCGGTCGAAGCGGTTCTCTGGCGACTGGAAGGAGCGAGCACCGGCGAGGAGCGCGCGCAGGTCGTCGCGCGTCTCGCATCAGGAGAAGTCGATCAGGGAAGTCTGCCTCGCTGGCATCGACTGGCGACCGACCGCGACGACGCCATTCGCAGCCGCGCGCTCGAGTTTCTCGCGAGCAAAGCGCCGTTCCCTCCGATCGAGCTGCTCGTCGAACAGTTGCCGAACGCCGGCTACTCGACGCAGCAGATCCTGATTGAATCGCTGACGCGTGCCGCGGAGACCAGCGGCCCGGAGATCGTCGAGAAACTTCTGCCGCTGATCGCTTCCGGCGACGCGGCCACGCGCAGCGCCGTCATGAAAATCCTCGTCGGCCTCCAGCAACCGAACGTCGTCGTCAGGGACTACATTCAATTCGCCAAGAGCCTCGCACCGTTTGTACGCGAGCGCGTGCTCGAGTCGCTCCGCGCGTTCGGCACGGATCTCATCGACCCGGTCATCGAGCTGCTCGCCGATCCCGATGAAGACATCCGCGCCGCCGCGGTCGCCGTCGCGAGCACGTTTGACGATCCGCGCGTCGTCCCGGCGACGATCAATCTGTTGCGCGATGAGGATTGGTGGATCCGCATCGCTGCGGCCGACGCGCTCGGGACGCTGAAAGATCCGCGCGCCGTCGAGCCGCTCATCGCCGCCCTCGCCGATCCCGATCTGAAATGGTCCGCCGTCGAAGCCCTCGGCCGCATCGGCGACAGCCGCGCGCTCAATGCGCTGGGCCGCATGCTCGGCGATCCGCTTCCCGACGTGCGCATCGAAGTGATGCAGGCGCTCAAGAAGTTCAACCATCCGCAGGTGAGCCAGGTCCTGTTGAAAGTCGCGGCGAGCGATCCCGAGCGGATCGTTCGCGCGCGTGCCATCGACATCCTCGACGAGACCGCGTCGAATCAGAAAGACATCGACGCCATCCGCTCCCAGGCTCTCGCCGTCAAAGCGACGCAGGGCGACAAGCGACTCAACGCGCTGCTCATCGCGACGCGCAATCAGGGCGCCTCCGATTTTCATCTCGCCGTCGGCCAGCCGCCGATCGTGCGCATGGCCGCCGATCTCATTCGCGCGAAGGGCGAGCCATTCACCGCCGAAGACACCGAGTCGATGCTGAAAGAGATCCTCACCGAAGCGCAGATGGCGACGCTCAAGAAGACCCATCAGCTCGACTTCTGCTACTACATTCCGCAGGCCGGGCGCTATCGCGGCAACATCTTTCACGATCATCGCGGCTACAACGCCGTCTTTCGCGTCATCCCGGAGAAACCGCCGACCATGGTGGAGCTGGGCCTTCCCGCTCAACTCTCCGAGATCGCCGACTACCACCAGGGTCTCGTGCTCGTGTGCGGCCCGTCGGGCTCCGGAAAGTCGACGACGCTCGCCGCGCTCGTCAATCTGTTCAATGAGACGAGGACCGATCATGTCCTGACGATGGAAGACCCGGTCGAGTTCGTGCATCCGTTCAAGAGCTGTCTCGTCAATCAACGCGAAGTCGGGACGCACACGCAGTCGTTCGCGCGCGCTCTGCGCGCGGCGCTGCGCGAAGATCCCGACGTGATCGTCATCGGCGAGCTGCGCGACAACGAGAGCGTGGCGCTCGCTCTCACCGCCGCCGAGACCGGTCACATCGTCCTGGGCACGATCAACGCGACGAGCGCGGCGAAGGCGATCGATCGCATCATCTCCAGCTTTCCGATCGAGGAGCAGCCGCAGATCCGCGCGTCGATCTCGGAATCGCTCAAGTACGTCATCGCTCAGCGCCTCCTCCCGTCGAAGCAGCCGCACAGGCAGGTCGCGGCATTCGAAGTGCTAAAGGGGACGAGCACGATCGCGAATCTGATCAGAGACGAGAAGACGTATCAGATCCTCTCGGCAATGCAGATCGGCAGGTCGCAGGGCATGCAGACATTCGATGAGGCGCTGCGCGACCTCCTGCGACGTCAGCAGATCAGCGGAGAGACCGCATACATGGCCGCGACGAAGAAGGAGGATTTCGAGAGCTTCGTGTCCGCCGAGTTCCTCAATCGCGTATGAACAAGATCGACCGTTTTCTCAAACTGATGAACGACCGAGGAGCGTCGGATTTTCATTTGACGGTGGGGCGGCCGCCGATGCTGCGCGCTTCCGGCTCGATCGAGACGATCCGGTTTCGTGTCATCAGCGAAGCGGACTTCGTCGAGATGCTCAAGCCGATTTTATCGCCGCGGCTTTGGGACGACTATGTCGGCACCGGCGATATCGATTTCTCGTACGAGATCCCGAATGTGGCGCGGTATCGCGTCAATCTGTTCCGCCAGCAGCGCGGCGCGGGAGCGGTGTTCCGCGTCATCCCGTCGAAGATCATGAGCGTCAGCCAGCTCGGGTTACCCGATGCCATTCGCAAGGTCGCGCAACTGGAGAGCGGGCTTGTTCTTGTCACGGGACCGACAGGATCGGGCAAATCGACGACGCTGGCGGCGATCATCGATCTGATCAACGACACGCGCAGCTACCACATCATCACGATCGAAGATCCGATCGAGTTCGTTCACCCGAACAAGAAGTGCCTGGTCCATCAGCGCGAGATCGGCACGCATGCTTCGTCGTTCGCGGAGGCGCTCAAGGCCGCCGGTCGAGAGGATCCCGATCTCATCCTCGTCGGCGAGATGCGCGATGTCGAGACCATCTCGATGGCGCTGTCGGCAGCGGAGAAAGGAACGCTCGTATTCGGCACGCTGCACACGAACAACGCCGCGAAGACGATGGAGCGCATCATCAGCGTCTTTCCGGCCGGTGAGCAGGAAGGTGTCCGCAACGTCCTCGGCGAAACGATTCGCGCCGTCGTTGCCCAGCAGCTTCTGGCGAAAGTCGGCGGCGGCCGCGTGGCCGCGCTGGAGATCCTCTTCGCCTCCCCCGCCGTCGGCAACATGATCCGCGAAGGAAAGACCGGCCAGATCACGTCGACGATTCAGACGGGAGTGAAGGAAGGGATGATCGACATGGACTCGTCGATCCGCAAGCTCTTCGACGAAGGGAAGATCACCGCCCGCGCCGCCTACGACAAAGCGATCGACAAGGAAGCATTCAAGGGGTTGCTGAAGGAAGCGTGAGGGGGCAGGCGCGGTAAGATGACGGGCCATGCGCAACATCATCATTGTTCTCGCGGCGCTGTTCGCGACGTCCGCACTTGCTCAAACAACTCCCTCGCGTGATGAGAAGATCGATCAATTTGCGTCCGATCTTCGCGCTCTCTCGCGCATCGCCTCCCTCGCGGACAATTTGAACAACGCCCGTCAGGTGATGCTGGCCATCATCGACGACGACATCGAGAATCTCCGCGAAAAGCGCAGCGATGGAACGTACCGCTGGGCGTCGCTCGCGCGCGAAGAAGCGTCGCGCGTCAAGGACCAGAAATCGATCGAGCGCGTGCAGAGCGAGAAGGAGCTGCGCGAAGTCGCGCTCACCGCCACGAATGCGTATCGCATCGAAGTGTCCGTGCCGACGAAGCAGAGCCTCATGTCGAAGAACAACCGCGTGTACATCCGCAACGTCATTGTCGATTCGACCGGATTCGATGGAAAGACTGCCCATCACGAAATTCCTGTCAATGCGTGGGTGAATCCGGGCGACGCAAACGGCATCGCGCTGCCGGAGATCGGCAAGAGCGTAAAGGTGGTCGTGGAGCTCGGCGTGGAGAGTGGCGATAAGCGCGCAGTGGCCGACGTCGCGCTGCTGCAGGCGAAACTCACCGACGATCCTTCGAGTCCGCACTTCCCCGCCGTCCAGCGCCTGCTGCGCATTCGCGACGTCGTCGTGCAGAGAGACATCAACCGCGGTCTGCTCAAGAGCACGGTCGATGAAGCGCTCCTGTCCGTTCCGGGAGAGTTGGAGAAGCGCGCTGCGGAACAGACCGCCGCGGCCGATCGACACAAACAGAGCTCGGGTGTCATCGGCGCCGGCGACGCGAGTCCGGATGTCATCGCCGCGCTGCAGGAAGTCTCCCGACTCCTCGGCGGAACGCTGCAGGATCAGACGGACGCCCGAACAAAATTGCAGGCGCTCATCGATTCACTGCAGCCGAAGCCGGCGGCGTCGAATTCACGGTGAGCCCTGTTGCCCTCGTCACTGGATCGAGCCGCGGCATCGGTCACGAGGTCGCGCGGCAGCTCGCCGCGCGCGGATATCGAGTAATCGTTACGAGCCGCGATTCCCCTGCCGCGAATCATGCCGCCGCAAAAATCGGCTCGAGCGCGGTTGCGCATGCACTAGACACATCGGATCCGAGCTCGATCGAAGCGATCGCGCGGTTCGTGGAGTCGGAGATCGGCAGTCTCGACGTCCTGGTCAACAACGCCGCGATCGTGCTCGACGAAGGACTGAGCATTGTCGACATCACCGCCGAAATCTTCGAGCAGACGTGGCGCACAAATACTCTCGGCCCGTTTCTGATGACTAAGGGGCTCGCTCCTCTTCTGCGGAAGAGCGGGCATGGACGCGTCGTCAACGTCTCTTCCGGCGCGGGACAGCTCTCGTCGATGTCGGGCTACGCGCCTGCTTACTCGACATCCAAAGCCGCGCTGAATGCGATCACGATTCTCTTCGCCCACGCACTCCGCGGCGATCGTGTCCTCGTCAATTGCGTCGATCCGGGATGGGTGCGGACCGAGATGGGAGGGTCGTCCGCGCCGCGCCGCGTCGAGGAAGGAGCCGACACAGTAGTCTGGCTCGCGACTTTGCCGGATGACGGTCCGACGGCAGGTTTCTTTCACGATCGGCGAAAAATCGCGTGGTGACGCGCAGTCAGTCGAAGCTCGCGATTGTCGCGGCGCTGCTTGTCATCGCGGTCGTCTGGCTGCTGTGGCCGTCGCCGTATTCGAGAGTGGCGAACCTCAATTCACACGGCTCGAACTTCATCGCGTTCGGCGACTCGCTCACCGCCGGCTACGGCGCCTCACCAGGCGAAGACTTCCCCTCGAGACTGTCGAACCTCATCGGTGTCCAGGTGCTGAATGCGGGAGTCAGCGGCGATACAACCGCGGAGGCGCTGGCGCGTCTCGATACGGACGTGCTGTCGCGCGATCCGCGCATCGTGATCGTGGGCCTCGGCGGCAACGACTACTTGCGCGGCGTCACGATCTCCACGACCGAGGGCAACCTGCGCACGATCGTGCGGAAAATTCACGACGCCGGAGCGATGGTTGTGCTGCTCGGATTCCGATTCCCGAGCCTCAACGCGAACTATGAAGAGATGTACAAGAGAGTCGCGAGCGACGAGCGATGTCTTTTCATTCCCCGGATGCTCCGCGGCATCCTGACCGACCCGTCGCTCAAGAGCGACGAGATCCATCCCAACGCGCGCGGTTATCAACTGATGGCTGAACGAATCACCGGACCGCTCCAGAAGTTGATCAGAAAGGCAAACTCAAAACGATAAGGCGGTGCTGGGTACCCACCCACCCAACCGTGCTGAGTGCTCAGTGCTGAGTGCTGGGGTGCGTCGTCCCGAGAAACACTCGCGCGAATTGTCTGAATATGCGATCGCTGTGACCCGCTCACGTTTTGACTGCGAGCGCGGCGGCAACAGCGACGATCACCGGCACGGCAGCGGTCAGTGCAATCGTGGCGAAACCGCTCCACGACGAGAAGTGAAGTGCTTCAGCGACGGTGGAGCTCGCGACATACGCAATCCACACGTAGAGCAGAATCTGGAATGTCGCCACGAGAACGGCGAGCGCACAGCCGCCCTTCGAGACGAAGTCCATCATGAAGCGGTGCTGGTCGAGCGTCTGCGGAATGACTCGAGACTTGTAGACCGCGAGTGGAATCCGAAGTACCACTGACCAGATCACCGGCACCAGGCCCCACGCCAGCGCAGCGCGCACGTCGGCGATCTCTCCCTGACCGTCGAGCCATCGTCCGATGAACGTGGCGACCCATGCGAAAAGATACAGGACGATGATCCAGCACGCAGCGATGAGCAGCAGGGCGAGTGCGACCAATGCGAGCGTGGCGTTCAAGGAAAGATCCGGGAGAGCTGCAAGCAGTTTGCTGATGTCGGCGTCGCCAACGGACGCACAGATGAACGCCAGAACGACGATCTGAATCGTCCATCGATCCCGGCCGCCGTCGAGAACACGCCGCATCGTCGCCCTCGGCCGATAGAGAACGGTCACCAGATCTTTCGGCGACGCCATACTCGAACTGTACGTCGAAAAGTGCGCAGAGTTTTAGGGCTCGCCGGCGTCGACGACATCGAATGATGCAGCCGCCGTCAGGATCCACGGACAGTGCGGGTAGTCGGCGATGCGCACGATGTGGCCATCGGTCACGTCAAGGTGCACGATCGAACGCGCCGTCCACCCGTTCTGGTCTCGCAGCAAGATGATGACCGCCGGCTCGCCGTCGATTTCGCCCGCTGCCATTCGCCATGGAACCGGCCAACTCTCATAGCGACCGAAATACGGCGAGTCGACGAGGCGGCCTGCGAAGCGATCCGCCACGCGCAAGCGGGCGTCGGCGGCGATCAGTTCACGAAGTCCATCCCAGTCATGTTGATTGAATCGATCGACGTAGAGATGTAAGAGCCGTGCGACGTCAGCGCTCTTCGCGCGTGTCGACTTTGATCGATCGGGCAAGGCCGCTCCTCGGCGGGAGCGCCATCACCAGATTTCGACCGCGCGGCCAAGCGCCGGACCGACAGCATCGATCGGTGCGACCGAGTCGTCCGGCACTGCTTCCGCTTCCGCCTCCTGCCGAACTTCCCGGCGACGCAAGAAATCGATGCAGCGGTTGTGTGCGATCCGGAACAACCACGGCGCGAGCGGACGCGCGTCGTCGAACGTATCCAGCTTCCGATACGCCTGGAACAGCGCGTCCTGGACGACATCCTCGCCGTCCAACACGGAGCCGGTCATGCGTGAACAGTAACGGTGCGGCTTCGGCTTTCAGCGCGCGGGAGATGTCTTCGTCCGTATCGTAGGTCGTGAGCACGATGACCTTCGCATTCGGATCGAGCTCGCGGATCTGCCGCACCGCCTCGACACCCTCCATCACCGGCATGCGCAAGTCGAGGAGCGTGACATCGGGGCGATACTTCGTGAACGCGTTCACGGCTTCGAGACCATTCGCCGCTTCCGCGACGACACGAAGATCGGTTTCGTGGCTGATGATGTTCACCACGCCCGTTCGCACGAGCGCGTGATCGTCGACGACGAGCACACCGTGGGACGCGGTCATGGAGCGGGAATGCTGAACGCCGGCGGCTCCCACGCGAGAACGACTTCCGTTCCCGCGCGCGGCGCGGTGACGATCGTTAGCGAGCCGCCGATCCGTTCGGCGCGCTCCTGCATGCTCGTCAGACCGAAGCCGGCGCCGAAGCGCTCTTTGGCGATGCCGCGTCCATCGTCCGCGACGGAGAGTCGGAATCCTACCGATCGAGTGGCTGCCGCATGAACCTTGATCTTGTGCGCGCGCGCATGACGCACCGCATTGGTGAGTGCCTCCTGCGCGATGCCGATGATCTCGCGCTCGATCCCGGCGCCAAGCTCGGGCAGATTCTCGATCACGAGCTCGATCGGCACATCGGTCGTGCGCCGCGCCAACTCCGTCGTGCGCTGCAGAACGGCGACGACGTCTCCCGATTCGATCTCCTGAGGACGGAGCGCGCCGACGGAACGGCGCGCTTCGATCATGTGCGTGCGCGCGAGATCGACCGCGTCGTCGATGCTCCGCGCGACGCTCGGCGGCAGCGACGGCGCCCACCGTTGCACCGATTGAAGCTGCATCAGAATCGCTGCGAATCCTTGCGCCAGCGTGTCGTGAATGTCTCGCGCGATCCGGTTGCGCTCCTCCAGCACGGCTTGATGCCGCGCTTCGGCGAGACTCTGTTCGGCAACCCGGCTGTGATGAAGCGCGAGCGTCACCTGCCGCGCGATCGCTTCCAGCGTCGCGCGCCGCCACGGCGCGTACGCCGCTGGAGCATCGCCTGTCGATAGCGCGATCCATCCGAGATTGCGGGTGGGGAGGGCGAGTGGAGCGATGGCGAGGGACTGCAGCCCGATCGTGCGATTGAATGCGCGAACGCTTTCCGGCAATCGCGGATCGTCTCCTGTGTATTCGACTGTCTCGTTCCAACCCGGCGCGAATGCCACGAGATACGCGGCCATGTCCACGCGTGGCAATGTCAGGCTGTCCCAACCCTCTTTGTCCTTCGTGAAGAATTGCTCGCCGATGTACGTCATCCAGAGGTCGGCGTGCTGTCCGTCTTCGTCGAGGAGCCACGCTGCGCACGCGTGACTCTCCGTCTGTTCGAGGAGCGTCTTCATCAGAACGCGAAAGAAGCCTTCGGCGTCCGGTTCACGAACGAGGAGATCGAGTGCGAGCTGCACGGCATGACTCTGGATGTGGGCCATGCACTCGGCGCGTCGGCGCGCGTCGATCTCGCGCGCGAGGTTCGTCGCCAGAGCGTCCGGCTCCGGTGCGACGCCACCACCTTCTATGATTGGGCATGTCATGGGCTGATTATCCTCTCCCGCTTGTAGAGCGGCATCGTCCGAAAGTCGCAGACCGGCATGTGTCCTTCGTGCTGCTTGCGGATGGCACCACCGCCCGATTGTTGCGCCTGGCGACGGAGCCCAGACTTACTGCCCTATGGAAACGAGCCGACAGTCCTTATTAATGGTTCTCACCACTCCTTTATTCGCCCTGCTTCTGTCCGCCTGCGCCCGCGTGGCCGCGCAGCCGGCCGATGCTCCGCCACCACCCAAGATCACGGTCGCCGAAGTGCTCTCACGCGACGTCACGGAATGGGATGAGTTCACCGGACGGCTAGAGGCCGTGAACTCGGTCGCCATTCGACCGCGCGTCTCGGGATTTGTCGCCGCCATCCGCTTCGATGAAGGAGCGATGGTGAAGAAGGGCGATCTCCTTTTCGAGATCGATGCGCGACCGTTCCAGGCGGAAGTCGACCGGCTGCGTGCGGAGTTGATGCGCGTGCACGCCACCGTGCAACGCGCCACCAGCGAACTGGAGCGCGCCACGCAGCTCGCCTCCGAGGACGCGATGTCACCGGAGGAACGCGATCGCCGCATGGCGTTTGCGAAAGAATCGGCGGCGCAGGTCGCAGCGGTGGAAGCGGCGCTCCGCGCGGCGGAGCTCAACCTCGAGTTCACGCGCGTCACGTCGCCGATCGATGGTCGTGTAGGCCGCGCGATCGTCACCGTCGGCAACCTCGTCTCCAGCGGACCGGGCGAAGCGACGCTGCTGACGACGGTTGTATCGGTCGATCCGATCTACGCATCGTTCGAAGCGGACGAGCAGACGTTCCTTCGCTACATCGATCTCGCGCGGGAAGGCAAGCGCGCCAGCGCACGTGCGACCGGACTGCCGATCCACATGGCTCTGGCGAGCGAAGAGAACTTTCCGCATGAAGGCCGACTCGACTTCCTCGACAACCAGATCAATCCGGCGACCGGCACGATCCGCGGCCGCACGATCTTCCGCAATCGCGATCTGAGTCTCACGCCTGGTTCGTTCGTGCGTCTCCGTCTGCCGGGCAGCGGAAGGTATCGAGCACTTCTGATTCAGGATCGCGCGGTTGGAACTGATCTCGACAAGCGCTATGTCTACGTCGTCGGAGCGGGCGGCACGATCGAGTATCGCACCGTGCAGCTCGGACCGCTCATCGACGGTCTGCGCGTTGTGCGCAGCGGTCTTAAACCGTCGGACGTCGTCGTGATCAACGGCCTGCAGCGCGTTCGTCCCGGCGCACAGATCGATCCGGTCAAGGTGGCGATGTGAGACTCGCTCAATTCTTCATCACGCGGCCGATCTTTGCCGCCGTCCTCTCCTTATTGATTGTGATCGCCGGCGGCATCGCGCTCGTGAAGCTGCCGGTCAGCGAATACCCGAGCGTCGCTCCGCCGACAGTCGTCGTCAGAGCGGCGTATCCCGGCGCGAATCCGAAGGTGATCGCCGAGACCGTGGCCGGTCCTCTCGAGCAACAGCTCAACGGGATCGAGGGCATGCTCTACATGTTCTCGCAGTCGACCTCCGACGGCCGCCTCACATTGACTGTCACGTTCGCTGTCGGTACCGATCTCGACAACGCGCAAGTGCAGGTGCAGAACCGCGTCTCGCAAGCGCTCCCGCGATTACCCAGCGAAGTGCAGCGCATCGGCGTCACGACCGAGAAGGCGTCGCCCGATTTCATCATGGTCGTGCACCTTCTCTCGCCCGACAACCGTTACAACATGCTCTACCTCTCGAACTTCGCGCACTTGCGCGTGAAGGACGAGCTGGCGCGCATCCCCGGAGTCGGCAGCGCGCTGGTCTTCGGCGCGGGCGAGTACAGCATGCGCATCTGGCTCGATCCCGA
>DASYUK010000119.1:0-19658 GCA_036001325.1 Thermoanaerobaculia bacterium
CCCCTCACCCGGCGCTACGCGCCACCCTCTCCCGGAGGGAGAGGGAGCTGATCTCGATGCACTCCTGCGCGCAGTGGCCATTGAATGCTGTGCGGACGAACGGACGATGACCACCGTCATCCGCCGCCTCGGCACGCTCCGACGCTCCGCGGCGTTTCATCGCATCATCCGCGGCGAGACGATCGCGCGCGAGCTGCCGGTCCGCTTCATCGATGACACCGGCGCCATGGTCGAGAAGCGCATCGATCGCCTCATTCGCGAAGACGGGCGCGAAGTCGTCGTCGACTATAAGAGCGGTGCGAAAGACTCTGATCGTCTGGCGCGCGATCGCGATCAGGTGTCGCGCTACTGCCGCGCCATCGAACGGATCACCGGCCATCCCTGCTCAGGTCTGCTGTGGTACATCGATGCGGATGCGGACGAAGTCATCGACGTAGAATCGCCGCGCAATGCCGCTGTCTGACGTCGTCCTTCTCTCTTTCACCGCTCTGATCACGATGGTCAATCCGCTGGCGGTGATCCCTCCATTCGTCACGCTCACCGAAGGCGAATCGCGGAAGACGAGGGCGAATGTGGCGCTGGTCGCGGGCATCTCGTGCATTGCGGTTTTGACAATTTTTCTCCTTGCCGGCAACTACGTCTTCCAACTTTTCGGCATCACCGTGCCGGCGTTCCAGATCATGGGTGGCGTCATCTTCCTGACCAACGCCATGCGCACACTCGTCGACGACGATCGGCGCGCCTTCGATGTCGGCGGCAACAAGCGCATGGAGGACCATGACGTCGTAAAAGCCGAGATGGACCCATCATCGATCGCTGTCGTGCCCCTGGCCGTTCCGATGCTCTCCGGACCGGGCGCGATCACGACGGTGATGGTGCTCGTCAATCTCTACAAAGGCGTCGAGCAGAAGCTCGCCGTGATGGTGGCGATCGTCGCCGTCGGCGCGGTCTCATACGGCGTGCTGCTCGCGGCTGTTCCGCTGTCGCGCGTCATCGGCGATCGCGGCCGCGCCGTCTTCGCCAAAATCATGGCCCTGCTCCTCGGCGCCATCGGCATTCAGTTCATCATCAACGGGTTCAAACCGGTGATGATGGACATCATGCGTACGGGATAAGCTCTTAGCTGTTAGCTGTTAGCTGTTAGGAGAACGGTCTTCGTCCTCCTAAGAGCTAAGAGCTAAGAGCTAGGAGCCAAGAGTGAAATGCCTCTTCGCTGTGAACGCGCGGTCGGGGCGGCGGCAGATCGACGTCGCGCGCATCATTCGCGATCATTGCTCCGGCGCGAAGACCGAGTTCGAGGTGTTTCCATGCGATCGCAAGGAAGATCTCGATGACATCGTCGAGCGCGCGAGACGCGAGCAGTACGACGTGGTGTTCGCTGTCGGCGGCGACGGCACGGTTCACGAGGTCGCGAAGCGACTTATCGGCACCGAGCTGGCCCTCGGCGTCGTGCCGATGGGCTCAGGCAACGGCTTCGCGCGTCACGTTGGTCTGCCGATCACGGCGCAGGCCAGCCTCGCCGCATGCGGCGACGGCCGCATCGTGAAGATCGACACCGCGACGGTGAACGGCACGCCGTTCGTCGGCGTGATGGGACTCGGCTTCGACGCGCTGATCGCTCATCGATTTGCCCAGCGATCGACCCGCGGTCTGCGCACGTATGTGAAGGAAGGATTAGCGGCGTTCTCGCGCTACCAGGAGGAGGAATACGAGATCGACATCGACGGTCAGACGACGCGAACGCGCGCGTTCGTCGTCGCCGTGGCGAACTCGAGCCAGTACGGCAACAATGCGCGCATTGCGCCGATCGCGTCGCTGCAGGATGGCCTGCTCGACGTCGTGACGGTCGCCGATGTGTCGTTCCTTTCCGCGCTGCCGTTGCTCGTGCGGCTTTTTACCGGCACGCTGCATCGTTCATCGCGCGCGCGCGTTGCGCAAGGGAAGCGCATCACAATTCGTCGCGACGCGGCGGGGCCGGCGCATCTCGATGGTGAGCCGGTCGATCTGCCGGAGACGCTCGACGTGCGCGTGGTGCCGTCGTCGCTGCGCGTGCTCGTCCCCGCGTCAGCGTCGCGTTTCTGAGGAGAGCCGGGCGTCTCGCCCGCAGTCGCCGGACGTCTCGTCTGGCGACGAACAGTGATCGCGCGAGACGCGCGATTACTGCGGCCGGGACGGCCGCTCTCCGGCGCGCAGAAAGTCGTCGAGGATTCGATTGAACTCGTCCGGCTTGTCGAGCATCAGCCAGTGACTGACACCCTCCATCTTCACGACGCGGAGCGACGGCAACTGCATGTGCAGCGATGTCGGATTCTCATTGGCCGCCGCGGCGATGGCGATCTTCGGGCCGTGATACGTCTCCACCGCGCGGACGGAGTCGAATGAACGAAGTCCGTTGAGAGCGGACGCGAGCGCGTCGACCGGAGTCTTTGCCACCGAAGCGAAGACTTCCTCCTTCACGGCATCGGAAGCGTTGGCAAGAATCGGCCCGAACCATTGACGGACGACCTTATCTTGATTCGCGCGCAGCGCGGCGAAAAAACTCGACGCCGCCTCGTCGGTGATCTTCACATTTCCCGCCGCATCGGCGAAGACGACTCCAGCGACGCGCTCAGGATGCTTCGCGATGTACGCCGCCACGACGGCGCCGCCGTAGCTGTGCCCGACGATGACAAATCGCCGCAGATGGAGCGCTTCGGCAATCGCCTGAACATCGTCGCTCATCGCATCGACCGAGTAGTCGCCGTTCTTTGGCACATCCGATTCACCCATCCCGCGCAGATCGAATGCGACCGCGCGACGCGTCGGGCGCAGATGCGCAAGCTGATAGCGCCACTGCGTGTGGTTCGCGCCGTTGCCGTGAACGAAGAAAACCGGAACGCCGCTGCCTGAACCGCCGTCATCGACGCGCAGTTTCCCCTGCGGACCTTCGATGAACTGAGGACTCATGTGAGCACACGACACGAGCAGCAGCGTCGGGAGAAATCGTTTCATAAAGTCTTCACCAGATCATCGATCCGGTTCTTCAGCTCATCGCGCGTGGCGATGAAGCGATCGTAGCGTGTATCGGGATCATCGGCACCGTACGACGGATCGACGATCGGCCAATGCTCGATGCGCTTCGCCCCCGGCCACATCGGACAATCCTTCGCCGCGGAATCGCAGACGCTGACGACGACATCGAACGGTTCGTTGATGAACTGCTCCGCCGATTTCGATTCCGCGTCATGGATGTCGACGCCGAGGTCGGCCATCGCGCGAATGGCGAGCGGATGAACCCAGCCCGCAGGCCGTGATCCCGCCGAGACCACCTCGATCTCCTCTCCATGAAACTCCCGCGCCAGCGCCTCGGCCATCTGGCTGCGCGCCGCGTTGCCCGTACAGAGGAAGAGGATGCGTTTCTTCACGGCGCCAGCCGCTCGATGACCCAATCTTTCGCGTCCGCTCGCAGCCGGTAGGCAAAGCGATCGTGCAGACGGTCGGCGCGCCCTTGCCAGAACTCGATGAGGTTCGGAATCACACGATAGCCGCCCCAGTGCGGCGGGCGCGGCACGGTCTTGTCGCGATAGGTTGTCTCCATCTCGTGAAACTTCGCTTCGAGATCGCCGCGGCCGCCGATGATCACGCGGCTCTGATCCGCTGCCCACGCGCCGAGCTGGCTGCCGCGAGGACGCGTGGCGAAGTACGCATCCGACTGTTCTTCCGTGACCTTCACCGCGGCCCCTTCGATGCGGATCTGACGATCGAGAACCGGCCAGTAGAAGCAGAGCGCGACGTGCGGGTTCTCGCGGATCTGATCGCCCTTGCGGCTGTTGTAATTCGTGTAGAAGACGAAGCCGTGCTGATCGAATGCCTTGAGCAGGCAGACGCGCGCCGAGACGACTCCGTCGGCACCGCACGTGGCCACGCTCATCGATTCGGGCAGCTCCGGCTGGCGCTCGCGCGCTTCGCCGAACCATCGCTCGAATTGCACAATGGGGTTTGGATCGAGATCGCTTTCCTTCAGCTCGGCCATCTACGTCAACTTTCTGATCTTCATGATCACGCGTTGCGACCCTGGCTCGTTCATCATGACGATCGCGCGATCGAGCTCCACCCACGACAACTCGTTCGATTCGGCGCGATCGACGATGATCGTATGAGGGCGTGACGTGCGCGCAACGTATCGCACGTCGAAGTGTGCATGCTCGGGCTCCCCTTTTCCGGCGGGGATGTCGTGTACGTCGAGATCGATTACATCATTTCGCAGAAGCTCGAGGTCGTGCAGACCCGACTCTTCAACCCCTTCGCGCAGCGCGGCATCGATCGTCGATTCGTCCGGTTCGACATGACCGCCCATCTGTAGCCAGCGATCGAGACGGCGGTGATGATGAAGAAGGACCCGCCGCGAGACGGGATCGACGATGAAGCAGCTCGCTGTGATGTGCCCGGGCACGAAATGATCACGCGAGAACGCCGCGGCTCCGCTTCCGAGAAGATCGAGGATGGCGCGATGATGGTGCGCCTCGAGCGCATCCGCCGGATGGTAGCGGCGCAGCTCTTCGAGAAGTTCGGCCGTGCGTTCCATCAGCTCGATGGGAACCAATGATAGAGGAAGAAGTAGACGAGTACGCCGGTCACGGAAACGTACATCCAGAGCGGGAACGTCCACCGCGCCACGCGGCGATGTTCGGGAACCCGCATGCGCAGGCCATTCATCACCGAGAGGATCGCCAGAGGAACGATCACGACGGCGAGAAACGTGTGCGTGCTCAAAATCGTGAAATAGAGCGTGCGAATTGCACCGGTGCCCTGAAATCTCGTGACCACGCCATGCCGGAGGAAGTGATGAGTCACATACGACACGAGAAACACGAGCGACGTGATGCACGCGGCGAGCATGAATCGCTTGTGAATCTGGATGCGGCCACGTTTGATGTTGATGTAGCCGGCCAGCAGAAAGATGCCGCTCAGCGCGTTCAGCGACGCGTTCCAGGGAGGAAAGAATTGGAGGAGTGACATTCGTCAGCCCTGCTCTTTCAGCCACGTGGCGATGGTGTAAGAGAGATCGACGAACGTCAGATCGTTCACGTCGAGCTTCAAATCGGTGCAGATTCTCGGAAGCTCACTCCGGAACGTAAGGTACCGATTGTAGATCACCGTTCCGCCGAGAATGTCTTCGCGACCGGATTCGGTCCTCAACCAGTCGCGAACACGCGTCACAGCGATCCTGGGGTCATTTGAATGTTGGTGGATATCTTGACCGCCCAGGTCCGAAATGAACTTCTGGAAGCGGTATTGCTCGGAATCGAAAATCAGAAGCGACTTGTGCTGGTGTCTTCGGCTGAATGCCTTGCAGCCAAGATCGATCCCGAGCTCCAGCGGCATGTTGAATCGCGGCAATGTGCTTGCCACATCCAACTCTGTCCGAGAAACGTCGTGTATGGAGAAGCGCGATTGCGAAATGAGTTCGAGGATCTTTTGCAATCGGACTTGGCTGGAATCCAATCGTTCGCGAGCACACTTGGGTCGAAAGCCTGCCTGATGAACCGCGAAAACGATGGCTTCGAAGATCGGCCCATATGCGGCGTCGAACGGACAGTTGATGAAAACGTTCCGCTCGTATTCGCCAGCCGGCATCGACTACGAAGATCGGCGAGCGATGACGGCCTTCACGGCGGCTTCGATTTTCTTTCGCCCGATCACGCTCGGCTCGGTCGGAAACAGAATCACACGAGTAGTCTTCGCCTTCGGGCGAGCGCCAGATCGCGCGGGCTTCCGTTTGGAAGAAATCGAGACATTCTTTCGGTGCGAACTCAAGTGTTGGCCTCCGCGCCAATCGTAACACGCGCATCGCGCGTCGCATTCTGCTTGCCGTTGATCGTCAGTTTTCGCGCAGGAGGTCGCGAACCGTTGCCGCGACGTGCTCAGGCGCATCGCCGTCCGTGCCGCCGTAGTATTCGCGGATCATTCCGCTCTTGTCGGCGATCGCGAACTTCGAGCTGTGCAGAAGCGGATCGCCGCCGGCGCCGGGATCGCCCGCGGCGAGCTTGAAGCCGTTGACCGAGAGGTCGACGATCGTCTTGCGATCGCCGGTCAGAAAACTCCAGCGATCGTCATTACGGACGCGCTTCGCGTAGTCGTGCAAAACCGGGGGCGTATCGCGCGCCGGATCGACGCTGATCGATATGAATCGAACGCTCGCGTCTTTCGCCACCTTCGGCGTCAGCCGGCGCATCGACGCGGTCATCATCGGGCACGTTCCTGCGCAGTTCGTATAGATGAAGTCGTAGACGGTGACGTAGCCCTTGTTCGCCGCGAGATTGACGCGCTGCCCGCTCTCGTTCACGAGTGACGCGTTCGGGACAGGGAAAAGCTTTGGCAGGTCGGAGCGATAGCGGCACCCGGAGAGCAACACGAGGAGAACGACGATTCGCCGCATCAACCTCGAACCGTGAAGACGAACAGCAGCATCATCGCCAGCAGATAGATGTTCGACGACATGAAGAGCGACCGCGCCGGCGCGGGGCCGCGCTCAGCGAGGAACGTCAGAGACGAAACGAAAATCCACAGTCCGGCGAGAGTGGCAGCGAAGAGATAGAGCAGTCCGGCCATGCCGAAGAAGAATGGTGCGATGCTGATCGTCACGAGTGCGAGGCTGTACAGGATCGCCTGTCGTGCGACCGCTTTGCCGTCATCGTCGATGACCGAAAGCATCGCGAAACCGGCGCGGCCGTAATCCTCGCGATACATCCAACTGATGGCCATGAAGTGCGGAAGCTGCCAGAAGAAGAGAATGCCGAACGCGATCCAGCCGCCGAGGCCCAATGCGCCGGTGGCGGCGGTCCAGCCCATCAGCGGCGGAATCGCGCCAGGAATGGCGCCGACGATGGTGCAGATCGTCGAGACGCGCTTCAGCGGCGTGTAGACGAAGATGTAAGTCGTCAGCGTGAAGGCGCCGAGAAACGCGGTGAGCCAGTTCACGAGGATTCCGAGATACAACGTGCCTATGATCGCGATCGCGATCGAGAAGATGAGCGCTGCGTTGGGCGAAATACGTCCCGCCGGAAGCGGACGCCGGTGCGTGCGTTTCATCATGGCGTCGAGATCGCGCTCGACGTATTGATTCAAAGCGTTCGTGCCGGCGGCGACGAGCGCGGTGCCGATCAGCGTGTGAAGAAGAATGATCGCGTTGACTGGGTGCGCGCCGATGACGTAGCCGGCTGCGGTCGTCATCAGCACCATCAGCACGATGCGGGACTTGCTGAGCTCGAGGTGGTCGAGGATTGCGCCCCTCACCCGGCCTTCGGCCACCCTCTCCCGGAGGGAGAGGGCTGTGATTGCGCTCATGCCGGTACCTCGATCAGGCGCGTGTGTGTGCGCCACGCCAGGGTGCGGGCAGTCAGCGCGAGTAGGAGCGATGTTCCGAGGATCAGAGCGCCGGCCATGACGTGAAGGCTCGTGATGTACGGCTGCTTGCCGCTCCACACGGTGTACGCGCCGAGCATGATCTGCGCGGCCACGAACACGACGAGAAAGTTCGCGATGATCCGCAGCGGATGGTTGTTCTCGAAGCGGCGCAGGCGAATCGCGATCGTCACGATCATCGCGGCGACGAGAACGCCGCCGGCGCGATGAGCGAAATTCACGATCACCGCTGCCGACGTGAACGAAGGAATGACCCACACGTCGGGAATCGCGAGGCCCGCGCCAAGATGGCGCATGAGCGCACCGATCAGTATCTGCGCATAAACGACCGCGACGAGCGCCGTCGTCGATGTCACCGGCGCGTCGCCTTTGTCATACGTACGCAGCTTCGCGAATGCATTCGAAGCGAAGAATGCGATCGAGAGATTCATGCAGAAGAAGATCTCGGCGAGTCCCGCGTGCGCGATCGAGATCGACTTCGGAAGAAGAAGCAGTACGGTCAGTCCGCCCAGAAGTCCTTGCATGATGACCGCGCCGAGAGCGCACCATCCGAGAATGCGGAGGAAGCGCTTCGGCTCGCGGCGCTGGAGCGAGATGGCCTGGATCAACGTCAGAAAGCCGACGGTCGCGGCGACCATCCGATGTCCATGCTCGTAGAAGATGCCGCCAACCATCGGCGGCATGAGCATCCCGTACGAAAGCGGCCAATCGGGGACAGCGAGGCCCGAACCGGTCGATGTCACCATGGCGCCGGCGAAGATCAGGAAGAGCGTCGAGGCGGCGACGATCTTGGTGAAGCGCCGCAACCACAGTGGTGTCGCATCGAGAATCGGTACGGCCATTCGGATAGATTGCATCAGCTCGCCGGTTGAGTCGGTTGCGCCGGCGTGGCAGCCGGAACGGGATTGGGCGCAGGCGTCGCCGGATTCTCTGGTGCCGTCTTTTTCGCCCACTCTTCGAAGTCTTCTTTCGTGTGCACGAAGAGTTGTCCGCGCATGCGATAGTGCCCAAGGCCGCAGAGCTGCGCGCAGGCGATCTCCCACTTGCCGGTGGCATTCGCCTTGATGGGCGTGAAGTGAATCGGCACTTCCATTCCCGGAATCGCATCCTGCTTCACGCGCATCACCGGCAGCGAGAAGCTGTGGATCACATCCTTCGACGTGATGCGCACGATGACAGGACGATTGAGCTGCACGTGAAGCTGGTTGAGCGTGACGATGTCGTCCTTCCCCGCCGGATCATTCGGATCGAGGCCGATCGGATTCGTCGACGTGACGAGATTTACATCGCGCTTGCCGAAGACACCGTCCTTTCCCGGATATTGAACGTTCCACGCGAACTGCTCGGCCGTGAGCCTGACCTCGAGCGCATTCGCGGTCGACTCGGGAGGAGTCGCCCACTTCGACCAGAGCGGAATCGAAAAGGCGACGAGCAGCACGACTTCGATGATCGCCACCCCCGCTTCGCTGTATGTCGACCAATGCGACTGCATCCCCGCGTAATCCGCCCTCGGATTCCGCTTCGCGTTGAACCGCCAGAGCGCATAGACGAAGTAAGCGGCCCAAAAGATGAACAGGATGAGCATCACCCAATGAACAAGAGCATTCAGCCGATCGAGCGCCGCTCCATGCGACGAGGCGTCGATCGGCATGTACTTCGCCAGGAACTCTGTCACCGCACTCCTCCCTCGATCACATGGAATTGCTCGCGGAATTTCTTGAGCGCGCGAGCCCGCCGCCAGAAGCTGATGAACAGCGCCACGAATCCGATTTGCACGAGCCCGATGATCGCGATCATGAACCAGACGGCGTTTGTTGTGCCTTTCGTCATCGGCGAATCAGGCGCGCCAAAACAGACCGGACACGCCAGCACCGATTGCGAGTACATCAACAACAGACAACCGACAACCGACAACCGTCTCATGGGAGATCTCTCAGCTTCTCGAACGCCCGCCGGCCATACAGAACCAATACCAGACCGCTCAGCAGAAACAGAATGCCGAGGCTGAGCGCGCCGACACTCCGCTCCTGCATGTAGTCGCGAATGCCCCACACACCCACCCATAGCGATAGTCCGATGCAAACGATCACGAAAACGATGTGGAACACCTTGAGCGACATGATCAGAACTTGTCGATGACATCGTGCACTGGTAACCACAACAACGCCGCAAAAAAAACCACGGTCAGGATGAGAACGCCGTAGATCAGCCTCTTCTCCGTCAGCAAGTGCATGAAGAAGCCGGCGACGAGGAAGCCCTTCATCGTCGCGATCGTAAGCGCCACCATGATCGCGTAATGCACGGGCAGCTTGAGGCCGAAACACGCAAACACCGTTGCTGCGGTCAGCACGGTCAATGCGCCGAACACGATGAGATAAACGCGGATCTCTTTCTTGATGTGCTCCGGTGAATGATGCGTACCGGGGTCCTGCACACCCGCGTGTTCGTGCCTTTCGGGAACGATCGGATCGGCGGCAATCTGCTCGGTCACGCGCTCCTCCTACAACAGATATAACGTCGGAAAGAGAAAAATCCAGACGAGATCGACGAAGTGCCAATAGAGACCGACGATCTCGATGCGGTTCGTGAATCGCTCCCGCTCGGTTTTCCACATCTTTGCGCCGAATGTCAGAAAGTACGCGAAGACGATCATGCCGCCAACGACGTGCAGGCCGTGCAGACCGGTCATGACGAAGTATGTCGCGAAGAAATTACTCGTCGACGGGTAGTGATGGAGCTCGAACTTATGGCCGTACTCGAAGGCCTTGATCACCATGAAAATCAGGCCGCAGAGCAACGTCAGCGCGATGAACAGACGACCGAGATTGAAGTTGCCGAGGCGGAGGTTGGCCCAGGCGAGGACGACGGTCACGCTCGATGCGATCAGCACGAACGTATTGACGGTCGCCAGCGGAACGTTCAACTCTTCCCAACCGCGCGGCCACGAGGGCGCGCTGCTGCGGATCAGAATCAATGATGAGAAAAGCGCGCCGAAGAGCATCACCTCCGACGCGAGGAAAAGCCAGATTCCGAGCTTGCCGTTGTACAGCCCTGTGTCGGGGCGCGGATGAACGGTGTAGGGGATCTCGAATTCGGCGTGGTGCGCGGTGTGTGCGTGTGCGTCCATCTCTCCTCCCCTACGCCGGCACCGGCGCCTGCTGAGCGACCGGCGCCGCAACGGCCGCCGTCAATGGAGCATTCTGCGGTAAGAAGCCGTCTTCCGCACCGGGCGCGCTGTACTCGTACGGTCCGCGATACACGACAGGCACCACCTCGAAGTTGCCGTGACCGAGCGGCGGCGATGTCGTCGCTGCCCACTCCAGCGTCGTCGCCTGCCACGGATTGGAATCGACGCGCTCGCCCCACCGGATACTCTTGAAGAAATTCAGCATGAACGGCAATTGAAAGGCGAGCAGCCCCAACGCGCAAATCGACATGAACGGATTCGTCGATTCGGCCGCCGCCTTGGCGTGCTGATACTGAATGCCGCCGTCCCACAGCCTGCGTGAGACACCCGCGAGCCCTTGATAAAACATCGGCATGAAGATGCCGTTGATGAAGACGAACGAGCCCCAGAAGTGAATCTTGCCCAGCGTATCGCCCAACTTGCGGCCCGTGATCTTCGGGAACCAGTAGTAGATGCCGGCGAACATCGCGAAGATCGTCCCCGGCGCGACGACGTAGTGGAAGTGACCGATCACGTAATACGTGTCGTGCAGATGAATATCGGCAGCCGCGAGTCCGAGCGGTAATCCCGTCAGTCCACCGATACCGAACATCGGCAGGAACGCCAGCGCAAAGAGCATCGGCGTGTTGAATCGTATCGACGCGCCCCATAACGAGATGAAGAGCGCACTCAGGATGATCACCGACGGGATCGAGATGATCATCGTCGTGGTCTGGAAAAATGCGCTGATCGCCGTGCCCATGCCGGTCATGAACATGTGGTGCGCCCACACGATGAAGGACATGAAGCCCACGAAGATCACCGAGCCGACCAGCGAGCGATAACCCCAAAGCGGCTTGCGCGTGTTGTTCGCGATGACCTCCCCGACGATTCCCATCCCCGGCAGAATCAACACGTACACCTCAGGATGCGCGAGGAACCAGAAGAGGTGTTGCCACAGCAGTGGATTTCCCCCGCCGGCGTTGTGCTGCACCGTGCCGCTGACAACCAGTCCGCTGGGCAGGAAGAAGCTCGTGCCTGCGACGCGATCCATGAGCTGAAGCACCGCGGCCGCCTCGAGCGGCGGGAACGCGAGCAACAGAAGGAACGAAGTGACGAACTGCGCCCACACGAAGAACGGCAAGCGATCCCACGTCAGGCCCTTCGCGCGGAGCTGAATGATCGTGACGATGAAATTCACCGATCCGAGCAGCGACGACGTGATGAGCAAGACCATCCCCAGCAGCCACCACGTCTGACCTTGCGTGGCGATGTCGGAGAGCGGTGGATACGACGTCCAGCCGGAGTTCGCGGAGCCACCGGGAGCGGCAAAGCTCGCCAACATGACGATACCGCCGGAGAAGTAGCACCAGTAGCTGGCCATATTCAGTTTCGGGAAGGCCATGTCGGGCGCCCCGATCTGGAGCGGCACGACGTAGTTGCCGAACGCGCCGACGGCGAGCGGAACAATCGCCAGGAACACCATGATCGTTCCATGCATCGCCCCGAGCTGGTTGTACGCCTCCGGCAGCAGGAGTCCGCCCGGGGCACGCGACGCACCGAGAACTTTCATGAGACTGAAGGCGTGACCGGGCCAGCCGAGCTGCAGTCGCATCAGGATCATCAGGCTGAATCCGAAGAGGAGAAAGAAGAGCGCGGTTACGCCGTACTGGATCCCGATCCACTTGTGATCGGTGGAGAAGACGTAGCGGCGGATCCACGACTGATAATGCGCGCCGAGCTTGTGCTGCCGCTCCTCGGCTTCGCGGATGCGGATCGCTTCTTTGAGAAGCTTCTCCGCGTCATCCGCGTAGAGCCATTGAGTTCCTACTCGTAGTTGTCTACGTGATGCCACCATTCCTCCCAAGTGTCATCCCGAGCGCAGCGAGGGATCCCCCGATTCGGGAGATCCTTCGCCGTCTTCGCGGCTCAGGATGACACGATGCTCATCCTTTGAACGTAAACGTCACCTGCTTCGACTCTTTCGCTCCGACCGTGACCTGCTGTTCCTGCGTGCCGTACTTCTCGTGCCATGCGGTCAGCGTGTACGTGCCGGGCGGCAGATTGCCGATCGAGAACGTGCCGTTCATCGCCGACACGCTGTGATACGGATGCGGCAGCACGGCCATGAACGCTTTCATCCAGCCGTGCACATCGCACTTGATGCGGAACGGCACCATCTCGACTTTGTCGAACTTCTTCGTCGAGACCATGTCCTTCACCGGCTGCCCTTCGTTGAATTGCGAATTCACGTTGGGCAACGCGTGGATGTTGTGCAGCGTGGCGTCGCTGTTCTTGATCTGCAGCGGCTGTCCGACTTCGATCACCGAAACGTGCGGGTGATATTGACAGCCATGCTGATCGAGCGTCAGCGGCGTCGAGGACGCGGCAGCGCTCGGCGCGTTCTTGACGTAGACGATGACGTTGGCCAGCTCTCCGCCCGGACCGGTGACGACTTCTTCATCGGTCGCCGGAGTCGGATGCTGCGACTGGCAGTACGGGTCGGCGCTCATCTGAATCGCCGGCATCTTCGGCGGGGCGCCTTCGAGCTTGACGACTCCCACGATCGTCGCCGCCTCGGCGACTGCCGCGGTCGGCGCCGCCGCAGTCGTACCGCCGGTCGATGTCGCGGCGGTCGCGGTCGCCTGCGCAGCCTGATCGTCTTCTCCTTCCTCTTCTTTCGAGGTGGTCTCTTTCCCGCCGCCGCAGGCGATGGCGAGGAGGAGGGATGTTGCGTAGAGCAGTGTTAGGAACTTCTTCATTCGTTCTCCGTTCGTGCTGTGCCCTCTCCCACCGGGAGAGGGTGGCGCGAAGCGCCGGGTGAGGGGCGCGCCGTCGCGAGTGGCGCGCCCCTCATCCGGCCTCCGGCCACCTTCTCCCGTGGGGAGAAGGACCTGAGATTTCCCGTCTGCACGGGCGTGGGCGGCGGTGTGCTCGGTTGCTGCGGCACCGTCATCAGCGGCGGCGCGTTGAGCGGTTGTGGCGCGCGCATGCCGGGGATACCGATGCTCCAGATGTAATCGCGCAGGTAATCGGTCAGCGCGACCGCATCCTTCATCGTCCGCCGCAGATCATCCTCATTGTTGAAGTACTTCATCAACGTCGTCTTGTACTGCGCGAACTGCGGCGTGTCGATGGCCATCGCCAGCGGCGACTGGAATATGCCTGTGGCGGCATCGCGTGGGAAGTTCGTCGGCATCCGCGTGCCGGGAATCATCTCATCAGGACGGCGAATCCAGTCGGCGATCCAATCGTGGCGCAGGCGGACCTTTGCCAGCGTCAGATTTGGCGCAAGCGAGGTGCTGTCGGCGGTGTTCGGGATCGGAGGATTCGCGGGATCGCCGACGGGCGCGGTCGAGTGGCACTGCGCGCAACGCAGCATCGAGTAGATCTCGCGCCCGATCGCGACGTTCGCCGGCGGCGGAGCGAAGTGCTGCATCGTGTCGAACGCCGGCACTTTTCCTTCGGCGGAGAACATCAGAACGAGGCGGTTGGCTTCATCGTCCGTGAACTGAAACGTCGGCATGCGCACCGACACCCACGGACGGATCTTCATCACCGTCGGATCCTTGAGGAAGTTGAAGAGCCATGGCGACTGCGCGCGACCGCCCTGCGGCGAGAGATCGGGCGGGAGGAAGTTCGCATCGTTGATCAGCGCGGCGATGGCGCGGCCGGTGCCGTCGACGACGTGACACGCGCGGCAGTTGCGTTGCGACACGAGCTTGCGCCCCTCTTCCATCAGGCGGCTGCGCGCGTCGGCCGCAGCGAGGCGATTCGCAGCGACCTTCTCTTTCGTCATGCCGAGGACCACAGAAGTGACGAGGTTGGCTTCGTTCGGCGTGAGGCCGAAGTTCGGCATCTTCAACTTGTCGTTGTAGGTCTTTGTGCGCTCGTCGTCGTAGACGCGCGGGTTGCGCACCTTGTTGTAGATCCACGACGCAACGGTGTGGATCACGCGCTCTTCCTTGCCGTCTTCTTCGTTCTTGTATTCGTGGATGAAACCGAAATCGAAGAGGTGCAGCGTCTTCGATCCTTCGGTCGTCAGCTCGGTTCCGATCGGCTTGAGTCCATCGAAGCCTTTGATCTCATGACACGAGTAACAGCCGTATTTCTCGATAGAGCGCTGGCCGAGGTAATTGAGCTGCTCCTCGAGCGGCATCGCCTTCAGCTTCGCTTCGGCGTCGCGATCGGTGAGCGTGTTGATGAGATATGACTTCGAAAGATCGTGCACCGCCCTCGGATCGGGCGGGCGGATCGGCGTCCTCATGAACTGCGGCTTCTGCAGCGTCATGAGATACGCCGTCACGTCGGCCGCCTCCGCGTCCGTGAGACGCAGCGATGGCATCGGCGCATTCGGATCGTAGTTGTGCGGGTTTTTCACCCAGTTGTAGATCCAGCCCGGGTAAGTCTTCGTTCCGACGTTGGCGAGGTTGAATCCGAAATTGCGCTCGAGCGGAAAGTCATCGCGATGCGCGACGCGTGTCTTCCCGCTCTCATCCGTGAAGTATTCACTGTTGAGATGACACGCCAGGCAGCCGACGTTTTCGACGAGCTCTTTGCCGTGCGCGGCGTTGCCGGTGTTCGGTCCCAGCCACCGGCGATTCGTCGAATGAGAGAAGAGGTAGGTGACGAGCGCGTGAATTTCGGCGTCCTGATACTTGATGTTCTGCGCGCGCTCGTCGGCGGGAACGGACGGCCCGATCATGTTGCGTTGATAGAAGAACGCCGGCATGCGCGTCGTCGACTTGAAGCCGCGCGGGTTGGCGATCCATCGGAACGCCCACTCCGGCGTAATTTTTTCGGCGACAGAGTTCAGCGTCGGTCCCGGCTTCTGCAGATCGGCGAAACGCCACGTGGCGATCTTGTGGCAGGCGTGGCAGCCGTACAGCTCGACCATGTGCTCCGCTTTGGTGATGTGATCTCCATTGTCGACCTGCATCTGCGATGAATGGCACTTCAGACATCCCGCTTCGTAATGCTGCCGCGGATACATCGGCGTCTCGAGAAATGGATTCTCGACGTAGCCCCAGTTGCGTTTCTTGTAATCCCACGGCCCGGGGAAGAGCGGCAGCGCCGCCGCCTCCCATCGCCGCTCCATCTTCCGGCTCGCCGGTGTGTGACCGGCGCGGCCGAACTCCGTCGCGCGATCCTGACCGCGATGGCAGACCGTGCATCCATAGTCAAGCAGCGGATGCGGTGACGCCGATCCGACGAAGAGGTCGAGTTTCGGATGCGTGCGGAACGGGTTGAGGATGTCCTGCGGCGCATTCTGGATGCGCTGCAGTTGCGCGACGCGCTGCTCGGTCTCTTCGCGTTTCGCCTGAGGAATCTGACTCTTGTCGAGTTTCTGCCGCAGCTCGGCCTCGAGGCGCGCCGCCTCTTTCTTCGACTCGAAGCCGGGACGATCGATCGCGCGATGGCAGGTCTGGCAGCGATCGACGCGCGGCACCAACATGTAATTCATGTCGATGAAGAGATCGCCCAAGACGACCTGATCGATCTTGAACGTCGGATTGATGAAGTCGAGCATCGGCGCATTGAGGATCAACGTGCGCTGATTGGGCGTGACATTGACGAGCTGCTTGTTCAGCAGGTCGGTCGTCGCCGTCATCTCTTTCTTCTGATTCTCGACGTCGGTGACGCGGCGCAGAAAGACGTCGAGACGCGCTTTGGCGGCATCGCGATCGCGCGCCGCCTGCTGCAGACGGAGATTCAGCTCATCGAGATGCTTCTGCTGGCGGGCGTATTCGGCGATCTGTTGTTTCGCGTCCGCACGCTTCTCGACGATCGATGTCTCTGTGATGTAGCGCTGAGCATCGATATTCGCTTTGGCGAAGCGATAGTCCTGATCGGCCGCGTAGTGCTTCCCTTCCCACTCATCGAGATCTTTCTGCGCCGCGACGTACTCATCACGATGGCCGGCGATGTCGATCTGCGCCGCGCGCATGCGCCGGTCCAGGTCGGCAAGCTTCTGCCGCGTCGCCACGTCGTTCGCCGCATTGAGCTCCTGCTGGATGCGATCGGCCTGCAGGCGCATGAACTCGATCTGAAACCATTTCCATCCGCGCACATAGTCGTAGAAGACAGTGAGGCCGGTCGTCAGCAGGAGCAGAATCGCCGAAAACGCGAAGATCGCGTTGAGCCGCGACATCGCGTAGTTGTGGGGAATGGGCTCTTGCGGTTTCATAAACGGGTTCCGGCGGGGTTACGGCGGGGTTGCGAGGTTACGAAGTGCTGCACCGCGTAACCGCGCAACCCCGCCGTAACCCGGCCGCAACCATGATCCATCTTCATATGTTGAAAAAGATCTCCTGAATATGCAGGATGTACTTCAAATTGAACAGCCAGCGCAAAACCATCTTGATCGGTAGCGCGAGCATGATCAGGAAGAGAAACGTCCCGACGTAGTAGCGCGGCGCCCCCATCTTCAGATAGAAGCGGCGGAACGGGCCGTGCGCCAGAAGCGGCGGCAGGCTGAGATACCCGAGGACGAGCAGCATGCCGGGCAGCTCGCGGATGACCCACAGCTTGGGCAGCGGCATCGAGAAGAACTTCACCCACACGAGCTCGGACAGATCGACGTTGACGAGCGGAACGAGCTTGTTCGGATCCCAATATTCGTAGGGGCCGAAGAAGTTCCAGTTCGGGCCGCGCAAAAACGTACCAGTGATGATCAGGAACGACCAGAGCACGAGGAAGCCGTAGAGAAAGATCCCCAGCTCCCATTTGCGCTCGATGAATGTGAAGTAGCCGGCGCCCTTCGGATTCGTGTCGATGTACGGGATCGCCATCAGGCCGACGATGATCAGTGTCGGCAGAACGACACCGGCGAGCCACGGATCGAAGTAGACGAGCATCTCCTGCAGTCCGAGGAAGTACCACGGCGCTTTGGCGGGATTGGGCGATGAGGTCGGATTCGCCGCCTCTTCCAGCGGCGCGCGCAACGCGACCGACCAGACGATCATGATGACCGTCAGGAAGATCATGCACATCATCTCGGTGTAGACGAGATCGGGCCAGACGAAGAGCTTCTCGTTCGACTCGGTCTTCTCCCATGGGATTCCGCCCGCGGCGATCTGCTTGTCGTTGAGATACCCCTTTCGCAGCGAGATCCAGGTGAAGATCGCCAGCAGGAAGATCATCGCGCCGATCGGCACGTTGTCGGGTTTCGCCGCGATCAGATAGAAATTGGGATCGATCATCGAGACGAAGAAGCCGGCCAACCCCGCCATCAGCAACCAGAATCCGACTTTGCGGTCCCATAGGCGGCCGCCGAGGTTCGCCAGCACGAACATCAGGATGAAGTAGGCGACCGCGAGGTAAAGCAGTGGGCGGATGAAGATTCCGACGATGATCAATGCGATGCCGAAGCCGATGAATGCGGATCCGGCTTTCGACCGGATCCGCCCGTCCATCAGATTGAAGTAGATGATGAAGCCGAAGACTGAAGACAGAAGGAGAAAGGAGACCGACGCCGCGGAGAGGACATTGATGAAGTCCTTGAGGAACGTCATAGTGGTCCCGAGATCCCTCCATCTTTCCTCACGCGCCAGAAGTGAATGGCCATGAGGAATCCCGCCGCCAGCGGAATCACCACGCAGTGCAGTACGTAGAAGCGCAGCAGCGTCGCTGCGCCGATCGATCTTCCGCCGATGAGCGCGAATCGCGCGTCATCGCCGGCATGGATCAGCGGGATGTCTCCCAGCTTGATCAGCGACGACATCGGTCCTTCGTTGCCGGCACCCGGAGAGGCGCGAGCCATGCTCGATCCGACCGTGATGGCCCAGATCGCAAGCTGATCCCACGGCAGCAGATATCCGGTAAACGAGAGGAGCAGCGTGAGCACCAGCAGAATCACGCCGACGTTCCAGTTGAACTCGCGCGGCGGCTTGTACGAACCGGTCATGAACACGCGGTACATGTGCAGCCAGACGGAGATGACCATGGCGTGCGCTCCCCATCGATGTATTTCGCGCATGATTCCCAGCGGAACCTGCTCGCGCAGGTCGCGAATGTCGACGTACGCGTACTCGAGAGTCGGGCGGTAATAGAACATCAACAGCAGGCCCGTGAATGTCAGCACAAGAAAGAGAAAGAAAGTGATTCCGCCCATGCACCACGTGTAGCGCATACGGATTCCGGATTTTCGAACCTTCACCGGATGGAGGTGAAGAAAGACGCTGCCCAACATCACGAGCATGCGTTTGCGATCCGAATCGGGAACGCCAACGCGGAAGACGGACCGATAGAGCTGCGTCTCCTGAATGTATTGCCCGACGTCCGCGGGCGCGTTCTTTAGCTTCTCGAGCAGATTTGCCATGTATTAAACCTTCAAGAAAGAAGCCGGGTTTTTCCATTCGCCTTTTTCCCATTGGAACTTGCGGCTCTTGTCGACGCGAATTTGTCCGTCGTCGGCGAGCTCGATGGCGAAGCGCTCCAGTGGTCGTGGCGTGGGTCCTTCAAAGTTGATGCCGCTCTTGTAGTAACCGCTGCCGTGGCAGGGACACTTGAACTTTTGTTCCGCTTCGAGCCAGTTTGGCGTGCAACCGAGATGCGTACAGACCGTAGATAAAGCAAAGATTCCGGTCGCGCCCGTATCGGGATCGACGTCATGAACGAGCCAAACGGCAAAACGCTGTTTGAACCGTTCGTCGACCTGCCGCATCTGAATCTCGGACGGGAAGCCGGCTTTGAAAGTGGGAGGCGGTTCGAATAGAACGTTTGGAAACATGAAGCGGCCAGTCGCGGTAAGAGTGGCAAGCATCGAGGCGGTGAACGCCGTCCACGCGAGCGTCATCCAGGAAAAAAAAGAGCGACGTGAGACCTTCTTTGCGGCGGGCCCTCCGGGCTTTGCCGCTGGGGCTGGGGGCTTGGCGGCAGCGGCCGGAGGCTTCGCTGCTGCGGGTGGGGGCGCCGTCGGGGGTTTTGGCGGCGGCGCCGGGGTTCCCGATTCCTCTTTACTCATGGAATCTCCTGCTGTTCAAACTGTTATTAAGAAAACGTGACCAACTGTCTGCTCGGATGACCGGATGGGGATTGATGGATTGACCGGCTGGCGGATTTCTTCAGATTCGGAAATCCGCCATCC
>DASYUK010000120.1:0-43641 GCA_036001325.1 Thermoanaerobaculia bacterium
AGTAGCCTCATGCGTAAAACAGTCCACAACTTCGACGCGCCGATTCTCGTGGCTGCATCTCATGTTCGCGAATGTTGCTCAGACTCGTGTGCATGGCGTTGTGGAAGCATGTGGAAAACCGCGAAAAATGTAACAGCGAAAATCATTGCTTTGCGGCATCGATGAACCTATCTTGACGTTCGTCTCAACACGAACGCTTCATCGCAGATGTCAACGTGTTGAGGCTGCCGAGAATGATGCGATAGGTCATCGAGGCAAAACGGTTCCAGTACGAATGCGCTATCGCAGATGTTAACGTGCTGAAATCGGTCGCGGTGATGCGATGAGTCACTGAGGCAACATTGGCGCGGATGCCCCGTTGTGGATGTCAACGCGTCGAGAACGGCTCCGGGGGACAACGGCTCCCGGAGCCATTTTCCTTTAACGTTTACCTCGATTCCGCCTCGCTCGGCTTCGAGATCCCTTCGACCGTCTTCGCCAAACGATCCTCCTGATGCGCTCGTGTAGCGATGTCCGCTTGAGCGACGATGCCGATCAGACGACGCTCTTCATCGACGATCGGGACGCGCCGGATCTGGTGCTCTTCCATCGTCTGGTATGCCTGCTCCACGTCGTCGTTCGGGCCGCAGGTGTACGGATCACGGCTCATCACGTCGGCGACTTTCGTCTCCGCCGGCGCACGACCCTCCGCCACGACCTTGAGTGCGAGATCTCGATCGGTGACGATGCCGACGAGCTTTTTCTCTCGATCGACCACTGGGATCGGGCCGACATGATTCGTCTTCATGAGCTGCGCTGCGGACTGCGCGGAATCCTCAGGGCCGACAAAGACAGGGTCACTCGTCATGATGTCGCGAGTCTTCGACATACGCTCCTCCTTGGCTTTCATCGATCCTCGGCGTGCAAATCGTGATCCTGCCTCGAGCGCCGGAACACTCTTTTACGGCTTCGGGCGGGCGGCGATGAGACCGTCATCGGTCACTTCGAATTGCACGCCGCGCGACTCTCGCTCGAGCAGACGGCGCAGCCATTCGGTCTCTTCTGGTTTAGCGCGATTCAAACGAAAGCGCTCCAGTCGCATCGGCACCAGAAACATCGACTCGAAGGCGCCCGAATTCGACAGTGCCGGCAGATAGATCAGCGAGAGCTCTGTGCGGAACTCCTCGTATCCGCCGATTCCTTCGTAATCATTGATGAGATCTCCAGCACCATAAAGGATGAGGCGTCCGCGGTACACCTCGATTCGCCTGGGATGATGCGAGGAATGTCCGTGGACGACATCGACTCCTCCCTCATCGATGAGCACCTTCGCGAAGCGCTCCTGCTCGGCGGGAATCTCATAACCCCAGTTCCCTCCCCAGTGAATCGACACCACGACGCGATCGCCCGCTTTGCGCGGCTCGTTCTTGATCTGCTGCGCGACACGCAGCGCCGACTGGCGCGAAAGGTCCGGAAGGAGATGGACACCCGAGCGCGCCGGCAGCGCCCCCCATGCTGGCGGAACGCCGCTGCTTTCATGAGCCATGGCGAAAACCAGTACACGACCGTCCGGCACCTCGAAGATCACCGGCGCAGATGCCTGCGCGAAATCCGCGCCCGCTCCCGCGATTTTGACCCGCGCCTTCCGAAGGCTCTCGATCGTCTCGCGAAGTCCGTCCCTCCCCCAATCGAGGACGTGATTGTTCGCGAGCACGGCGCAGTCGATCCTGGCGGCGGTGAGGACATCGACGTTCGCAGGATGCATCCGATATTGAATCCCTTTTCCCGGCCATGGCTCATCCGACGTTGTGACGGCCGTCTCCAGATTGATGATGCGAACGCGCGGGTTGACGCGACGCAGCATGGCCAACGCATCACCCCAGACATAGTCGGGCGGCACCTTTCGAGGAATGGGCCCGCTTTTTTCTTCGGCGATTCGGACATAGCCGGTCGCTGAACGCATGTAGCTCTCATAGATCACGGGATCGACGGAATGGCGGAGGATCTGATCGATACCTCTCCCGAGCATCACATCGCCTGTGAGCATGAGGATCGTGCTGACCTCTGCCGATTGTCGCGGACGATTGAAGCAGGCGATGCAGACGACGACGAGAGCGGCGATCGCAGTGGCTTCGAGTATGTCGATTGTGCGCTGCAGCATGACCCATCGGTCTCACGTGCAACAGCAGTGCGCGCGGAACGTCGATTGCAGTTGAGGTTGACATGCCGAAGCCCGTGCGCCCAGGGCGATTGCAGAGGATCCTGACCGGATTCTTCCTGCTTCCTCTCTTCTGGTGTCTTTTCGCCTTCTTCGCGTTTGTTCCCTTCAATCGGAAGACACCGGCTCAGCGCATTCTGTCGGTGACCGGCACCTTCTTCGCCGGTCTCCTCCTTCTGTTGTGGCGTCGCCGGCTGATCAGTTTTGACAGCCCGATCTACGCCGCTCTCTTTCTCGGACTCATGATGGCCCTCTACCGGATTCCGCTCCGTGGCAATCTGCCTGCCGAGGTGTTGGCCGTGAATCGCGAGATCAGCGAAGCGCATCGTGATCGGTACGAGTACGCACGGGAGCTGTTTCACATGCTGACGCGTCGTTTCACGAGTCCGACTCGCGAGTATCTTCTCGAGCCGCAGAAGATCTTTCTGATCAAGAGCGCTTCGTATTTCTGGAAGTCGCGCGGTTATGTTCCGTCGCACCTGCAGGCGCAGCTCTATCGGAGACTTCTTCTGGCGAGCGGGCGTTTCCGCGAGAGCGAAGTCGTGTATGAGACGGGCCGTTGCTACAACTCACCGCACGGCTATGTTGTCATTCGGCACCCCGACCGAGCGATCTATGCAGATCTGTGGGCCGCGGAGAATTTCGACACGTATCAGTTCGGGCAATTGGTCGAGATGCCGTCGTGTGAATCGCTGTCGGTGAAGGGTCCTGAGGGAGAGCCGTATCAGCGAGCCTCTTCCAGCTCGATCTTGACGGAGAGGAAGCGAAGGAGATCCTGAAGTGAGAGGATTCCCACAGGCCGCTCGCCGGAGACGACGATCAATCGTGACGAGCGGTTCTGATTCATCCGCCGGAGCGCCTCGAGGACATCGCTGTCGGGGCTGATGGTATTTGCTTCCGAGCACGCCGAGGCGATCGCGCCGACGGTCGTCCGATTCCACTCATCGCGCGGCACATCGCGGATGTTGCGAGTGGTCACACATCCGACCATCCGACCGTCATCGACGACCGGATAGAGCTTGTGGTGATAGCGATAGACGTAGTCCGTCACCAGCTCTTCGACCGACAGCGCTCGAGGGACGGTCACCGGGTCGGGCTCATGAATCGCCGGACCGGCTCGCCTTGCAGTGCTTCCCGCAGCACGACCTGCTGGTACGACATGAGCGCTGCGTTTCGGATGAACATGCCGATCAGGAACCACCAGAGACCGCCGATGAAATTGCCTGTGAATGCCTGCACGATTCCGCCGAAGACCAGGATCAGGCCGAGAGCAGAGCCCGTCTGCGATGCGCGTCGCGTTGCTCTGCGCACATTGCCGCTGCGCATCCACAGAAGTGATCGCAAAACTCGTCCGCCGTCGAGTGGAAACGCCGGGATCAGATTGAAGAGCGCGAGCATGACGTTCGTGCTGCCGATGAATCCGACGACTCCCGCCACCGACAACGGTGCGTTCATGAATACGGCTGCTGCATACCCGGCCAAGAAGACAGCTCCGAGGAGCAGGCTCGTGGCCGGGCCGGCCAGCGACATCAGCAGCTCGGCCTTCGCGCTCGGCGGCTCATCGTCCATTTCCGCGACGCCGCCGAAGACGAATAGCGTGATGCCACGCATCGGGATTCCGTAACGGCGCGCGATGAGTGCGTGCGCAAATTCGTGCGTGACGATCGAGAGAAACAGGATGATCGCCCCGACGATCCCCATCAGCCAGTACACAATGGGTGTGAGCCCGGCGTACAAGCGTGGGAAAGCCTCCGTCGAGAGCGATGTGATGACCAGGACGACGACGATGAACCAGCTCATGTCGGCGCGGACCGCGAAACCGAAGAGCTTGAACAGCGTCAACCGCGCTCCGAACACGCCTTAGTCGATGCAAGTCGCCTGCGCGGAATAGAAACGGCTCGACTTCCGCAGTAGTCATCTGATACAAGAGCAGTCATAGATCGCAGGTTTCTGCGGCCCACGTCCAATTTCGATCGGAGTCAATTCTGCGCGGCCGCCTTCATGCGGGTTTCGCCCATGGAGCTTTCGTCAGCTCCCGCTCGAGAATCGTCTTGTTGTCCGTGATGGCTTTGATCTTCGTCGGCGGTCTCGCTGAAGGTCTCCCGAGACGCCGCGGTCCCTTCGTGTTTTACTATGGACCCAGCCGCGCTCCATTCGCCTTTCACTACGAGTCGAGCCTCAGCGAGGAGGCTCTCGCGTGGTACTCGCAATTCGATCTCCTCATCACCCACGATCCGCTTCCGCGCGATCAGGTCAACCGGCTCCACGCCGCCGGGACGAAACTTCTTTTTTACGAGTGGTCGGTGGCCTTCTACGAGTCGCGCGCGACGAAGTGGCAGCGGTCTCTCCGGTCTCATCGCCAGGCGGATCTCCTGAATGAAGTGCCGCTGACTGGTGCAACCGGATCGACGACATCCGCCGCCTGGTATTTCGATCCCGCGTCGCCGGAGCATGAGTTTGGTCGGGCCCGCGACATCGCTCGCCGCATCGAGGAAGCCGGTTACGACGGCGTCTTTTTCGACACGACGACTGTCGACAGCGTTCACCCGGAGGCCAGGAAAGAATACGAGCGACGGCATCCCGAGACTCCGTACGACGCAGCCTTTTCGCGATTTCTCGTCCAGCTTCGCAAAAGACTTCCGAACGCCGTTCTCTTCACGAATCAGGGATATCGAAAAGCGGCGTACTACCTTCCATACGTCGACTGGGACCTGACCGAGAGCGTCATCACGGGGCCGAGCAACGGGTTGCATCAGCTACGGCCGTGGAACGATCCCGCCGACCCGTGGAGCAGCAGTCACTTTGTGATGCGAACAGAGATCGAACCGATCGCGGCCCGATATCCGCACGTTCGCTTCGGCCATCTCAACTATGCCGACGGCTCGAGCCCCGAGACGATCAGGCTGGTGGTGGCCGCCGCGCAGCTTTTCGGCGGTGATGGGTACGTCGTCGCGCCTGCGACCGCCGAAGAAATCGATCCGATCTATTTTCGCAATCCGGGAAAGCCGGTCTCACTGCGTTTCGATGGAGCGGATGGAAAGACAGCGTATCGCTTCTTCGAGCATGGGCTGATCGCGGTCACCGCCGCGAACGAAGAAATCACGATCAGGAACATTCAGCGAAAAACGATGCGCGATCACGTGACCGGGGAATTGACCTGCGGCGACGTGATCACGATTCCCGCTGCCGCGGGCGGGCCTCGAGCCTTCTTTTTCGACTACGACGAGAGCTCGCGCTGCTCGTCGTAACAAAGTGTTTTCTACTTCCACTTCTCGAAAATCCGCTTGAGTTCCCGGTCCGCCGCTCGAACGGCCGCCTCAGGCGTCATCTCATCGCGCGCTGCTTTAGCGAACATGGTCGGTAAGACGAACGTGTTGTACGCTTCGTCGATGGCGGCTGTCGCGTAACCGGGGTAACCGATGTTCGTCGTCCAGTTGAGAACGCCGCTCAGCACTTTGTATTTGTCCCGCGGTCTCGCCTTCGGATCGTCGGCCAACCGCTTGTCGAGATCGGGAACCGTCGCAGGAAAGCACGGGAAGTTGTAAAACTCGCTGGCGTTGAACGCCCTCGAGAAGTTGTCGATCAGATCGACGAGGAACTGCTTCGCTCCCTCCTTGTTCTCCGCGAAATTCCACACCACATAGCAATCCATCACGTGCTCGGCGGCGATGCGGCGTACCGGTCCCTTGAGCGCGGGCGTCAACTGAATCTGCCTCGACATCTCGGGATTGTCCTTCTCAGCGGAACGAGTCACGGAGATGGCGTTCTGCACGAAGGAAAGCTTGCCCGAAAGGATCCCGCGATTGTTCGAGGACACATCCCATGAGAAGACTTCCGGCGTCTCGCACTGCTTGTACAGTGCGCGCACATACTTCACCGCCTCGATGGTGTTTTTTGAATGGAGCGTGACGTTCCCCGCCTCATCCTGCTCGGCGCCGCCGAAGGACCACAGAACGGCACGCACGGCCATGCTGGTATCGACCTCCTGCGAGAGGCCGAGGCCAACTGGGTTGCCGAATTTCTCTTTGATCCGCCTGCCGCCGGTGAGAAGGTCGTTGTACGTATCGGGACCGTTCGGGAAGCCGGCCTGCGACCACAGATCCTTACGGTAGTTGCCAGGATCGGGAACGTAAGAATCCGAGAAAGCGAAATGTTTTTTCGTTTTCGGGTTGTATGTTGATCTCTCGGCGAGAGCGATCTTTTTTCCGTGCCTGCGCTCAACCTCCTGATAGATTTCGCTGTGGTCGATCACGTGTTTCTCGTACGCCGCTGGAGGAGAGATAAACATGAACAGATCGTGTCCCTTTCTCGCTGCCACCTCGGCTGCCGCCCGAGCGTTGATCTCACTGGTAGCGATGTGGTCGACGATCACATTGGTGTTGTGTTTGCGTCCCCACTCCTTCGTGAAGGTTCCGTCGAACCACTTGTCGTAGCCGGGAACGAAATGGCTCCATTGCACGATTTTCAACGTCTTCTGCTGAGCCGCAACCCGCTGCGGGAAGAGGAACGCTGAAGTCAGCGCCGCTGTCAGCTTGACGAACTTTCTGCGATTGATGCGGTTCCTCACTTTGTTTGGGCTCATGACCGTCTGCACGACTCTCGCGGGCGCCGTGCCGGCTCCACGCGTACGGTACACGATCAACGAGCAATGGCGTTACGCGCCCGGATCCATCGACGAAGCGGCGGCGGCCGGCTTCGATGACAGCGCCTGGCAGTCCGTCAACTTGCCGCACACGTGGAACGCCATCGATGCGTTCGACAAGACCGCGACGTATCGCCGCGGCATCGGTTGGTATCGCAAGCGGCTGGTGTTGGACTCCGCTCTTCGCGGCAAGCGACTCTTTCTTTACTTCGAAGGAGCCAACCAGGTCGCCGATGTCTTCGTCAACGGCCGGCACGCGGGGCAACACATCGGCGGCTACACGGCGTTTGTCTTCGAGATCACCGATCTCGTGACATTCGATCGGCAAAACGTCGTCGCGGTGCGCGTCGACAACTCGCACAATCCCGACATCCCGCCTCTCAATGCCGACTTCACGTTCTATGGCGGCATCTATCGCGATGTCTGGTTGTTGGCCACCTCTCCAATCCACGTCGCCGTCGCCGATCACGCATCGTCGGGTGTGTTCCTCAGCACTCAGGCAGGTGTCGTCCGCATCTCCGGGACGGTCGTGAATCAGAGCGATCACGACGCCAGTCTGCGCGTCGTCAATCGCGTTACGGATGCAACCGGCGCAGTCGTTACTTCGATTGCGTCGGGCGTCCGATTGCGCGCCGGCGCTTCATCGTCGTTCGCTCAGAGAAGTCCGCCGATCGAGCATCCCCGTCTCTGGTCGCCGGCGACGCCATATCTGTATCGCGTCCGAACGGAGGTCTACGACGGCAGAGAGCTCGTCGATGAGGTCCAGAATCCTCTCGGGTTTCGCTGGTTCAGCGTCGACGCGCGGAACGGCCTCACGCTGAACGGACAACCGTTGAAGTTGTTCGGGACGAATCGTCATCAGGACTACGCCGGCCTCGGCAACGCTCTCCCTGACGATCTTCATCGCCGCGACGTCCATTTGATCAAAGAGACCGGCTTCAACTTTCTGCGGCTCGCGCACTACCCGCAGGATCCGGCCGTGCTCGATGAAGCCGACCGCGCTGGTCTCGTCATCTGGGAAGAGATTCCGATCGTCAATCTCATCAATACGTCTGCTGCCTTCGCCGAGAACAGCGAACGCATGCTCGTCGAGATGATCCGGCAGCACTACAACCATCCATCCATTCTGTTCTGGGGCTACATGAACGAGGTTCTGCTTCGCAAGCCCGATCCGCTGCCGGAGCGTTACTACGAGACCGTGCTCGAACTTGCGCGACGCCTCGACAAACGCGCGCACGCCGAGGATTCGACGCGACGGACGGTGATGGCGCTATCGCGCGACGAGCTCAACGACGACAAAGGCCTCGCCGACATCCCCGAGATCCTCGGCATGAACCTCTACTTCGGCTGGTACTACGAGAACTTCGCGGCGCTCGGCGAATTTCTCGATCGCATTCATCGGCAGCGACCCGCCCGCCCTCTCATCGTCAGCGAGTACGGCGCCGGCACCGACGAGCGCGTCCACTCGATGCAGCCGAAGAGGTTCGACTTCACCTCGGAGTATGGCCAGGAGTTTCACCGCGCTTCGTTCCCACAACTCGAGCGCAGGCCGTTCGTGCTCGGCACGGCTGTGTGGAACCAGTTCGATTTCGGATCGGCGAGCCGGGAGGATACGAAATACTCGATCAACTCCAAGGGACTCTACTTCTACGATCGCAAGCCGAAGGACATGGCGTTCTACTATCAGGCCGCTCTGCTCGCCAAGCCGGTGCTCACGATCGCGCGCGAGTGGAGCGAGCGCGCCGGCGCTGGCCTTCAGCCGATCTGGATCTACACGAATCAGCCGGAAGTCGAGCTCTTCGTCAACGGCCGCTCCGCGGGATCGCGGGCGGTCGAGAACCGCACCGCTCGGTGGCAGGTCGAGTTATCGGCCGGCGAGAATCGCATTCGCGCACGCGCAGGATCGCTCGAAGACACGACGACGATTCTTTACGACCATCGTGCCGCCGGGACGATCTTCGCCGTCAATGCCGGCGGCGATTACGACTACATCGACGCGTCACACGTTTACTGGGAGGCGGATTGGGGATATGCCGGCGGCGAGGAAAAGAGAACGTATCATCGGATCTTCGGCACGAACGAAGATCCGTTGTACCAGGCATCGCGCGAAGGGATGGACCGTTACCAATTCGATGTGCCCGACGGCACGTACGAAGTGCGACTCGGCTTCGCGGAAGGAAACGCTGATGCGAAGCGCGGTGAGCGCGTCTTCTCCATCCGCGTGAATGGCCAGGAGGTCATCCACGATCTCGATCTTTTCGCCGAGTACGGTGCGTTCACTGCGATCTCGCGATCTTTCTGCGTCGAGGCGACGAATGGCGCCGGCATCGCTATCGAGTTCACAGCAACGGCAGGCAAAGCGTCGATCGCCGCAACCCCGCGCCAGCTTCACTTCAGCTCGAATATCCCCTCGAGCCCCTCTGCCGAGCTAGGACCGATCCATACTTTGAATGTGCCCGGCTCGGTCTTCCAACCGCGGTCCGACCAGAATCGAAGATCGTTCGGCGCGATCGTGAACTCGATGCGCCGTTTCTCTCCGGCTGCGAGCGTGACACGTTGGAAGCCCTTCAACTCTTTGACCGGTCGAGACGCGCTCGCCACCGTTTGTCGGACGTAGAGCTGAACAATCTCGTCCCCCGCGCGTTCTCCCGCGTTGCGAACATCGGCCGAGACCTTGAAGGTCCCGCTGACGCGCAGGTCGGAGTACTCGAAGCGCGTGTAAGACAACCCGTGACCGAACGGATAGAGAGGATCGTTCGGACTATCGATGTACTTGCTCGTGTACTTGTTCGCGGGATCTTCCGGCCGCCCCGTCGGCAGATGCGCGTAGTAAATCGGAATCTGTCCGACCGAGCGCGGAATCGAGATCGGAAGCTTTCCGCCGGGATTGACGTCGCCGAAGAGCACATCGGCGATCGCATGACCCGCCTGACTTCCGGGAAACCATGGCCAGACGATGGCCGGAACGTGCGCGGCAGCCCAGGTGATCGTCAGCGGCCGCCCGCTCATGACGACGAGGATGACGGGCTTGCCGGTGGCCACGATGGCTTCGACCAACTGCTGCTGCTTTCCGGGCAGATCGAGCGAAGTGCGCGAGCTCGCCTCGCCGGTCATGTTGCCTTCTTCACCGACAATGAGAAGCACGACATCCGATTTCGCGGCGACATTGACCGCCTCAGCCATCTCCTCCTCGGTTCCGTCGCGAACGCCGCATCCCTTCGCGTACACGACCTGCGCTTTTGCGCGCACGCCCTCCAGCACCGTGACCGCTTCTTCCGGTTTGCCGTGCGCGGTCCAACATCCGAGCATGTCGGCCTTGCTGTCGGCGAGAGGTCCGATCACCGCGATCGTTCCGGCACTCTTCGAAAGCGGCAGCAGCGCGCCTTCATTCTTGAGCAGCACGATCGATTTCTGCGCAATGCGTCGCGCGGCATCGACATGCTCCTTCGCGAACATGATCGCTTTCTCGCGCTGTTCGTCCGCGTACGGTCGCTCGAATAATCCAAGGGCGAATTTTGCGCGGAGGATGCGCCGGACCGAAGCGTCGATCACCGATTCGGAGAGACGCCCATCCTTCACGGCCGCGTCGAGATCGGCATAGCAGCCGTCGACCATGTCCATGTCGACGCCGGCGGTGATCGCCTTCAATGCTGCCTCTTGTAGTGTCGCCGCGACACCGTGATCGATGAGCTGAGCGATCGCTTGATAGTCGCTGTCGACGAATCCGCGAAAGCGCCACTCGTCGCGCAGAATCGTCTTCAGAAGATACCGGTTTGCGGTCGCGGGCACTCCGTTCAGCGCATCAAAAGCGGTCATGATCGTCCACACACCGGCGTCGACGGCAGCCTTGAACGGCGGAAGGTAAACCTCGCGCAACATCCGCTCCGACATATCGACCGAGTTGTAATCGCGCCCCGCCTCGGCTGCACCGTATGCGGCGAAATGCTTCGCGCAGGCGAGGATCGAGTCAGGCGCCGAGACGTCCTTTCCCTGAAAGCCGCGCACGTACGCGACGGCCATCGCCGCGCCGAGATAAGGATCTTCGCCGGCGCCTTCGGCAACGCGGCCCCACCGTGGATCGCGGGCGATGTCGACCATCGGAGCGAACGTCCATCGAATGCCGCTGGCGCTGGCCTCGCGCGCGGCGATTCTCGCCGCCAGCTCGGCCGCACTCGGATCCCACGTGCTGGCGATCCCCAGCGGGATCGGGAAGATCGTCCGGAAACCGTGGATGACATCGTGCGCGAAGAGCAACGGGATCTTCAGTCGCGACTCTTCGACGGCGACGCGTTGCAAAGCATTCGTCTCCGCGGCTCCGCCGAAGTTGAATGCGCAGCCGACGCCGCCGCTCGCCACCAGTTCACGGATGTCGGGCTGTGATGGGGTGTATTGAAGGAGTTGCCCCAGCTTTTCCTGAAGAGTCATGCGTCGGAGGAGGCGCTCCACCCGCTCGTCGACGCCGGCACGCTGCGCGGCGAGCGACGTGGTGAAAAAAAGGACAGCCAGCGTTACGAGAAACTTCTCGCGCATCAGAGTGCGGAATCGTAGCAGGAGTGATACAAGAGGCGGCGCGATGTTGGTCGGACTGCTCGCGGTTGACACGCGAGATCAATCTGACGATCGGAGCAACCTCTGGCATCCTTGATTACAACCTAGGAAAACGAGATGGCGCGCAATGCCACTTCGAACTCACTATTCTTCTCGAGTATCCATCTCGAGAACTGGAGGAACTTCGTTCGTGCCGAGCTCCGCTTACAAAAAAGGATCTTTCTCGTCGGTCCGAATGCTTCGGGTAAGTCGAACTTTCTCGACATTTTCCGTTTTCTCCACGACTTGGTCTCAGTTGGCGGCGGGTTTCAAGAAGCAGTGGAAAGACGCGGCGGGATATCGTCGATTCGAGCCCTCGCGGGAAGATATCCGTCGGATGTGGTCATCCAGGTGGAGATCGCGACCGATAATGCGCAGGACGGCGCTTGGCGTTACGAGCTGAGCTTCGCGCAAGACAAGCAACGCAAGCCCGTCATCAAGCATGAAGCAGTCCATAAATCTGGTGCGCAAGTATTCTCTCCCCGCCCAGATTCGGCCGACCAAAAAGATCCTGAACGGTTAAGGCAAACATATCTAGAGCAGACGAACACCAATCAGGCGTTCCGCGAAATTGCGCAGTTTTTCGCGTCGGTCGAATACCTCCACATCGTTCCGCAGTTAGTCCGTGATACTGAGCGCTACGTGGGACGCGAACACGATCCGTTCGGTGGAGATTTCCTCGAGCAGATCGTGGCGACGCCGGAGAAGACACGACGTGCGCGTTTGCGACGGATCGAAGAGGCACTTCGCGTGGCTGTTCCGCAGCTCAGCGAGATCGAAACGGACCGAGACAACAAGGGTCGACCTCATATTCGCGGCAAGTATCAACACTGGAGGCCGACTGGCGCCTGGCAGAACGAAGATCAGTTTTCAGATGGGACTCTGCGGTTAATGGGACTGCTCTGGGCTTCGCTTGAAGGAACAGGCCCTTTGCTTCTCGAAGAGCCGGAGCTCTCGCTTCATCCGGCTGTTGTTCGTTTCCTGCCGCAGATGTTCGCGCGGTTGCAACGCCGCACGAAGCGTCAAATCATGCTGAGTACTCACTCCCCTGATCTTCTCGCCGATCCGGGCATAGGAACCGACGAAGTCTTCCTTCTCACACCTTCCAAGGAAGGCACGACAATCAGTTCGGCGGCGGCGTTTCGCGATGTGGTTGCACTCCTCGACAGCGGGATGTCAATGGCGGAAGCGGTGATACCGCGCACCGAGCCAGAAGGCACTGAGCAGCTCCCGCTGTTTGCTGATCGATGAGCAATTCCGTGGCCGCGGTAGTTGAGGGTGATGTTGATGCAGCCGTCGTTCGGCGTCTTGCGGCTGATGCGGGCCTCGAAATCAGCACAATGCATGTGAAGGGTGGCAAGCAAAAGGTTCGCGCTCGGATTAATGGATACAACTCCGCAGCACGCTATTCGCCTTTCGTAGTGCTCGTCGATCTTGACAGAGATTATGCATGTGCTCCGGACCTGATTGCCGATTGGCTCCCCGATCGTGAACCGCTACTCTGCTTCCGGATCGCTGTTCGTGCTGTCGAGGCATGGTTACTCGCTGATCGGGAGAGGGCTGCTAAGTTCTTACGAATCCCGAAAGCCAGAATCGAAGAGATCCCCGAAGCGATTGCTGATCCAAAAAGGACTCTGGTGGATATTGCGCGTGGCTCGATGAGCCGCGACGTGCGTGAAGATATCGTGCCGCGCGACGGCAGCGGCCGCCAGGTCGGAGCCGCGTACCTCTCGCGCCTAATCGAGTTCGTGAATGGTGCGAGCGGGTGGAGACCGGAAGTTGCGGCGGCGAACTGCGACAGTTTGGCTCGTGCTAGGAAAGCGCTGACAGCGCTTAGCGTCACGTTGCGGCTAACGAAGTAGGTATCCGGCGTGGTGCGATTCTCCTGCTTCACGCCGAGCGCAGCGCCTGCGGAGAAGCTTCTCCACGCGCTCGTCCACGCTCGCCGTCTGCGCGGCGAGCGACGTGGCGAAAAGAAGGACAGCCAACGTAACGGAAAACTTCCGGCGCATCGTCGCCATCGGATGCGGAATCGTAGCAGGAGTGATACAAGAGGCGGCGCAGCCGCAGTGAAGGAGGGAACGATGAGGAAAGTGTCTGGGCTGGTGCTGAGCGCCGCGTGTGTGTTTTTCGCGGCATCGTGCGTGAATGCTCCGAAGGAGACAACCACGACCAGCACAACGCGCGCGCCGCACGGCGGGCCGGTTCGGATCGGCTTCTCCATGGATACGCTCAAGGAAGAACGCTGGCAACGCGATAAGCGCCTGGTCGAGCAGCGTGCCAAAGAGGTCGGCGCCCACCTCGACGTCGAAGTCGCGAACGGTGACGACGCCGTGCAGACGAATCAGGCCGACAACCTGCTGACCAAGGGCGTCGACGTCCTCATCGTCGCGCCGCACAACGGCGAGATCGCCGCGTCGATCGTCGAAGCGGCCCATCGCAAAGGAGTGCCGGTCATCTCTTACGACCGCCTGATCCGCAATTCCGACGTCGATCTGTATCTCTCGCATCAGGTCGAGCGGATCGGCGAGATGCAGGCCGATTACGCGCTGAAGCACGTGCCGAAAGGCAACTATGTGCTGATCGGCGGCTCGCCGACGGACTACAACGCGATCCTGTTGCGCAAGGGGCAGATGAACATCCTCAAGCCGGCCATCGACCGCGGCGACATCAAGATCATCTCCGAACAGTTCGCCCGCGAGTGGAAGGCCGAGGAGGCGCTGCGCATCACGGAGGATGCGCTGACCAGGACCGGCAAGAAGATTCAGGCGATCGTCGCATCGAACGACGGCACTGCTGGCGGCGCCATTTCCGCGCTCGAAGCAGCGGGACTCGGCGGAAAGGTTCTCGTCACCGGGCAGGACGCGCAAAAGGATGCGGTGCAGCGGATCGTGAAAGGCACGCAGACGATGACGATCTACAAACCGATCCAGCCGCTCGCTTTTGGTGCGGTCGACGCCGCGATCAAACTCGCGCAGAAGGAGCCGGTCGAGACGCACGACAAGATCAACAACGGGAAGAAAGACGTTCCGGCGATCCTGATCGCGCCGATCGTCGTCGATAAAAGCAACGTCGACGAAACCATCATCAAAGACGGTTACCACACGCGCGAAGAGATCTATGGACACTAGTGGAGAGCGGGCGTCTCGCCCGCAGTCGCCGGGCGTCTCGCCCGGCGACGATAGCAGTCGGGCGGGACGCCGGACTGCTGCGGCCGGGATGGCCGCTCTCCTGGAGATGCGCGACATCTTCAAGCGCTTTCCGGGCGTCCTGGCGCTCGACCGAGTCTCGTTCGATCTCGATTCGGGCGAGATTCACGCGCTGGTTGGCGAAAACGGCGCGGGCAAATCGACGCTCATGAATGTTCTCGGAGGCGTCTATCCACACGGGACGTACGAAGGAGAGATTCGCGTCAACGGCGAAGTCGCTCGCTTCGGCAGCGTCCGCGCAGCCGAGGATGCCGGGATCGCCATCGTTCATCAGGAGCTGTCGCTGATTCCCGAATTCTCGATCGCCGAGAACATTTTCCTCGGACGTGAGCCGCGCCGCATCGGAATCATTCAGGTCGAGGATCTCTACAGCCGCGCACAACGCGTCCTCGACGAACTGCACCTGAAGCTCGAGGCGCATCTACCGGTGGGATATCTCGGCATCGGTCAGCAGCACCTCGTCGAGATCGCCAAGGCTCTCGCGCGCAACGCGCGCATTCTCGTCCTCGACGAGCCGACCGCGGCACTGACCGACTCGGAAGCGGACGTTCTCTTCGTCATTCTTCGCCGTCTCCGAGAAAGCGGCGCCGGCATCATCTATATCTCGCACAAGCTCGGCGAAGTGCTGAGCCTCTCCGATCGGATCACGGTGCTGCGCGATGGACGAACCGTGAGCACGGACCCGACAAAGACACTCGATACGAAGGTGGTGATCGCGCGGATGGTGGGCCGTGAAGTCACCGACATTTTCCCGACCACTCATCATCAGCCGGACAACGTCGTCTTCGAAGCGCGCGGCGTGACAGTCGAGGACCCGAACGTGCCTGGAAAACTTCTCGTCGCCAACGCCAGCTTCAGCGTTCGGCGCGGCGAGGTCCTCGGAATCGCCGGTCTGGTCGGCGCCGGCCGCAGCGAATTGATGATGGCCATCTTCGGCGCACATCCCGGCAGACTTTCGGGAGAATTCTTCGTAGCAGGATCGCCGGTGGCGATTCACCATCCTTCGGATGCGATTCGCTCGGGCATCGGATTCGTCACCGAAGACCGAAAGCGGTTCGGGCTGTTGCTCGATCAGACGATCGTCTCCAATCTGACGCTCGCCGCGCTCAAGCGACTCTCCGGACCTTTGATCACCCACCCGGACGCGGAGACCGTGGCGGGAGAGCGTTCGATGAAAGAACTGCGCATCAAGGCCCGCTCGGTATTCACGGTCGCCGGAACACTTTCGGGCGGCAATCAGCAGAAAGTCGTTCTGGCGAAGTGGCTGCTCACCGATCCGAAGGTGCTCTTTCTGGACGAGCCGACGCGCGGCATCGACGTCGGCGCAAAGCAGGAGATCTATCAACAGATCAATCGGCTCGCTTCTGAAGGGATGGCGATCGTGCTCGTTTCCTCGGAGCTGCCCGAGGTTCTCGGCCTGGCCGATCGCGTCGTCGTGCTTCACGAAGGGCGAATCACGGGTGAGTTCCGGCGCGAGGACGCGACGGCGGAGGCAGTCATGGCCGCTGCCACCGGTCACGCCGCTGAGAGGGTGTCGTCATGACCACAGTCGACCGCGATGAGGAAGCCGGCCTCGTAGCTCCAGAGCTCGGAGAGAAGCGCCTCGGACGATGGCGCGTTTCCACCTCGGCGTTGCGCGCATACACGATGGTGATCGCACTGATCGCCATCTGGATCTTCTTCCAATGGAAGACGGTCAGCGATCTCTATCCGTACGGATTGTTTCTTCATCCCGTCAACCTGGCGAACCTGCTCAAACAGATGTCGGTCACGGGCGTGCTCGCCGTCGGCATGCTGTTCGTCATCGTCGCGCGGCAGATTGATCTCTCGGTAGGCTCTCTGGTGGGATTGGCCGGCGGCATTGCCGCGATGACGCAAGGCTGGGGATTGTTGCCAGCTTTCGCGTCGGCGATTGTCATCGGCGTTGCTGTCGGCGCGCTGCAAGGGACGCTCGTCGCGTACGCGAACATTCCTTCGTTCATCGTGACGCTCGGCGGACTGCTGACGTGGCGCGGCGTGATTCTTTATCTGAGCAAGGGGGAGACGATTCCCGTTCGCCTGCCGGTGTTCCGTCAGCTCGGTGTCGCTTTGCTGACACCGGCGTCGGGTATCGCGCTCGCTGCGATTGCCATCGTCGCCGTCGTGTGGCTCACCATTCGCCGGCAGCGGGCGCGACGCCGCCACGGTCTACCTGTTGCGAGCACCGCGGCGACGACGGCGCGCATCGTCGTCCCCTCTGTACTCATCGCCGTGTTCATCTATCTGATGAATATGCAGGGCGGAGTGCCGCTGCCGGTCATCGTTCTTCTCGCAGTCGCCATCGCTGGAAACTTCCTGACGCAGAGCACGACATTCGGGCGCTACCTGTACGCGATCGGCAGCAATCCTGATGCAGCGCGGCTGTCGGGAGTCAATTCGCAAATGCACATTCAGTCCGCGTTTGCTCTCCTCGGCGCGCTGGTGGGAATCGCCTCGCTGCTTCACACAGGACGAGTCGGAAGCGCGTCACCCGACGCGGGCACTCTGATGGAGCTCGACGCGATCGCCGCCTGCGTCATCGGCGGAACGAGCCTCATGGGCGGACGGGGAAAAGTTTCCGGCGCGCTGCTCGGTGCGCTCGTGATGGCCAGCCTCGACAACGGCATGTCGCTCTTGAGCGTCGAGAACGCCACGCAGTACATCATCAAAGGAATGGTGCTCGTGGCCGCGGTCGGCTTCGACATGGCGGGGAGAAGGAAGAGCTAGCGAGCGATCGCCGTGAACCGTAAATATGTAATATTGCTGCGTGAAGACCACCCTCGATCTCCCCGATCGCGTGTTGAGAAACGCCAAGGCGACTGCGGCCGTCCGCGGCGAGTCGCTTCGCGACTTCGTCACTGCAGCCCTGGAGGCCCGGCTTCGATCGGAAACCTCCACCCCCGGCCGTTCCGGATGGCGGGCTCTGTTTGGTCTGGCTCGGCAAAGCGACGTCGTTGCGGTCGATCGGATCATCTCCCGCGACCTCGAAACCGTCGATCTCGCGGAGTGGCGGTGATTCTCGACACGAATGCGGTCTCCGCGCTTTTTGCGGGCGACCTGCTCTCGGACAACTTCTCGATTCCCAGCCACTGCATCATCTTCCCGTGATCGTCATCGGCGAATACCGTTACGGTGTTGCGAGATTGAAGCATCGGCGAAGGCTCGAGGGACTTCTCGATCTGCTCATCCGTGAATCGATCGTGTTACTTGTCGACGAGGACACGACCCGGCACTATGCAGCCACTCGCGAGAAACTCCGCCGCGCCGGATCTCCGATCCCGGAGAATGACGTCTGGATCGCTGCTTTTGCAGAACAGCACGAAGAGTTGATCGTTAGCCGCGACCGCCACTTCGACGCGCTGGGACATTCGTTGCGCGTTGAGTAAAAGTTAGGGCGCGCTAGCTCCCGTCGTCTTCGGTGGATTGGTCATCGCGTCTCCTGTCGTAACGGCAGCATCCTCCTTCCGCTTAACCGCCATGTAGAGCGCAGCGTCCCACGCGTTGTGAATGCCGTCGTATAGAAGAAACAATGCCGTGACGGCGACGATGTACAGCGCTAGAAGGGGCCGCCAGCGCACCACGATGCCCGCGACGAAGAGACATGAGTAGGCGATGGTCGGGAACACCGTGTGCCACAGCCAATCTTCGAGGACTGGCGCGTAACCGGTCTGCCTCCGTGCCAGGAAGAGGACCCATCCCGCGTACCCAAGCCCGGCCAGGCCGGAGAGGGTGAGGCAGACACTCAAGCTCGCTGGCGTCTGTCCCGGCGTCGAGAGAATCGCGGCGATCAGCAGAACGGCGCAGAAGTGCACGATGGTCGGCGTGGCGAACGCCCGCATCTCCGGCTCGCCGCCGACTCTGACCTCGGCGCCCAGCGCAACGACCACGAACTGCAGGCCCGTCAACGCGGCGGCCGAGGAACCGAGGATGACGTAAAAAGTTTCCCACTCGGAGAGCGGCGGCGTCACGCCGTGGAGCATGTCACTCTCTGCGTCGGCATGTCCAGCGTCAAACAATTGTAACTACGAGTGTTACAATTCGATCGATGGCTTCGAACCGTTTCGCGATGGCCGTGCACATCCTGGCACTTCTCGCTCGGCGTGGCGGGACGATGACGTCCGAAGAGGTCGCGCGAAGCGTGAACACGAATCCCGTCGTCATCCGCAGAATCCTCGGCCACCTTCGGCGCGCCGGGCTGGTATGTGGCGTCAGCGGACCGAGTGGCGGGTCGCAACTCTGCGTCAGTCCCGAGAAGATCTCGCTCTTCGACATCTATCGGGCCGTGGAAGATGGTGAGCTCATCTGCGTCCATGAAGATCCCAGCCGGCGCTGTCCGGTCGGCCGGCGGATCCAGAGCGTCCTCGAGAACGTCACCACCGGCGTGAAGAGAGCCGTCGCGAAGGAGCTCAAAGCGACGAAGCTCAGCGCCATCGTCCGGTCGTTCGGTTAATCGTACCAAAGGGGGAGAGGAGACCTGTCCGAATGGACGATGTCGGGGAGGCCCCCGCTATCGACAATTGTAACTGACGAAGTTACGGATATGTCGATATGAAACGAATTTGCCTTACGCTTCTGATCTTTCTTGTGGTTTGCCCTCTCTACGCTGATGACGTCCTCGCCCCCATCCCGATCCGCAGCGAGTTTCTTCTGAGCGCCGGTTATCTCACGCTCACGGCATCATCGACCGATGTCGTCCCGAACCGGCGGTGGGCCTATGAGCTTCGGGTCAGCTCGGCGAATACGTTCGCTGTCTCGAAGCAGATTTCCACATCACTCAAGAGAGTGAATCGGCCGTCGACCTGGCACCCCGATCGCTTACGCGCTGAGACAGGCGATGTGTTTGTCGTCGACGGCGAAGTGCAGCGCACCAGCCTGACGCTTCGCCGCGGCACGGATCGCGGCGAGCTATTCGTTTCGATTCCGATTCTGTCGGCGAGTCGTGCCGGCGGCGATCGGCTCATCGAACGTTTTCATTCCCAGTTTCACCTCGGCAATGATGGCCGGCGCGCGATTCCGCGCGATCGCCGCTTCGTCTACATGAAGAGCGGAACGCGCGAGTTGCTCCGGACCGGAGAAGGTCAGACCGGCCTCGGCGACATCACGATCGGAACGAAACACTCTCTGCCTCCGATCGGCAAAACCGCGCTCGCCGTCGAGACTCTGGTCGAGCTGCCGACGGGCAACAACGAGAAGCTATTCGGATCAGGCTCGGCCGACGCCGCGGTCAATCTTCTGGCCTCCCGACGCAGCGAACGGTCCAACATCTTCGCCGCCACCGGCCTGACACGTCTCGGCGAGAACGTTATCCTCGGCGTTGGCGATCGCACGATCATCACAACCATGGCCGGCTATAGCCGTGTGATCGTTCCTTACACATCGGCGAGCATTCAGATGACCACGGCGAACACTCCGTTCCGAGGTCTCCGCTGGCCGGAGCTCGGCGAACGCTTCTATCAGTGGTCGGTCGCGATGCAGCGCCAACTCCATTCCGGACAGGTCGTGCATTTCGCGCTCGCTGAGAATGCGATCCATTATGAGAACAGCGCCGATTTTGGAGTGCAGTTCGGAATCTCAGATGGTTATCACCGTCACCGGTAGTACGGGCACGATCGGGACCGAGCTCGTTCGATTGCTGTCCGACGCCGGAGTGGCCACTCGAGCCGTCTTCAGGAGCGCGAAGCCGATGCAACCGCTGCCCGGTGTCGTCCGATTGCAGGCGGACCTCGCCGAGGCGCGACTGCTTGAGCCGGCACTTGCCGGGACGACGCGGCTTTTTCTTCTCACCGACAACCAGAGGGGATTCGGAAAGTTACAGATCGAGATCCTGCGCGCGGCCGAGCGACTCAGAGTCGAGCATGTCGTGAAACTCTCCGCTCTCGGCGCATCGGATCACTCCAAATCATGGATCGCACGCGAGCATTGGGAGGTCGAGCAAGCACTCGAGCAGACAACGATGACCTGGACGATTCTGAGACCGCACGCGTTCATGCAGAACTGGCTCGGCGACATCGCCGATTCCGTTCGTCAAGATGGAGTGATCGAGTCTCCGATCGGCGACGGGCGTGTGCCGTTCATCGATACTCGCGACATCGCCGCCGTCGCTGCGGAGGCGCTTCTGCGTCCCGAGGTTCACGCGGGGCACAAGTACTTTCTCACGGGCGGGGAGGCGGTTGGACTCGCCGATCTTGCCGCGGCGCTCACGAGTGCGATCGGCAGGACCGTAACCTACCGGCCGATCTCCATGGATGAAGCGCGAGCGCGGATGGAGGCGAAGCGTGTCTCTTCCCAACAGATCGACGCGATGCTCGCGATCGCCGCGTATCAGAAAGCGGGAGGGCCGACATCGATGGTTTCGGACAATGTCGCGCGCATTCTGGGGCGACCGCCGCGGACGATCCGCGATTTCGCGCGAGATTATGCCGATCGTTTCGGCGAGTGACGACTGACTGCGATTTGGCCATCGGGTCGGCGTGTTGCCCGTCTCGCCGCGCGTGCTAATGTTCGGGCGTGAGCTCGACACGCATCAGTCGACGCGTGAACGCGCCTCGCGCGATCGTGTATCGCGCGCTTCTCGATGCGCGCGCGGTCGCGACGTGGATGGTGCCGACGGGCATGACCAGCCACGTGCACGCGTTCGACGCTCGTGAAGGTGGCTCGTTCCGGATCTCGCTCACGTACGAGGCGCCGAGCGGGACCGGCAAGACGACCGCGAACACCGACACGTTCCACGGTCGCTTCGTGAAGCTCGTGACGAACGAGCAGGTTGTCGAAGCGGTCGAGTTCGAGACGACAGATCCCGCGCTGCGCGGCGAGATGACGATCACGATCACCCTCTCCGATGCAGACGGAGGCACCGATATTCTCGCCGTGCACGACGGGCTACCGCGTGGCCTGTCGACCGCCGACAACGAGGCCGGCTGGCGGTCGTCACTCGCGAAACTCGCGGCGCTCGTCGAGGCGGGCTAGAACACGCGTCGAGCGGCCTCACAGGCGTTGATCGGCAACGTGCTTCGGACACGCCGCACGTGCCGCCGTGGCGGGCATGTGCGGGCGTGCCACGCGCCGCGTCGGCTGCTATGTCGAGTTAGACCGCGGCCACAGGCTTAGCTGCCGTAATGAATAGCGACTTCTTCGATCGACGGCATCGCCGTTCGATTCACTTCAGCGGGTTTGAACTTCCATTGGCGAATCGCTTTCATAGCGGCTTCAGTTGTGGCTCCCATGCCTGGCTTCAACACGCGGACGTCTACAACGTTCCCGCGCTCGTCCAACCTGACTTCGAAAATTATTACCCCAGACACACGCCCTGGTAGCTTTGGGTACGCGGGAGCCACTCGCCTGGTGACCAACGGCCCGGTTACGTGGCTGCCCCAGACGGTAACTCTCGGCCTCTGCGGTCGGTCCGTCGGAACGGGCGAGTTCGCTTGAACGTGAGCAACAACGAGCAAGGTCGCAGCGGCAAGCAGCCGAAGTAGAGTCTTCATCGGGAATCACCTCGTTGGGCCGCGTCGGCTGCACGCGGAGTTAGTTAGTTAGGCCGCACGTTCACGCGCGATGAACTCGCGGACCGATTTCACAGCCTCAAGCGGAATCTGCCACAGCGAAGCCTGCACTGACTTCTGTGCAAACGGTACGGCGACATCGTTAGAAGAAAAGCTCATATCAAAGATTCTCTCCCAACTGCGACGACGCTCGCGTGACGACGGTGAGTCGCGATCGTCGCCACGATGTGCAGGCAAGTACGAATCGTTCAAGACGTAGTGCCAGAGGTCGAAATCAGAAAGGAGAACGTGTTCGGGTGCGATTTCGAACTCAATGACGACGCCCTGAGTTCCCGGCGACAAGTGCGCGGAGTGACGCAGGTCCGGCCGAGGCCGATCTGCTGACTTGTACTGCAGCCAAGCCCAAGTCGGATACGTGATGTGAGCCGGCGGACGACCGAGTCTCGTCATCAGTTGATCGCGCATCCACCGGTATGCTGGCTTGAAGGAGCGCCACACGCGACGACCGTCAGCGCGAATTGCACCACGCTTTTGTGCCAGCAACCAACATTCTCGTTGCTGGATAGACCAGAGGATCATTGTGTCGGCCTAGCGGATCGCGCGCTCAGACGCGCGCTGCCTCTACGTTAGCACCACCACTGACACGTCCCCAACGTGTCGATCGGATTCAGATGCTCAAACCAATACTTCGTTTTCGTTCTCGACGACGAGTGGCGTTCCCGATAGCTCCGCCAACCGCCGGCGCATGTATCGGCGCTCGACGGCGTTGGCGGTGAGGGAAAGCGCTCGCTCATACGCGCGAATCGCGTCGGCCGAACGGCCGATCCGGCGCAACAGATCGGCGCGCGATGCATGGTACGGCGCGTATGAATCGAGCTCGCCCGATTCGCCGAGTGCTTCAATGATCGCCAGGCCATGCTCGAAACCTTCGCTCATGGCGATGGCCACCGCGCGATTCAGTGTGACGACCGGCGACGGATGTCGTGACTCCAGCGCCTCATAGATGGCGGCGATCTCCCGCCAGTCGGTGTCCACGGCATTCGCGGCGCTCACATGAAGCGCGGCGATCGCCGCCTGTAACTGATACGGTCCGATGTCCGACAAGCTCAGCGCGAGATCGACCAGCCGCAATCCCTCATCGATCTGCGAGCGGTTCCACAACGAGCGATCCTGCTCTTCGAGCGTGACCAACTCTCCGCGCGCGTTGACGCGCGCGGCGCGACGCGAATCGTGAAGCAACATCAGCGCGAGCAGCCCGAGGTTTTCCGCGACGTTCGGGAGCAATTCGCACAACATCTCTCCGAGCCGGATGGCTTCGGCGCAGAGCTCCTGACGGATGAGAGCTTCGCCCGCGGTAGCCGTGTACCCCTCGTTGAAAATGAGGTAGAGCACGGCACGCACAGAAAGCAGGCGTTGCGGAATCACATCCGGAGCAGGAACGTGATACGGAATGCGTGCGGCCTGGATTTTCCGCTTGGCGCGAACGAGACGCTGCGCCAGCGTCGGCTCGGGCAGCAGAAATGCGCGCGCGATCTCGCTCGTCGTCAAGCCGCCGAGCGTGCGCAGGGTGAGTGCAACCTGGGCGTCGACGCTCAACGCGGGGTGACAGCACGTGAAGATCAGTCGCAGACGATCGTCCGGATAGCTCGAATCGTCCGCCACCGCGGCGTCAGCCGGTGCAGGATCGAAGTGACGGGCGACATCCCCTTCTTTATCTCGGCGCGTCTGTTCGCGCCGGGCATAATCGATGAGACGCCGTCGCGCGGCCGTCATCAGCCACGCTGCAGGATTGTTAGGGATGCCGGCACGACGCCACTCCTTCATCGCCGCGACACAGGCGTCCTGCATCGCTTCTTCGGCGAGATCGAATGAGCGCGCGATCCGGATCAGTGCCGCGATGATCTTTCCCGACTCGCGCCGGAACACACCTTCGATGGTGTGAGTCAGATCATCCATGGCTCGATGAGACGCCGGTGAGCAGCTCAGCGTTCGCGGACGACATGGCGCGAAGAGGGCGGATCTCGACGCAGCCGCCTCCTCCGAGGCAGGCGGTGGGAATCCTGGCCGCCCACTCGATCGCTTCATCGAGATCGGCGCAATCGAGGATGTAATACCCGGCGAGCTGCTCTTTCGTTTCTGCGAACGGACCGTCACTCACGAGCGTCTGCCCTCCGGTGACGCGAACCGTGGTCGCGGTGCTCGTCGGTTCGAGTGGCGAAGCACTGACGAGCGATCCGCGGCGCGCCGCCTCTTCGAGGACCGCGCGATGTCCCGCGATCGTCGCGGCCTCCTGCTCTTCGTTCGGTTGGTTCTCGCTGGAGTAAATCAGCAACATGTATCGCACGAGGTTTCTCCTGGCGGATGTGCGCCGGCATCAGATCGTAACGCCGGCGCCGAAATCCCGCTCTATTTGCTGAACGCTGCGGCCATTCTCTTTTCCATCTCAGCCGGCGAGACATCTTCCTTGTGCGTGGCGATCTGCCATTCGTTACCGAACGGATCGGTGAGCTTGCCGTACCGATCGCCCCAGAACATGTCCTGAACCGGCGCGACCTGTTTTCCACCGGCGCGGATCGCTTTGCGGAAGACCTCGTCCACGTCATCGACATAGACGAACACGCTCGCCTTACGTCCGTTGTTGCTCTGCTCCGTGGGATCCGCGAGCATGAGATGCGAGCTGCCGACGATGAGATCGGCGTGTCCAATCGTGCCGCCGGGCCCGTCCATGCGAAAGATCTCTTTCGCGCCAAAGGCCTTCGTGTAGAACTCGATCGCCTTGGCGGCTCCCTTCACCACAAGATACGGTGTCAAGGTGTGGTATCCGTTCGGGACTGGTTTTACTTTTTGCGTCATGAGCGTCTCCTCGATTCAGTTCGACCATCAGGTCGTCAGGAGTACGACGTTTGAGTTTGGGAAAATCGACATCCGGCGCACCTCATTTCGGTAAACGCACGAGTTTCTCGAAGAGGCCGCCGAGGGCGGCGTTCAAATCGTGATGCACGCCGGAGTGGACGGGTGAGGTCTGGACGATCGTGCTGCGCGGCGCGACGAGCCAATGAAACCGCGCGCTCTGCGGCAGCTCTCCGATCGGACCGGCGTCGGGACCGCCGGCGCAGACTCTGGGGATCGACTCGAGATGGCTCTTCAGAATCGCACAATCGAGTGACGGTGCGAGCGTCTTCAGACGCGCTTCGTCGAGCTCGATGCGTGCTTCGAGAAATGCAGCCGTCGGGCAGAACAGAATGATGCCGGCGTTGACGAATTCGCCTCGTTCCACTCGCGGAACAACGCGGATGACGGCGTAATCAAACGAGAAGAGCTCGCTCACGTACCGCATCCTCCACCCATTCCCTCGGCGCTTCCAAACGTCGCAGTAAATAGTCGATGTAGCCGGCGCGCCGAAACTGCTCATCCAGCCACGAGTCTGGAATCATTCCGATGACGCGAGTGATGGCTTCCGGCGTCAGCATCGCTGCCAGTTCTGCATCAACCTCGAGCAGCGATGTCGCCCATCGCAACAAGACATGCGTGCGCGCACGCGATAGAAGATAGTTGACAACACACCATCTCTGCGCGGGAGTCATCGCGTTTGCGTAAGCCGGCATCGAGCTTCCCGCCAGTCCGGTCGTGACGCGCATCCATATCTGTCCCGGATCGCTTCCGCCGCGGAACGTCCACGGTCCGGTCAGATCACGGATCGTGGTCGGATACCCTTTCGCGTCTGCCAGCGTTCCACTTTGCCGCCCATCGGCACCGTGGCAACCTGCACATCCTTGCGCTGCGAACAGCGCTTGTCCGCGATCCACGCTGGCGCGGTCAGCAGACACACGTGGCGGAACAGTGATCGAAGAAGACGGCCCGGCATTCGCGAGGACCGGTGAGAGTGTCTTGGTGTACGCCACGACAGCACGGATCTGCTCAGCGCTGAGCAGATCGCGAAAATAGGGCATCGCACTCGCCTGCAAACCATCGCGGACGACGCGAATCAGATCGTCATCGGTCGGAGGAGCTCCGGGACCTGTCGACTTGTACTTGAAAAGACCGCGCGCAAAGTCGCGCGGTCTCGGAATCATCGAAGGAGCGGCGGGACCGTTGCCTCTGCCGTCCGGACCGTGGCACACCGCGCAGTAACGAATGAAGATGCGGCGGCCGGCCGGCGCGTCGGCGGGAAGATCGGCTCCCGGCGGCCAGGAGAGATCGGCATAGAGCGAAGGATCCGGCTGCCACAGATATGTTGGAGTTGCGTAAGCGCGTCGGGCATAGATCGAACGACCGATGTCCAGCGCCAGCAGCGCCGCGACGGTCACGAGCACCACCGACGTTCTCTTCATCTTCGGGCGCGATCATATCTGCAGCGTCGAGTATGCTCATCGGCACCGTGCGCGTGGGAATGTTGACTGCTGTTGCGCTCTTCGCGCTCAGTACGGGCGCATCGGATCCTTTTGCGCCGGCGCGCGCCCGCATGATTCAGGCGATCGAAGACGATGTTCGTGAGACATCCGAGGATCTGGGGAGGCCGCAGCTCACGTCGCGGGTGATGCAGGTGATGGCGTCAGTGCCGCGACACCTTTTCGTCCCGCCAACGCTACAGCCATACGCGTACGAAAACCGGCCGCTTCCGATCGGGTACGGCCAGACCATCTCGCAGCCTTACATCGTCGCCATCATGACCGACCTCCTCGGCGTCAAGAGTGGCGACGTCGTCCTCGAAGTCGGAACTGGTTCCGGATATCAAGCGGCGGTCCTGTCGCGATTGGTCAGCAGACTTTATTCAGTCGAGATCATCCAGCCGCTGGCCAATCAAGCCTCGGAGCGTCTCCGCACCCTCGGCTATCACAACGTAACGGTGCGCCAATCGGATGGCTACTACGGCTGGAAGGAGGTCGCTCCATTCGACGCGATCATCGTCACCGCCGCGGCCAGTCACATTCCGCCGCCGCTCGTTCAGCAATTGAAGCCTGGAGGCACGATGATGATCCCGGTGGGCGGTCCGTTCACGACGCAATATCTGCTGCTCGTGCGCAAGACCGCTGATGGACGGATCACCACGCGTCAGGTTCTCCCCGTCGCCTTCGTGCCGCTCACGCGGAAGAAATGAAGCCTTCCGCGGCCAATGTCCTCGCCGTCGGCATTCTCTCCGGCGCCGCGCTCGCGTACGAGATCCTCCTCATCCGCCTCCTGGCGATTGTCGAATGGCACCATCTCACGTTCCTCGTCATCAGTCTCGCGTTGCTGGGTTATGGCGCGAGCGGCACGCTGATCGGTTTGTTGCGTGAACGTTTTCTGAAGCGATTCGCCATCACGGCCGCATCCTTCGCCGCGTTGTTCGGCGTGATGTCGATCGGAAGCTTTCTCGTTTCGCAGCGGATCGAGTTCAACTCGCTCGAGATCATCTGGAGCACGCGCGAGCTCGGGAAACTGTTTCTCTTCTATCTGCTGTTCGCGGTGCCATTCTTCTGTGCGGCGACGGCGATCGGCCTGACGCTGACGCGCTTCGGCGAGCAGTCGCCGCGCATCTACCGCGCTGACCTGATTGGAGCCGGCTGCAGCGCGGCGTTAGTCACGGCGCTGCTCTTCCTGGTGCATCCGGTGACGGCGTTGCAGATCATCGGATGCGCCGGCTTCGTGGCCGCAGCGCTCTTCCTGTCGCGACATGCGATGGCGATTCTGCTCGGCGGCACGCTCCTCGTCGTCGCCGCGCGTTCGCTGCTTCTGCCGATTCGAGTGTCGCAGTTCAAGGAGCTCAGTCAGGCGCTTCGCATCCCGGGTGCTCACATCGTCCAGGAGCGCAGCAGTCCACTCGCTCTCCTTTCCGTGGTCGAGAGTCCAGCAGTTCCGTTTCGATTCGCTCCCGGCCTGAGTCTTAGCTATGCCGGCGAGCTTCCGCAGCAGGTCGGCATCTTCAGCGATGCGAGTGGACTGACTGTCCTTCTCCCACCGGGAGAAGGTGGCCGGGGGCCGGATGAGGGGCGCCCCCCACCCGGCGTCGGCTATCTCGATTTCGTTCCATCGGCAGCGCCATACCATCTGCGCCGCTCGTTCGCGAACGTAGCGATCGTCGGGGCGGGCGGAGGGGCGGAAGTGCTCTCGGCGCTGACCCACGGCGCGTCGCGCGTGACGGCGGTCGAGCTGAATCCGCAGATGATCGATCTCGCCGGAGCGGTCTACCGCGAGCCGCGCGTGCGAACTATGAACGCCGAGGCGCGGGCGTTCATCCGAAATTCGAATGAACGCTTCGATCTCATCCAGATCGCGCTCGTCGATTCTTTCGGCGCGTCGGCTGCCGGCGTCCAAGCGCTCAGCGAGAGCTATCTCTACACCGTGGAGTCCATCGCGGAGATGCTCCGGCATCTTCAACCCGGCGGCTATCTCGTCATCACTCGTTGGATGCAGGTGCCTCCGCGCGATGTCGTGAAACTGCTCGCGACATCGGTTGTCGCCCTCGAGAAGCTCAATCTTCGACCGGCACGCAGCATTGCGCTGGTGCGCACATGGAACACGGCCACTCTCATCGTCAAACGCGGTGACATCGATCCGAACGAAGTCGCGACGCTTCGGCAGTTTTGCGATGAACGCTCGTTCGATCTCGACTTCGCGCCAGGAATTGGAAGAGAGGAGACCAACCGCTACAACATTCTCGACGAACCGCTTCTCTTCGACCTCGCTTCCGCTCTCGTCGTCGGAGGGCGCACGCGCGAGGCGCTTTTCGATCAATACAAGTTTTTCATCAGGCCCGCGACCGATGACCGTCCGTACTTTTTCCATTTCTTCAAATGGCGTGTGCTTCCCGAGCTATTGCGACTGCGCGGGCGGAGCGGGATGCCGCTCGTCGAATGGGGCTACGTCATCCTCATCGCCGCGATCGTCCAGGCGTTCATCGCCGCCATCGCGTTTCTTCTCTTGCCGCTCGTCTTCCTCCGCCGTGCGCGCAAACGAACCATCGTCTACTTCGGCTCGATCGGCCTCGGATTCCTCTTCCTCGAGATCGCCTTCATCCAGCGCCTCACGCTCTTTCTCGGTCATCCGCTTTACGCGGCCGCGGTCGTTCTATCCTCATTTCTATTGTTCGCGGGGATCGGCAGCGGAATCGTCGACCGCGTGCCGAGGATCAGGATTGCCCCGATTCTCGTTGCGGTCGTGGCACTCGTTGAGCTGCCGCTCGTTCATGCGCTTCTGTACTTCCTCCTCGGATTGCCGCAGGCGGCGAAGGTGCCGATCAGCATCGCCGCGATTGCTCCTCTCGCTCTTCTGATGGGAATGCCGTTTCCGAGCGCGCTGAAGCGCCTGGCCAAACGCGAGCCGGAGCAAGTTCCCTGGGCGTGGGGAATCAATGGCACGGCGTCGGTTCTCAGCTCGATGTTCGCGACATTGATCGCCGTGCATTTTGGCTTCTCGGCAGTGGTCGGCGTTGCGGCCTTGCTCTACGTCGTTGCCGCGTTATCGACACCCGACGCTTGAGGCTGGCGGCCAAAGAAAGATTCGCACTGATCATTGGCGAGCGCCGTGCACATACTTCTGGTCGGGAGGATCTTCAACATGCCTGAACAGGAAGTCGTGGAACGAGCAAGAAAAGACAAGGAAGAAGGAAAATCTCCGACGACCCAGGCTGGCGAATTCGTCCATGAAGAGATCAAGCACGTGCGCGAAGGAAAGCACGGAGCGAGATCGACGAAGCAGGCGATCGCGATCGGACTGTCGAAGGCACGCCGCGCGGGCGTGAAGCTACCCGTACCGCCGAAAGGACAGGTCACGGCGAAGACGCGGGAATCAGCCGAACGCGCGCTGCAAAAGGGGCGAGCAGGAGCGCGCCGGAAACCGTCGAAGACACGCTCGAAAGCCATCGTCGGAGCGTTGAAACGCGAGGGTCGCGCGGCCGCGTCGCACGCCGCTCTGGCGCAGCAAGCGCGCAGTGCCGCACGTCGCCGTGGTCCCGCCGCTCGCCATCGCGCCGCGATCAAGGCGGTGAAAACGAAAGGTCCGGTTGTGCGTCACCGTGCGGCCGTGAAAGCCGCTGCGACGAGGAAACGAGCGATGTAGCATGACGGCCCGATATGGTGAGGCCGCTCAAGAGTCGCCGCCGTTGACGAGGAGAGATTTGCATGCCGACCAGAGATGAAGATTTTGATTCGCCGCATTACGGTGAACCGAGCAGGCGCGATTATGGCCGCGGCAGCGATGCCGGTTATCGCGGCGGCGGTTATCTGGGTGGCGACTGGGCGGGAGGGCGGCGTTACCTCGATCCCTATCGAGGTCAGAGCGGCCCGATGTGGGGACCGCCCGATCGCGACTTCGTTCCGCGCGATGACAACGAAAGCCCGCCCGTGTCGTATCGCGGCGTCGGACCGAGAAACTACCGGCGATCGGATGAACGGATTCGCGACGACGTTTGCGATCTTCTGATGATCGACGGCGCCGTCGATGCCAGCGAGATCGACGTCAGCGTGAATGACAGCGTCGTTGTTTTGAGCGGTGCCGTCGCTGACCGCATGACTAAGCGACGCGCCGAAGCGATCGCTGAATCAGTCCTCGGCGTCAAAGACGTGCAGAACAATCTTCGCCTGTCGGCGTGATCACGTTTGGTCGATCCATCCGAGGGAGCCGTCGGCAGCGATGCGCTGGATCGCGTTCGCGATGAGCGGGGCGACGGAGATCACTCGCGGCGCCGGCGCGGCGGAGTGCTGATGCCGACTCGGCGATCGTTCCGCCGGTGGAGATCATGTCGTCGATGATGAGACCTGCCCGCCCGCGGACCTCTCCGGCGATGTGAGTCACTTCGGTCTCGACGTCGGTTTCCCTTCGTTTGTGGATCACGACCAGGGGCGCGCGAAGCCGGCGCGCGAACTCTGTCGCCGAGCGCACCCGTCCGGCGTCAGGCGACGGACTCGTCGATCGAGATCGAGACTTCGCCGTCGGCAAATCGCCGGATCGTGCGCCGCCCGAGCGGTGCGCCGAACTGCGCCGCGATGGAGGCAGCCAGCGGCTCATTCGCGCAACCGGAAAAGATCACCACGTCGCTCACGACTGCGGTGCGAGCATGAGCGTACCTCGCGTGCAATGCTGGCCTGCCTCGTGAACCGCGCCAGCTGATCTGTGACATCCGACGTTGAGATCTTCGCTCCGGTATCGCCAACCCGCGGCGAGCGGTTCGCGCTCCGAGTGATGCAGTTCGGTGCGGTCGCCGTCGTGCTCGCCGTGTCGACATTCATGCCATTCGAGCTCGATCGATTCTTCGTCCCGAAGGAGCTGGTGCTTCACCTGATCGCAGTCGTCGCCGGATTGCTTGCGTTCCGTGCGATCAGTCGCGCGGGCTCCACTCGCGTCGATCTGCTCCTCATCACATATCTCTTGCTCAGCGCACTCTCTGCCGCAATGGCGACGAACCGCTGGGCGGCGATGAGAGCGCTCGCGATCAGCGCGTCGGCTGTTGTCATCTTCTGGGTCGCTCGCGCGCTTGGCAACGCCTGTCTTGCGAAGCCGCTGCTGGACGCTCTGGCGCTCGCCGTTGTGCTCGCGGCGATCACGTCGCTGCTACAAACCTATGGAGTCGAGACGATTCTCTTTACAGAGAGTCGTGCGCCGGGCGGGACGCTCGGCAATCGCAACTTCGTCGCGCACGTCGCGGCGTTCGGATTGCCTGTTTGCCTGCTCGTTGCTCTGCGATCGAAGCGATTTTTGATGGCGTCGATGGGCGTGGCCATTGTGACCGCCTCACTCGTTCTCACGCGCTCGCGCGCCGCGTGGCTCGCGTTCGCTGTCGTGGTGCTCGTGTTCTTCGTGGCCATGTTCCGCAGCAACGGCCGAGCATGGAAGCGCCTCGCCACGATCGTCATCATGTCGTGTAGCGCCGTTGTCGCTGCGCTTCTGATACCGAACACTCTCCGCTGGCGCAGCCGCAATCCGTATCTGGAGTCGGTCACGCGAGTGGCCGAATATCAGGAGGGGAGCGGTCGCGGGAGACTCGTGCAGTACGAGCGAACGCTCCTGATGGCGGCGCGGCATCCGCTGTTTGGTGTCGGCCCTGGAAACTGGCCGGTCGAGTATCCGGCTCACGTACCGCCCGGCGATCCATCGCTGAACCATTCCGAGCCGGGCATGACGTACAACCCGTGGCCGAGCAGCGACTGGGTCGCGTTCGTCGCCGAGCGTGGGCTACTCGCGACGATTCTCATCGCGCTCGTGTTCATCAGCATCGTGTGGCGCCGCCGATCTCGGCGGCGACCTCCGGCGAGATCGCCGGAGCCACACTCGACAGTCGCGAAGGATCCCGAGGAGACGTTGATCGCCACGGCACTCCTCGGCACTCTCGCCGGCGCGATCGTCGCCGGCTTGTTTGATGCGGTTCTCCTCATCGCTGTGCCGGCGTTTCTCGTCTGGTCAGCGCTCGGCGCGCTGTGGACCGCGCAAAACTCGCGGCCGATGCGCTGGTTCGTCGTCGTGCCGGTGATCGTGATTGCAGCGGCCGGCGCAGCGCGCAGCGCGGCGCAACTCGTCGCGATGGACATCTATTCGATGAAAGGTGATCGCACATCGCTCGCGCGCGCGGCACAGATCGACCCCGGAAACTATCGGCTCCAACTGCGCCTCGCGCGGATGGGCAAGCTGCGATGTGATCACGCGAGAGCGGCGCACGCTCTCTTCCCAAGCGCGGGTGCGGCGCGCGATCTCGCCCGTCAGTGCGGTCGGCGAGAGTAGCGGCGGAAACGTCCTGTAGCGAGAAGTGCCGGCAGCAGCGAGACCGAAGCGAGACAGCTCGCTGCCACGCCGAAGCTCGCCGCATAGCCGATGGACCGCAGACCGGGATAGTGCGAGATCGCGAACGAGCCGAAGCCGACAATCGATGTCAACGCTGCCAGCGTCACCGCGCGCGCCGTTTCGCTGGCTGTAACGGGGAATGCATCCGGCGATTCGTCATAGCGTTGCAACATGTAGACCGCGTAATCGGTGGCCGTGCCCACCAGCATGAGGCCGATGAACACGTTCATGAAGTTGAACTCGAGGCCGAGGGTCGCCATCGCGCCAAGCATGCAGAGGATTCCAGCGAGAAAAGGGACGAACACCAATACTGCGCGTGTCAACGATCGGAAGCCGATGACGAGAAGAAGAAAGACGACCGTGAATCCGACAAGACTCGCCCGCATGGCATCGTTGCGAACGATCGTCCGCAGCGTCTGCGTCACGAGATTGATACCGGTCAGCACTCCTTCCGTGTGATGTGCGCGGAACGCTTCGAGCTCTTCCGGCAGCATACGCGGCCAGGCTTTCGTGCGCGGGTAGAGATACACGATCGAGACGTATCCGTTCGGGGTCTTCCTGATGAATCGCTGCGCCGCCTGGGAGAGCCCGATCTCGTCGAGCGTCTTCATCGTCATCGGCTGCTCCGGTTGCAGGGCGCGCCGGAACATTCTCAGATAGTCGTCCCAGATCTCTCCGCGAAAGCCCTGCTCGCGCAAAGCCTTTCGAAACGTCCGTTCGATTCGGGTCACCGAGAATCTGTGTGAGGCTCCGGCGCGCAGACTGTCGATGGCGGCGCGCTGCTGCTCCTGCGAAGGGACGTACGATGCCAGCGACTGATACGAGCCGATCGTTTCATCGGTAACGAATCGATCGAGCTCCGGCAGCGCGGCGTGTGTCTTTTCGATCGCCTCGGTGGCCGTCGCGCCGCGCACCGCGTACATCATGAAGTCGAAGGACTGCCCGAATTTCTCCGTCACGACCTGCTGGAGACGCACGCCTTCGTTCCCCTTCGAGCGAAGATTCTGGATGTTGTCGCTGAACTGCACGCGCCTCGCGGCGATCGCGGCGACGGCGATGACGCACGCCCAGATCGCCAGCGTGAGCGCCGGCCGGCGGATGCTCGCTCGCACGAGTTGATTCGAGCCGAAGGAGTGCACGTGCAGCCTCTTCTTCTCGCCGCGGCGCCGTTCCACGACGACGAGCAGGGCAGGAAAAAGGAAAACGACAAAGAGCAGAAAGACGAGGATGCCGCTGCCGGTCAACAGTCCGAGCTCGCTCATTCCGCGAAAGTCTGTCGCCAGGAATCCGTAGAACGTCGCCGCGGTCGTCGATGCCGCCACGACAACAGCAGGGAGCGAACGATTCATGAAGATCCGCACCGCCTGCGTGACCGACGCGCCGCGGTTGCGCTCGTCGACGTAGCGCTCGTACAGCACAGTGACGAAGTCGATGCCGAGGCCGGCCAGGAGCGCGGCGAAACCGGTGCTCGACGCCGACAGCGTTCCATACGCGAGCGAAGCAATGCCGAACGTGACGACGATCGCCGCCGCCATCGGCAGTCCCGAATACGCGAGCGCGGCGGGACGGCGGAAGGCGTACAGGAACAGTGCGAGCACACCGCCGACGGATGTGAGAACGTTGAGGATGATGTCCTGGCGGATGATCTGCTCGTCGCCGGCGGCGATCGCATAGCCTCCGGTGAAACCAATATTCGCGAACACCGCCGTGGGATGTGAGGCGCGAAACTCGCTCAGCGCCGCATTCGCGATCGCCTTGCTCTGCGCCATCAGCTCGCGGCTGAACGGAAGGTCCTGCGCCGGCCGGCGCGGCTTCACCATCAGGATCACGGTTGTGCGGTCGGCCGACAGGTAATAGCCGCTCGTCAGATCGGCATTCACGCCTTTGCCGCTGCTTTCAAATTTTTCGAGATAAATCGGCAGCAGATTGAACGGATCGACCCGAACGATCTGCTTCGCCACTGCCGATTGCGGCGTTTGCAGTAAGGCGCGGTTGCGTGCGACTGTCTCCCGGATGCCATCGTCTGACAGCTTGGCCGCAACGGCATCGAGCTCTTGCGGCGTCAGCAGAAGCATCGAATACGGCAGCACGCGCTCGACGAGCGTGAGCGGATCGGGAAGCCGCCACGTCGCCTGCTCGACGAGAGGCGACCGGCGAAAGTGCTCGCCGATGATGTCGATCAGCGGTTCGTAAGTGGAGGGATCGGCTCCGTGCGGAAGCTCCACGACGATCACATGAAAATCAATCGTGCCTGTCTCCTCGAGCAGCCGCCGGAATTCGCTCACCACGCGGTTGTGCTGCGGGACGAGTTTGAGAATGTCGGGGTCGAGTCGAAGGCGCAGAGCCGTCGCGCCGGCCAGCACGACCGTGATCGCCGAAATGGCGAAGATGAGATGAGGGCGGCGCGTGACGAATACGGCGAGCCGGTCGAACAATCGGGACATCGGGGTTCGCTCCTGAAAGCGCGGTGAGACCGACGGATGGGTGGGGCGAACCGGACGTCTAAATGAGGTAGGTGAGCAGAAGTCGCCGGAGCGGCGTTGCCGCTGTCTGAATTCCACCGAACGCGAATTCGGCGCGCGGTGCGCGACGTCGCAACTGAGCGCGCCGCACGATGATCGTCTCTGCGCGCACATCGCCGAACGGCGGAACAGCAGTCTGCGTGTTCGGACGTCCGGCGACGGAGACTGTCGTTGCGGGACGCTTGATCGTGGCCTGGCCCTCTCTCAGGCTGCCCGCGTCTAAATCTCCATTGATCGACGAGAAGACGATCACCAGCGCCAGAGCGGCGAGGAGTGTGAGTCCGCGGAATCGGAATCGGGACATCGGCTGACCGATCGTAGCACCACGCGGAGCACCGCTCGCGCATGCTTCACCCGGTGTTCCGGTCGCGACCCATCCGTTCGAGAACGTGACGGGTCATCGCGACTGCCAGCTCGTGCTCTCCCATGAACACGGTTCCGGCGTTCTCTTCTCGCAACAACTCCGCTTCTTCATCGCTGTGCGTACGAAGGACAATCTCGATCGTCGGATTCAGTTTCCGCGCAATGCCGGCCATCTTGCGTACGTGCACCGTGTCGGGCGTTGCGATGACCAGCATGCTGGCCCGTGCCACGTGCGACTGGATCAGGACGGCGGGATCGGATGCGTCTCCCGAAACGGCGTGGATGTTCTGCTGTCGGAGCTTTTCCACGATCTCCCGGTTCTGCTCGGCCACGACGTAGGAAATGTTTCGCGCGGCGAGAGCCTCCGCAATGCGCCGTCCCACGCGCCCGTAGCCGACGATCACCACTTGACCTGTGAGCAGCGCCTGATCGACGGTCGTTGGAAGCTCGGCCAGTGGATCGGCGCGGCGCTCGAGTTTGCGCGCGAGCTCGGACCGTGCACGAATCCAACGCTGCGCCGGCTCGATGGCGGCGAATACGGCAGGGTTGAGCGCGATCGAAATCAGAGCGCCGGCCAGGATCAGGCTCTGTCCCTCAGGCGGCAGAAGGCGGTGAGCAACGCCCAGTCCGGCCAGAATGAACGAGAACTCGCCGATCTGGGCGAGACTCGCTCCGACCGTAAGCGCCGTGTTCAGGGGATACCGGAACAACAGGACGAGAGTAATCGCTGCCAGCGTCTTGCCGAAAATGATGATCGCGACAATCGCGAGAACGGCGAGCGGCTCACGGATGACCACGGCCGGGTCGAACAGCATCCCCACCGAGACGAAGAAGAGGACGGAGAACGCGTCGCGCAACGGAAGCGATTCGGCCGCCGCGCGGTGGCTCAACTCCGACTCCCGCATCATCATGCCGGCAAAGAACGCCCCGAGCGCGAACGAAACACCGAACAGCGCGGCCGCGCCGTAGGCGACGCCAACCGCCGCGGCGATGACACACAGGGTGAACAACTCACGCGAGCCCGTCTTTGCGACGAGCCACAGGATTCGCGGAAACACTCGGCGTCCGACGACGAGCATCAGGACCACGAACGTGGCGACCTTCGCGAACGTGATGCCGAGCGTCGCTCCGATGCCGCGCCCGGCCGCCTCGCCCGCGCTGCCGCCGAGTAGATTCGCGAGCGGCGGCAGAAGAACCAGAACCAGGACCATCACCAGGTCTTCGACGATCAGCCAACCGACCGCGATCCTTCCATTGAATGTCTCCAGTGCGCCGCGAGCTTCGAGCGCGCGCAACAGCACCACGGTGCTCGCAACCGACAATGCGAGACCAAAGACCAGACCGGCTCCGAAACTCCACCCCCACAGCATCGCCGTCACGGTCCCGAGCGTCGTTGCCACCGCGATCTGCACCACTGCGCCCGGAAGCGCGATGCCCCGCACGCTGGCGAGATCGTCGAGCGAGAAGTGGAGGCCGACGCCGAACATCAGCAGCATCACTCCGATCTCGGCCAGTTGCCCGGCGAGCGCGACATCGGCCACGAATCCGCGTGTATGCGGTCCGATGACAATGCCGGCGAGCAGATATCCAACGAGCGGAGGTAGCTTCAGACGAGCCGCGATGAACCCCATGACCATCGCCAGGCCCAGCCCGGCCGCGATCGTCGTGATCAGATTGACGTCGTGTGGCAGTGCGATCCCCCTGTCGTCCTCGCGGGCTCGGCGCCGATTTCGCTCGATCGGGTTGGCGCGCATCTTAGACGGTGCAGGGGCGAAGTAGAATGGTTCAGCGCGTGATGCGAATCCATCGACGAGAGATGTACTCCCGTTCACGTCGGTCAGCGGCGATTACGATCAGTCTCCTGGTCCTTCTCGCCCTCGCGGCGACGATCGATCTGCTCTCGGAGACGACGACTCCGAAGGGGTCGATGATCAGTGCCGCGAATATGGCGGGCAGGAGTTCTTCGTGCCCAACGGCGGCACGAAGCTCGCGGCCGGCGACCGGCTGATTGTCCTGGCCAACAAGTCGACGGTCGATTCCATCCGATCGATAGCGGAGGACGCCGAATGATCAGCTCGCCCTTTTCATCCGACGGCAACGGTTTTGCTGGCGTATATCCGTATGAGGGAGCGGCTGCTGAACTGTCGCGCACTCGTCGTCGAGGATGACAACGCGATTCACCTCTTGCTGAGGCGAGTGCTGGAACGAGAGGGCTTCAGCGTTGACGGAGTCAAGAATGGAGAGGCGGCCATTGAGCGATTGAAGGGTGTCGCCTATGACCTCCTGATCATCGATCTCATCATGCCGCAAGTCAGTGGCGAACAGGTGCTCGAGTACCTAGATGAGACTCAGCCCGCCAGTCTTCGCCGTGTCGTCATCACGACCGCTTCCCCACGGCTTCTGAGCCGGAACTTTCTCAAACGAGTCTGTTGCATTCTGACGAAGCCCTTTGACGTGGATCAGCTCGTTCGTGTCGCCCGCGAGTGCGCGGAACACGTGCGCACACATCCGGTATCAGAATTACAGGCGTGATTCGAGCGCTGCTGTCGCTGGCGGCATGTTTCCTGGCCAGCTCTGCCGCATTCGCGCAGTTCTCCGAGGTGACGCCACTCATTGGCTACCAGCAGGGTGGTTCAGTGGATGGTGCGACGTTCGGTCTTATGGCGAGCTTCGATCGCGGACGTAGCCGAAAACTCGATCTCCTCGCATCGCACCAGAGCTCGCGAGATGATGATTCGGTCGACTACTTCCAGATCGGCGGCCGCTATCTCTTCCATCCGGAGCAGCGCGTCGATCCCTACATCGGCGCGACCGCCGGCGGCGCATACATCAGCGACAGGATCTTTTTCTCCTTGTCCCTCGGCGGTGGCGCCGATGTGACGCTCACCCGCAAGTCTGCGATCCGATTCGATGCGCGCTTCCACTCCACGCTGAGCAGCGCAGGCATCGCGCTTCAATGCGACAGTTCCGGGACGTGCGCCGGCAACGCCAGCGGATCATCATTCAATCAATTCACGCTCGCGACAGGAATCGTGTTTCACTTCTGATCATGAACGACGCGCTGATGATCTACTTCGACGGTGAGAAACATGCGGGACTCTTTCTGACCGGCGTCGGCCTGGCGGGAATCATGGCGGCGGCAGTCCTCCTGCGCGCGAGCTCGGGCCTTCGGTCCTTCGCGATCACTCGGCAGCGACGCTCCGCGCTTCTATTCTGATGAAGGCACGCGGATGACTCGCGTGCAAAGGAACTTCGTCGTAGTGGAGTACATTGAGTTGTCGATCATTATCCTCACCGCGATCATCGCCGTCACACTGGAAGGCTCGACACGAACTCACGGGCATCGCGCTCGCTCTTCTGATCAGCGCCGCGTTCCTGTTAGCTTTCGATCTCGTGGCTGAGCGCCGTGGCGCCGCTTACTTGTCGACGATCGAGGGATCGCGCCCGGCTTCCTGACCACAACAACACCGCGCTCAACGCGCACGCCAGCGGACATACGAGCAGCGAGATCCGCATCTGCTCCGCATTCGTGCTGACGCCGAGGATGTCGTTGAGCTTGCCGATGACCGGCGCACCGATTCCATACGCGACGAGGTTCACCGTCGAAAAGAAAATGCCGATGCCGAGTCCGCGCAGGTGCGGCCCGGCGATGTCGTGCACGTCCGCCGCCGCCGGGCCGACCCACATCAACGCCAGGCCGTACAGAACGACATTCAGCATGAGCAGCACGACCAGGTTGTTGCTGAACAGAAGTGCGACCCAGAGAGGAATCGAAGCGAGAGCGGCGCACGCGGTGAACGCCATGCGCCCTCCGCTGAATGCTCTGCTGAAACGATCGGAGTAGTAGCCGCCCAGGATCATGACCGGGATGCCGACGACGATCGAGAGAATGCCGGCCGCGGTTCCGATCAGCATCAGCGACATGTGATGAACGCGAATGAAGAACGTCGGCACCCAGATGCCGAGGCTGTTCGAGGAGAGCGCGAAGAGCGCGTAGCCGAGATAGAGGTAGCGCAGCGGCACCGAGCGGAACAGGATCTTCCAGTCGTTCGCTGTGTATGCCGGCGCAGTCGATTCCGTTCGGCCGCGCGGTTGCTCTCGCAGCAGGAAGACGAGCACGGCGAGAACGAGTCCCGGAAATCCGAGCAGATAGAACGCCCAGCGCCAGCCGAAATACTGTCCGATCCATCCGCCGAGGAAAAACGCGAGACCGCCGCCGATGGCGATTCCCGATGCGTAGATCGATTGAATCGTCGCCCGCATCCGCGGCGGAAAGTAGTCGCTGAGCAGCGACAACGCCGCCGGACCGAGAGTCGCTTCACCGACTCCCACCATCACGCGACAGAGAAACAGCGTCCAGAAGTTGTCGGCGAATCCGGTCAGGCCTGAAAAGAGACTCCACACCGCCAGACCGGCGCCGATCAGATTCTTGCGAACCGTGCGGTCCGCGAGACGACCGAACGGGATGCCGAGGAGTGTGTAGAAGATGACGAACGACGTCGTGCCGAGCAGCGCGAGCTCCAGGTCCGTGAACGCCATCTCCTTCTTGATCGGAGTGAACAGAATGTAGATGAGCGTCCGATCGAGAAAGTTGAGAACGTAGACCGTGGTGAGAACGGCGAGCGCATACCAGGAGTACGCTGGGACCTTCTGCTGCGTCGAGGAGTGTTGCTCGTTCATGGTAGGGTGATCGTACAGTCGACCAAGTGAAGTGGATGGGTCCAACCATGATCTTCCGCGCGCCTGAACAACCGCTGGCCATTCCCGTGGTGCCGCTCACGCCGTTTCTTCTCGAGCGCGCGGAGAGCGCGGCGACAAGCCCGCATTCATCGATGGACCGAGCGGCCGCACGCTGACGTATCGCGGATGGGCCGAGGCCGTTCGCAGGACCGCGCGAATGTCGTCCCGCCGATCGTGCTGGCGATGGCGAAGAGTCCGCTCGTGGAAAAATACGATCTGAGCAGGCTGCGCACGCTGTTCTCCGGCGCGGCGCCTCTCGGCGCTTCTGTCGCACAAGCAGGCAGTGCTCGTATCGGGTGTGAGATCAAGCAAGGCTACGGTCTCACCGAGACCTCTCCGGTCACACACGCTACGCGCGCCGGCCGCGCAGGTCTGAAGGTCGCGGCCATCGGGCCGCCGATTCCGAACACCGAAGTGAAGGTCGTTGGCGTCGCGACGGGCTCAGAGCTCGGCCCCAATCAGGAAGGGGAGATCTGCATCCGCGGTCCGCAAGTCATGAAGGGCTACCTCAACTGTCCTGATGCGACCGCGGTGTCCGACTAGAGTCGTTAGTCCTTTGTCGTTAGTCCTTAAGCAGCAGGGACCAACGACTAACGACCAACGACCAGCGACCAAGGTTCCGAAAGCCTTCGTCGTCTTGAAAGAGAAAGCGACGCCGGATCAGCTCATGGTCTACGTCGCCGACCGTGTCGCGCCGTACAAAAAGCTGCGCCGCGTCGAAGTCACCGACCAGATTCCGCGCTCGCCCTCGGGAAAGATCCTGCGGCGCGTGCTCGTCGAGCGCGAGCACGCGCGGTGAGTTTGGCACCGCGCCCCTTCACTTATTTCTTCCGGGGATCGTCGGCCGGATCTACGTAAACGATCTCCCACGGGCCCTGGCCGTGAAGTTGGATCACGGTCGGTTCGTTGGCGAACGCGTAGTGCTTCATCTTCGGCGCGAGGAAGCCGAATGTCCCCGTCGGCATCGACGACGCCTTGGCCATGTCGAACGTCGCCCCCATGCCGAGATTGAATGTCCCCGAGATCACCGTGACGTGCTCGAACCTCTTGTGCCAGTGCGGCGGGATCTTGTATCCGGCGGGCATCTGCAATCGCATCGTGTAGAGACCCGGTTTGAAAGGATTGCCCTCCAGGACAGCGAGCTTCGCCCCCGCGGGCAACGCGTTCGGCGCATCCGACCACTCGATGCTGCCTGGCACGAAGAGACCATGCGTGGCGGACTTGGCATAGACGACGGCGGCGACGCTGATCGTCAGAAGGACGGTGGCGACTCCCAGATAGCGTTTCATGCTGATTCTCCTTTCATGAGATCGGCTGCGCAGTTTACTCCCTGCGCGCGGCGCGTGTCATAACGCTGATGCCGCTTGACACCACTCGTGCCGAGGAGAATAGTTCGCTGTTGCTAACGGCCAAGGAGGTGTGTCGTGGAACTTTCTCGCCGTGGTTTTTTCAAAGCAACGACCGTCGGCGGAGCCATCGCCCTCGGCTTCGATCTCTCCAAAGCGAAAGCAGAGATCCGCGGTATGAAGATCGCGCGGACCACGGAGACGCGCAGCATCTGTCCCTACTGTGCGGTCTCCTGTGGCGTGATCATCCACACGCTGGGTGATAAATCGAAGAACGCCGTCCCCGCGGTGGTCCACGTCGAAGGCGATCCCGATCATCCCATCAGCCGCGGCAGCCTCTGCCCGAAAGGGATCACGCTCAAAGACGACATCACACATAAGAATCGCCTCACGACGCCGAAGGTCCGCCGTCCCGGCTCGGACAAATGGGAAGACATCAGTTGGGATGACGCGATCGCGCGCATCGCTCGCAACATCAAGACGACGCGCGACCGCACCTTCGTCGCCAAGAATGCGAAGGGGCAGGTCGTGAACCGCAATCCCGGAATGGCGTGGATCGGCGGCTGCACCGATACGAACGAATTCAATTTCCTGCAGTGGAAAGCGATCACGGCCTTCGGAGTGCCATACAGGGACTCCCAGGCCCGGGTTTGACACGGCCCCACTGTGGCCAGTTTGGCCGCATGCTTCGGTCGTGGCGCTATGACGAACGGCTGGGTCGACATCAAGAATGCCGATGTCATCCTGGCGATGGGCGGCAATCCCGCCGAGAACCATCCCGTCGGTTTCAAGTGGTTCATGGAAGCGAGGCGGGTCCGCAACGCGAAAATCGTCGTCGTCGATCCGCGCTTCACACGCACGGCAGCCGTCGCCGACTACTACGCGCCGCTTCGACCAGGGACCGACATCGCCTTCCTCCTCGGCCTGATCCGCTATGCGATCAACACGGGCCGTATCCAGGAAGACTACGTCAAGATCCACACGAACGCCCCGTACATTGTCAAGGACAGTTACGCGTTCAACGACGGTCTCTTCGCCGGCTGGGATCCGAACACGAAGCAGTACGCGAAGGACCAGTGGGCGTACCAACCCGATCCCAAGTCGACGGCGTACGGCCTCGATCCGACGCTGCAGAACCCGCGATGTGTGTTTCAACTTCTCAAGCAGCATGTCGACCGTTACACGCCCGAGATGGTCGAACGCATCTGCGGGACGCCGAAAGACAAATTCCTCAAAGTGGCCGAAATGGTCACGTCGACGTATCCGGCAAACCGAGTGGGAACGATCACCTACGCTCTCGGCTGGACGCAGCACTCGACGGCCGTGCAGATCATTCGCGCCGCAGCGATGCTGCAGCTTCTCCTCGGAAACGTCGGGATGCCGGGAGGCGGCGTCGACGCGTTCCGCGGTCACTCGAACATTCAGGGCGCAACCGACACCGCCGGCAACACGGAGATTCTTCCGGGCTACCTGAAGACGCCCGCCGGTCCGCAGCAGACGCTCGCGCAGTACTACGAGGCGGCGATTCCACAGACGCTCAACAAACAGGCGTGGCCGTCGATGAACTACTGGGTGAACTACCCGAAGTTCATGGTCTCGCTGCTGAAGTCCGTCTACGGCAACGCCGCGACGAAAGACAACGACTGGGGCTTCGGATGGATGCCGAAGATCGATGGCAACTATTCGTGGATGTACATCTTCGACGACATGTATCGCGGCTCTTCGATGCGTGTCGGCGGCAAGGAACCGGGACCTGAAGGCTT
>DASYUK010000121.1:0-8619 GCA_036001325.1 Thermoanaerobaculia bacterium
CCCGGAGCGCGCCGGCGTGGTCACATACATCGCGACCTTCTGACCGCTGTGCAGACGATCGATGGTGTTGCGGAAATCGGTCGTATTGTTGATGCGCTGACCGCGCACCTCCGAGATCACGTCGCCTTCGGAGATCCCCGAGTCGGCCGCGGCCGAAACGGCTTTGACGTTGGTCACCACCACGCCACGGGCGTCGTCATTGAGCCCGTACATCTGTCGCACCTGGGGAGTGAGATCCTGCACCGAGATCCCGAGCTTGTTCCGCACCGGTTCGGTCGGACTCGTGCTGGTCTCCTGGTTCATCGCCGTCTCGAGCGGGCGCTCCGCGGTCCGCGCCGTCACGTTCTGGCGCTGGCCGTTGCGGAGCAGCGTGATGCGAACCTCGCTTCCGACCGGGAGGTAGGAGATGTAGTCGATCAGATCGCGGTTGCTGCGGATCGGACGGCCGTCGATCTCGGTAATGATGTCGCCGTGCACGATGCCGGCCTTGTCGGCGGGCTTGCCCGGCGTCACGTTCTGCACGACGGCGCCACGCGTGTCGGACGGCACGCCGAACGCCTCGCGCGCATCCTCACTGACTTCCGTGATGGTCATGCCGAGGTAGCCGCGTGTGACTTTGCCCTGCTTGAGCTGCGGGAGAAGTCGCTTGGCGGTGTTGATCGGCGTCGCGAACCCGAGGCCCTGCGCGCCGCCACCGCGGATCGCGGTGTTGATGCCGACGACCTCGCCATTGATGTTCATCAGCGGTCCGCCGGAGTTGCCGAAGTTGATCGCGGCGTCAGTCTGGATGAAGTTCTCGAACGAGCGCGTCTCTTCACTGAATCCGAGCGCGCGGCCCTTCGCGGAGATCACGCCGACGGTCAGCGTGTTCTCGAGCTGGAACGGATTGCCGATGGCGATCGCCCAGTCGCCCTTGCGGATGCGATCGGAGTCGCCGAGCGGAACGTACGGCAGATTCTGGCCGGCATCGATCTTCACCAGAGCGATGTCGGTGGCCGGATCGCGGCCGATGACCTTCGCCGGGATCGTGCGGCCGCCGCTGCCGTTCTCATCGGCGCCGAAATGCACTTCGATCTTGCTGGCGCCTTCGACGACATGATTGTTCGTCAGGACGTAACCATCAGGCGAGATGATGAAGCCCGAGCCACCGCTGCGCTGCGGACGCTCGTCGTCATCATCGTTGTTGTTGCCGCGAGGCTGACGCCGCGGATTGCGTGGATCGGGGAAAAAGAACTCGAACGGATCGATTCCGCCAAAGCGGCGGCGCTGATCGCTTTCGCGGATGATCTCCGTCGTCGTGATCGAGACGACCGACGGCATCACGCGCGCGGCGACGTCGGCGAACGATGGAATCGTCACCGATGTGACCGGGCCCTGCGATGTCGTGATCGGAGTGGCCGTCTGCGCGTTGGACCGGCGCATCAGGCCGAGATCGGCGGTAATGAGAACGCCGAATGCAACCGAGGCGATGATGATCGCCAGGGTCGACAGAATGCGTTTACTGGAATGGCTCATAGATCTTCGGCTCCTGGAATTTGCTGCGGGCGGCGCGTCACTTTCGCTCGCCTATTCTCTACCCGCGTGGAACGCAACGGCCATTGCGAGAGCGGGTATTCCGCAGTTATCGCGTGAGACGAAGGAAGAGGGGGAAGAGTTACGCGTTCTCCACAAAACACGAAGGCCTCGCTTGGAAGGCGAGGCCTCGGCAAAACGCCAGGGGAGATGTCAGACGACTGTACGACGACCGACGATGAGGCGATAGATGAAGAGAAGGACTATCGCCCCGACGATCGAGCCGATCCAGCCGGCAGTCTGCTCGTTACGGCCGAGGATGGCCGTAGCCAGGAAACCACCGACGAACGAACCGGCAATGCCGAGGAGAATCGTCACGATCCAGCCGCCCGGGTCACGGCCCGGCATGAGGAACTTGGCGATCGCACCGACGATCAGACCAAACAAAAGCCATCCGATGATGTTCATGAAGTGTCCTCCAACATTTGGCGGCTCCCACACGTAGCCGCATCTCAGATGGTTGAGCAACAGGGGTGCCAATGGATCAGGTCGTGAGAGATAGGAACCCGTCCCTGCTACTCTTGCTCTCCGTGAATAAATGCATCGCGATCCTGACCGGCGGCGGCGACTGTCCCGGTCTCAATGCCGTGATCCGGGCCGCGGTTCGCACCGCCACGCGCGACCACGGCTACGAAGTCCTCGGCGTCCAGCTCGGGTTCGAGGGCTTGATGACGGGCGCGACCGTTCCTCTGACGGCCGAATCGATCCGCGGGATCCTGCCGAAAGGGGGAACGCTGCTCCGCACCACGAATCGAGGGAACCCATTCGAGTATCCCATTGAGGGCGGCGGTTCCGAGGATCGTTCGGCGGTTGTGCTCGACACGATCGAGCGTCTCGGCATCGACGGCATCATCGCGATCGGCGGCGACGGCACGCTCAAGATCGCGCAGCGGCTCTGCGACATGGGAGTGCCGATCGTGGCCGTGCCGAAGACGATCGACAACGATCTCGCGGCGACCGATTTCACGTTTGGGTTCATGACCGCGGTGGCGGTGGCGACGGAGGCCGTCGATCGCCTTCATACGACGGCGGAGAGCCACGACCGCGTGATGATCCTGGAGGTGATGGGGCGGCACTGCGGCTGGATTGCGCTCTACTCCGGGATGGCGGGTGGGGCGGACATCATCCTCATTCCGGAGATCGCCTATCGGCCCGAAGAGATCGTGCAATCGATTCGCGAACGACAGAGCGAAGGATCGATGTTCGACATCATCGTCGTCGCCGAAGGGGCGAAGCGCGAAGGGGGTGAAGAGAGCTATCTCGATAAAGCGTCGCGGCGGCTCGGCGGGATCGCCTATCAAGTCGCTGCGGACATCTCCCAACACATCGATCTCGAGATCCGCGTCACGGTCCTCGGCCACATCCAGCGCGGCGGGTCGCCGATCGCGTTCGATCGCATTCTGGCCAGCCGCTTCGGCAAGGCGGCGGCGGATCTCGCCGCTGGCGGCGCGTTCGGCAAAATGGTCGCGCTGCGCCAGGAGCGCATCGTCTCGGTCCCGATTCGCGAGGCGATCTCGAATCCGAAGCGCGTCGACCCTGATGGCGAGATGGTGGCGACGGCACGGAGCTTGGGTATTTCGTTCGGAGATGGGCGTTAGGTCACAGGTCGCGACCGGCGACCGGCGACCTTGTACAATCCGCGACTCGAATTGAGGAGACTTCAACAATGGCAGGCAATCTGATCGATTATCGAGTTGAAAAAGGCGTGGCGATCTTCGAGCTGAACGATCCCCCCGCGAATACTTACACCTATGAGATGAACAAGGAGCTCGACACGTGCATCCTCAACGCGAGGATGGATGACGCCGTGCATGTGATCGTGATGCGCGGAGCGGGCGACAAGTTTTTCTCCGCCGGCGCGAACATCAAGATGCTCTCGGAGGTCACTCCGGGATTCAAATACTTCTTCTGTCTGCATGCGAACGAGACGCTGCTGCGCTTCGAGAACACGCCGAAGCTCGTCATCGCCGCGATGAACGGGCACACGGTCGGCGGCGGTCTGGAGATCGCCATGGCCGCCGACATCCGCATCGCGCTCAAAGGCGCCGGCAAAGTGGGACTGCCGGAAGTCTCGCTCGGAGTGCTCCCCGGCACCGGGGGAACACAGCGGCTCTCGCGCCTCGTCGGAAAGACAAAGGCGATTCAGCTCATGGTCGAAGGCGGACTCTTCGATTTCGAGCAGGCGCAGGACCTCGGAATCGTGAACTACGTCTGGCCCGCGGAAGAGAACGGGAAGAAGTGGTGGGACCGCGTGATGGATTACGCGTGGAGCTTCTGCCCGCCGAACAAGGCCGCCAAGGCGGTCGGGCGCATCAAACGCTCCGTGCAGACCGGCTGGGAGATCCCGCTCGAGTCGGCCCTGGCTGTCGAGCGCGAACTGCAACAGCAACTTTTCCAGAGTGAGGATGCCAAGGAAGGACTTGGCGCATATAACCAGAAGCGGAAGCCGGCATTCGCCGGGAAGTAAAATATCCGCGTGCGCTACCGCCGCCTTCACGGCACCAATCTCTCCCTCTCCGAGCTCGGCTTCGGGACCTGGACAGTCACCACCGGCTGGTGGGGAACGTACAGCGATGCCGATGCGCAACGATTGATCCGCAGCGCGATTGACCGCGGGATCACGTACATCGATACGGCTGACGCCTATGGGAACGGTCGCGGCGAGACGGTGCTCGCGCCGATCCTCAAAGATCATCCCGATCTCGTCGTCGGAACAAAGTTCGGCTACGACTTCTACAAGAACCCTGAGCGACCGCGCGGCCAGCGAGAGCTGCCGCAGGACATGTCGCCGAAATTCATCCGCTTCGCGCTCGAGAAGTCGCTCGAGCGCCTCGGCACCGACCATGTCGCGATCTATCAGCCGCACAATCCGCGCGTCGACGTGCTGATGCAGGACGAGCATTGGGAGACGCTGGAGTCGCTCAAACGCGAGGGGAAATTCCTCGCCTATGGTCCGTCTCTCGGTCCGGCGATCGGATGGCGCGACGAAGGGATCTACGCGAACGGCGCGCGGCAGGCGCCGGTCACGCAGATGATCTACAACATGCTCGAGCAGGATCCGGGGCGCGAATTCATTCTCGCAGCCGAGCGCGGATCGTCGTATCCCGGAGTGGCCGAGGCGAAGAAGGGGCAGGCGAACAAGAAGGATTGCACGCTGACGGCCGCATTCGATTCGTCGTTCCGCGCCTGGAAAGCGAATCCCGATCCCCAATTTCTCGTCCGTGTGACGCACTCATCGGGGATGCTCGAGGGGAAGTACACGCTCGACACGAAATTCGACGAGAGCGATCACCGGTCGCATCGGCCGCGCTCGTGGCTCGTCGAAGGACTGCAGAAGATCGAGCGCCTCGAGCCGCTGCGTCGGAAGAGAGGAGTGACGATCGGGCAGCTCGCACTGATGTGGCTCTACGCTCATCCCGGCATCGTCTCCGCGCTTCCGAACTTTTACGAGGAAGCGCAGATCGACGAGTTCGTCGCCGCGTCGGATCATCCACCGCTCTCTGACTCCGAGATGGAAGAAGTTCACGCGATGTACGTGCGCAACTTCGACATCACGCCGTACGTCGAGGAGCCGGCCGCGGCGCGTGCGTGACAGCGTCCGAGGCATCGCGCTCCTCGTCTTCCTTCTGATCGTCGTCGTCGCGCTGTCGATCGGCAGCGTGAGACTCGATAGCGCCACCTCCGACGAGCCGGCGCACATCGCCTCAGGCGTCATCAAAGTCACGGCAGGATGGCTGGGCTTCTACAATGCGCAGCCTCCGCTGATGGACTCTCTCAGCGCGGTTCCGGTCGTCCTCGCCGGATACCGAATGCCGGCCGGCTGGAAAGGGAAGACGAATCACTGGGCCGTCGGAAAGTACTTCCTCTACCGGACCGGATACGACGCCTATCGCATTCTGTTTCTGGCGCGGCTGCCGACGATCGTTCTCTTCGCGGCGCTTGGCATCGTCATGTACTGGTTCGTTCTGCAGGAGACCGGCGGTCGAACGTGGGCTCTCATCGCCGCTGCGCTCGGCGGTTTTTGTCCGAACCTCATGGCGCACGGCCGGCTCGTCACGGTCGATCTCGCGCTGACTTTTTTCACGTTCACGGCGACAGCGTTTCTTCTTCGGTTCATCGATCGGCCATCCTCCTGGACCGCGATCTTGCTCGGCATCACGACTGCTGCCGCTGCGCTCTCGAAAGCTTCGGCATCGATTCTCGGTCCTTACTTCGCTGTGGTGATCGTCGCCGCGCTGATCCTGCGGCGCGTCGAGGCCCGGGCGCTCTGGCGCGGCCTGGCCGTCGCGGCGGTGGCCGGGCTTCTCTTTTTCGAAGCATTCATGCTGGCAGAGATCAGCCCCGCGTATGCGCGCGAGCAGTATCCGACGACTCCGCGTCTGCTCGTTCCGTTCACCGAATATTTGGCGATGGTCCGGGAGATCCGGACGTGGTACGAACATGGCCACGATTACCCGCAGTTTCTCGTCGGGCAGTTCTCGCCGTCAGGCTGGCCGTACTACTACCCGATCGCGTTTCTGCTCAAGACGACGTTGCCGGCGATCTTTTTGTTCGTCGCGGCCCTCGTGGTCGGTGTTCGCCGGAAATCGTTCGCATTCTGGTCGCTGTTGCTGTTCATCTGCCTCTTTCTCGCGGTCGCCGCGAGCGGCCATCTCGCTCTCGGGATTCGATACGTCCTCCCGATCTATCCATTCATTTATGCGCTGACGGCGATCGCGCTGAGCATGGCGAATCTCCGACGCGCCGGCACGGCGGTTGTCGTCATCTTGCTCGCGTGGCATGTGGCGGAGAATCTCGTCGCGTATCCGTCGTACATCAGCTACTTCAATGAATCGATCGGCAGTCGCAAAAACGCGGACAAGTTCCTCATCGACTCGAACCTCGACTGGGGGCAGGACCTGCGGCGCCTCGACCTCTGGTGTCGCAAGAACAAAGTGTCACAGATCGCTGTGCACTACACCGGCGGAGGCTTCGTCGAGTACGAGCTGCGCTCGGCGAAGCCGATCATCCGCACCGCGCCCGGTCCCGATCTTCTGCCGAAGGGCTACTTCGCGTTGAGCCGGCACTTGTATCGGATCAGCAGGAAGTTCTGGGGTGTCGACTACGACGACTACCTCGCCGCGTCTCATGCCCGTTACGTCACGACGATCGGCGGCTCGATCTACGTTTTCCGCATTGAATAAGTGCTGGGTGCTGAGTGCGCTCGAGTTTGCTACGATCGCGCGCCATGACGACAACCGTCGCGCACGAACCGAAGATTCAGAATCGCCTTTTCATCAACGGAGACTTCGTCGACGCCCGCAGCGGCGAAACGTTTCCAACGATCAATCCCGCGACTGAGGAAAAGATCACCGACGTCGCCTCTGCGGGTATCGACGATGTCGACATCGCCGTGAAAGCGGCGCGCGCGCAGATGGAGCCCGGCTCGGAGTGGCAGAAGATGAAGCCACGCGACCGCGCCAAGGTGATGTGGCGTCTCGCGGACATGCTCGTGGCGCGGGCCGAGGAGATCGGCCGGATCGAGACGATCGACAACGGCAAGCCGATCTTCGAGTCGCAGTACGTCGACACTCCGGCGGCGGCCGAATGTCTCTACTACTTCGCGGGATGGTCGGGAAAGGTCACAGGCGAAACGATTCCCGTTCAGGAGAATGCGTTCACCTATACGCTGCGCGAGCCGGTCGGCGTCGTCGGCGCAATCACGCCGTGGAACTTTCCGCTGATGCTCGCGGTGTGGAAGATCGCGCCGGCGCTGGCGTGCGGCAACACCGTGGTCATCAAGCCCGCTTCGAACACGTCGCTCTCGCTTCTGAAATTCGCTGAGTACGCGAAGGAAAGCGGACTGCCCGCCGGCGTGCTGAATGTGATTCCGGGACGCGGCAGCGTCGTCGGAAACGCCATCGTCGACCATCCCGGCGTCGACGCCATCGCCTTCACCGGCTCGGCCGAGGTGGGGAGGCAGATCATGGCGCGGGCGGCGAAGACGCTGAAGAAAGTCTCGCTCGAGCTGGGCGGGAAGTCGCCGAACATCGTCTTCGCCGATGCCGATCTCGAAGCGGCATCGCGCGGCGCGCTCAACGCCATCTTCTACGGCAAGGGGGAAGTCTGCGCGGCCGGTTCGCGGCTGCTGGTCGAAGATTCCGCGCACGATGAGCTGATGGCGAAGGTCGCTGAGCGCGCGAACAAGTTCGTCGCCGGCGATCCTCTCCATCCCAAGACGCGCCTCGGCGCCATCGTCTCGAAAGAGCAGATGGAGACCGTGATGAAATACATCGATGCCGGCAAGAGCGAGGGCGCGAAGCTCGTGGCCGGCGGCGAGCGCGCCGACATCGGCACGGGCAAGGGTTATTTCGTCAAGCCGACGATCTTCGACGAGGTCGATCCGAACATGCGCATCGCGCGCGAAGAGATCTTCGGTCCGGTGTTGGCGACGATCCGCTTCAAAGATGCAGAAGACGCCATTGCGAAAGGCAACGCCACCGTCTACGGTCTCGCCGCCGCGGTGTGGACACGCGACATCTCGAAAGCACATCGCATCGCGCGCGCCATCAAAGCGGGGACGGTCTGGATCAACACGTACAACCTCTACGATCCGGCGTTGCCGTTCGGCGGATTCAAGGAGTCGGGCTTTGGCCGCGATCAGGGAAAGGATGCGTTGGAGAAATACACGCAGACGAAAAGCGTGTGGGTCAACCTGTAGGACGCAAAGGTGCTCGATACCGTTGTTGCGATTCTGTGCGGTCTGTTGCTTCTCGCCGATTTTTTCGCGGGACTGAAGGGGTTCAACCGCGCCGTCCGCGCGCTGCGTCCCTTGGCCACGGTCATCGGAATGGTAGCGATCGTGATCGGTATCCTGGAGATCGTCAGCGTCCTTGGGATCCTGCTTGTGCTGTCCGGTTTCATTCTGGCCGCGAACGCGCTGAGCAGTGTTCCGAAGATCGGCGCCAAACTCGGAAAGGCCGGTCGCGCGCTCGACTCCGCTCGCGTGGTCGTGGGAATCCTCGTTCTGGCTGTCGGAGTGATGAGCCTGTTGGACTGACGGTCGTG
>DASYUK010000122.1:0-3263 GCA_036001325.1 Thermoanaerobaculia bacterium
AAACCGTTCCAGCTCGTCGGCTACGACTCATCGACGGGCCTCGAGTCATTCCGCATCGATCACGCCGGCGCGGATGCGCTCGATCCGCTGAACGCGATTCCGACCGCGATCGTCAGCGCGAACGATTCCGGTCCGTATCCCGTCTATGCAACGCCGGCGCGACTCGAGATCGCGACCGTACCGCCGGAAGGAGTGACGCTGCGCTCCGTGCGCGGATTGACCATCGCGCAGAACAGCGGCACCGTCACACTCACGGGCGCAACGCCCGCTCTCCCGCCGGCGACGCGCGTGGAAGTTCTCAATGTCAGCAATGCGCGCTCCGGCAGTTCCACTTCGATCTCGAGCGGCGGAATCATCCCGCTCCTGGCGGCACCGGGCGACCGATTGCTCATCGCCATCGGCGAACAGGACGTCGATCCGGAGCAGACCATCGCTCTCGCGTTCAGCAGCAGAATCGATCTCGGCGGCGCGACGACCGACGATCAGGTCGATGCGTTCCTGCAGTCGCGCAATTGGATCCAGATTCTCGCCGGCGACGCGGGCGTGACACCGACGCCCGTCACGAAGCAGGCAAAATTCACCGCCGATGCCGACGCACGTCGCGTCTACGTTCGTCTGCCGCTGCAGCGAGGAAAGGTCTATCAGATCGTCGTGAAGGGCGATCTCTCCGGTCCTCCGATCGGATCGACGCCGGGATTGAAGCTCGGACAGCGCAACATCGGCGGCACGCTCGTTCCGGCAACGCCGCGCGACCTGACGTTCGAGTTCACGACGCGTAAGCCGGGCGGGTCGATCGGCGATCTGAATCTGCCGGCCGATCGAGGCGGCGTTCGCGACTTCGCCCTTATCGGCAACGTCGCGCTCATCGCGACGACCGTCGGCGGTCTGCAGGCATTCGATGTCTCCGATCCGGCGAAGCTGTCGACGAACCCGCCGCCCATCCGTCGAGTCGAAGGCGTGATCGATTACTGGAGCGTGCAGGCCGATCGCCACGGTCGCATCTACGCCGCCGGCCTGGGGGGCACGTTTGGTGTCGTGCAGAGTTTCCGTCTGGAAGACTTCATCGATCCGCCCCTTCCGCTGAAGCCGATCAAGCCCACCGGCGGCACGAATGTCTCGTGGCGCGTCGGCGTCAACGTCGGCATGCCCCTCGGCACCGAGACGCTGTTCACCGATCGGCCGGAAGCGATTCCGCGAAAACTGCAGGTGCTCGTTCAGGATTCGGAAGCGCCCGCGTCGCGGAGCACGCTTCTGACGGGCGCAACGAACGTTGCGAATATCGGCAGCGGCTTCATCAAATTCGACGTCGACGTCACCGTGCCGAGCGCGCTTCAGTACTACAAGCAGCGCATCACGATCGAGAACCGCACGATCGGCGCGCGCTGGTCAGCCGACGTGCAGCGTGGACAGAGCGGAAGAATCAACTCGGTCGTAGCGCGCGACGACGACGAGTTGTACGTCGTGCGCAATGAGACGACATACGGCGTCGTCTCGCTGTTCGGCTACGGCATCGGCGTCTTCGACCTGAACGCCGCCGAATCGAACGATCTGGCGGTCAATCAGCCGGGCTACAAAGAGATTCAGGAACGCGTCGTCCTGACCGCCGCGAAAGGGGAGCCGAGGACCGATGTGGTCTATCCAACGCCGGTGTTCTGCGATCCGTCGCTGCCCGCGAACACCCCGTGTGTGTGCAACCCGGCGCTCACCGCGCCAGTCGGCACGGCGTGCGAGATCCGCGATCTCACGTTTTCGCCCGATGCGCTGATCTTCCCGTCAGTATCGACGCCGAACATCACTGTCTACGCTGTCGATCAGAGGCGCGGACTGCTCGACATCGATATCGCGCCACCACGCATCGATCCGGGACCGCCGCCGGTAACCCGGCCCGCGACGGCAATGCCGGGCTACGGTCTATCGCTTTCGGATCCGTTCATCGCTTCGAGCGGATCGGGCAATCTCTATCATCCGCGACTGCGATCTCTGCGAAATCTCTACTTGAATAACGGCGGATCGAGCGGTATCGAGCCGCGGGCGCGCTTCACATCGATCTCGCCGTATCTCCGCACCGATCGAAACGGCAACGCGCAGAACTACGGGCTCATGGCCGCGAACAACTTCGGCGTGATGGTCGTGAAGATCGACGGCTATCCGTTGACGTGGAGCTCGCTCGTCGATGTGATCTGGATTCCGGCCGGCGCGCTCTCGGTGCGCGTGATTCCACGAAGCGATCTCGCGGTGGTGATCGACAACGCCGGACGCGTTCTCCTCGTCGATCTGCGCGCGATCGATGAGAGCAGCCAGGTCGCTCCACTTCCCGCGTGTACGAATGATCTGTGCGTCGGCGAGCTCTTTCCGACAGCCAAGAAGTCGATCAACAGCCCGACGCCGCCGCTACCGCCCGGCGCCGACTGGATCGAAGTCGGCGTCGACGATGCGCGGATTGTCTGGAAGACCGATCCGAAGACCGTCATCGGCAACATCGCGCCGGTCATCGATCCCGATACCGGCATCCTGCTCAGCGGCGACATCAACGGCAATCGCGTGCGCGCGATCGCCGCGATCGACCCGCGCATTCAGTTCCGCATCCGCACCGATGACGGTCCGCGATTCGTCAACTCCATCGTCCCCCTCGGTATCGCGCCGAGGGACCCGACGACCGATCCTGAATCATCGTACGGCACGTTCCGGATCGAGCTGACGCTGCCCGGCTCGCTCGTCGAGTCGCTGACCTCAGGCACCAACGACCTGCGGATGGCCGTCGAGAGCGAGCGCATCGTCGGCGCGGTGACCGAGCAGACCTCCATTCCGTATCCGCCTTCCCATCTCCGTCAGCGCACGCGCGCCGGTGCGACCGACCCGCGCGCCGGCGCCGCGCTCGATCAGTTCAAGATGCAACGCCTGGCGCCTTACAACGCGAGCGATCCCCAGCTCAAGCTCCTGCGCTATCAGAAGGCTTACAACCGATTCGTGTCGCCGTGGATCGTCGCGGTTGCCGATCCGCGTGCGAGCGAGAAGTACACGTGGGGAAGTATCAATCGCGCGTCGCAGGGATGCTTCGCATGCCAGCGACCGCAGTCGTTGCAAGGCAGGAATCCGCCCGAGGCGTACGAGCTTTTCGCGCGCGGCCGCGTCATCGCCGTGCGTCCCGAGAGCGGGATCTTCTCCGGCTCGCCGTACCAATTCCTCGGCGACGGGCGGCGCCTCGAAGCACGGCTCTCGACGATCCCCGCCGATACGCTGCGCTCGCCGGAGGTGCTCGTCGC
>DASYUK010000123.1:0-7999 GCA_036001325.1 Thermoanaerobaculia bacterium
GAAAAAGTTCTTCGAGCGCCGCGTGGTCGTGAGCGGCCTGGCCGACAACTCGCGCGTCGAGATCGTGAAGGGACTCAAAACAGGAGAAGAAGTCGCGCTCGAAGATCCGACGCTGCCTGATAAGAAAAAGGATGAGAACGACGATTAAGTGTAGCGGCGGGCTTCAGCCCGCCGACGGCGCGCTGAAGCGCGCCGCTACACAGTTTGAGAGCTTATGAGTGCACTTCCCGAATACGACGTCCAACCGCTGATCCATCTCGAGGGCGTCACAAAGATCTACGACGCCGGCGAGAACGCGGTCCAGGCGCTCCGCGGCGTCGATGTTGAGATCGACCGCGGCGAGTTTGTCGCCATCATCGGTCCGTCCGGTTCTGGCAAGTCGACGCTGATGCACATCCTCGGCTGCCTCGACTCGCCGACTGAAGGTGAGTATTGGCTCGATGGTGAGAACGTCGCGGAGCTCTCCGCACGCGAGCTGGCGCGAATCCGCAATCAGAAGATCGGCTTCGTCTTCCAGACATTCAATCTTCTACCGCGCGCGACGGTGTGGAAGAACGTCGAGCTGCCGCTGCTCTACGCCGGGATGCGGCGCGACGAGCGCCGCGAGCGAGCGCTCGATGCTTTGAAGCGCGTCGGCCTCGACAAGCGCGCGAAGTCTCGGCCGAACGAGCTCTCCGGCGGTCAGCGCCAGCGCGTCGCGATCGCGCGCGCGCTCGTCAACAACCCGTCGCTGATCCTCGCCGACGAGCCGACCGGCAATCTCGACACGAAGACCGGCTCCGAGATCATCACAATCTTCGAAGAGCTGGCCAGCAACAATCAGACGATCGTTCTGGTCACACACGATCCGGCGATTGCTTCACGCACGGAGCGGAGAATCACGATTGTCGATGGATTGATTGTTTCGGGAGAGAACATCGATTAGCTGTCGGCTGTCGGCTGTCAGCTCTCGGGGAGCCGAGGGCGGGCCCGACAGCCGAGAGCCGAGAGCCGAGAGCCCATGCTAATCCTCGAATCCATCCTCGACGGCATCCGCGACATCAAGGACCACTTCGGTCGCACGATGCTGCAACTCGTCGGCGTCATCCTCGGCGCCGGGTCGATCGTGGCCACGTTCTCGCTTTCGGTCACCGGAAAGACCGCGGCCATGGAGTACTACAAGGTCAGCGGTGGCATCGCCAAGATCTGGATCTCCAACAGACCGACGGGGAAGGTCACCCTCGACGCGAAAGCGCTCGCGTCTCAAGGACTGACGTACGGCGATGCGCTCGCGCTGCGTCGCGACGCGAAGGAGATCGATCTCGTCTCTCCTGTCGCGAACAGCGACATGACGATTCGTTATCGCAACATCGAGAAGCCGCGCTCGGTCATGGGCGTCATGCCGGCGTATTCGCCGATGAACGATTTCCACGCCGGCACGGGACGGTTCATCACCGACAACGATCTCACGTCCGCGGCGCGCGTGGTCGTTTTGGGCACGGAGCGCGCGCGGGAGTTCTTCGGCTCCGAGAATCCCATCGGCAAGATTCTGACGATCAACGGCACCGGATATCAGGTCGTCGGCGTGATGGAGGAGAAGTACTTCAGCTTCGATCAGAAGCGCAACGTCATGCGCTGGATGAACCGGCAGATCTACATCCCGATCACGACGTTCGTGACCCGCCGCGGTGAGTCGCCCGAGCACGGCAAAGTGAGCTTCATGCACGCGCGGATGCGCAGCATCAAGAAACCCGAGCAGGCCGTCGATGAGATCAAGAGCATCCTCCAGCGGGAGCATGGAGTGCGCGACTTCGAAGTGATCTCGCGCGTGGCTAATCTCCGCCGCAATCAGCAGAACAACAAGATGTACGACATGACGTTCATGATCTGCGGGCTCATCTCGCTGCTCGTCGGTGGCATCGTGGTCATGAACATCCAGCTCGCCTCGTTCAACGAGCGCGTGCGCGAAGTGGGCACGCGCAAGGCAGTCGGTGCATCGGGGGCGCAAATCTTCTTCCAATTCCTCACCGAGTCGATCCTCGTCTCCGCGTTCGGCGGCTTCCTCGGCCTCTTCGCTGGAAAGATGTTTACGACGGGCATCTCGCTGTTGCTGAAGCGACCGACCTTCATCACGCCGTCGACGATCGTCTACGCGCTGATCTTCGCGGCGGGCACCGGATTGTTTTTTGGTATGTACCCGGCGATTCGCGCTTCGCGGTTGAATCCGATCGAAGCGCTGAGGACAGAGTGATGTTCATCGGCGAATCGGTCAGAACCAGCCTCGAAGAAGTCAGAGCGCATCCGCTGCGCTCCTGCTTCACCCTCGTCGGTGTCATCCTCGGCACACTCGCCATCGTGGTGGTGATGTCCGTGCTCGATGGAGTTCAAGCAGCGGTTTGGCAGGGCGTCGATGACCTCGGTCTCGACGGCGTGCTGTACATGTCGCAGCGCAAGCCGACGGATCGCGTCGAGCGCGCCAAGGCCCATCTCTCCCGAGGAATGCGAACGGAGGATGTGCAGTGGTTCGAGGGGGCGGAGAACGTCAGCGCGGTTTCGCCCGTCGGCGAGACGCGCGCCGTCGTCAGCGCCGGTTCAGTCGTTCGGCGCATCGATGTGTACGGCATCGAGCCGCCGTACGCGGTCATCAAGAATCGCAAGACGTCGTCGGGACGCTTCATCTCCGAGCGTGACGTCGATGGCGTCGCGCCGGTCTGCATTCTCGGTTTCAAATTGAAGCAGCAACTCTTCGGCGGCGACGAGGCTGTCGGTCAGAAGATCAATCTCGGTGGACGCCGCCTGACCGTGATCGGCGTGGGCACGAAGTTCAACATGCAGTTCGTCAACGACGACGACATGCGCAAAGAGACCGGCGGCATCTACATCCCCTGGACGCTCTATCGCGATATGTTCGGCCGCCGCACCGCGATCTCTTACATGATTGCGAAGGCGATCGAGCCGGAGAAGAGCATCGACGCCGAGGACGAAGCGGCGCGGATTTATAAGCGAGCACACAACGGTATCGGCGACGTTCGGATCGACAATGTAGGGAAGGAGATCCTCAAGGAGCGCGGACAGATCGTCACGATCCTGCGCAACTGGCGGATCATCTTTTTCTCGATCGCCGCAATCTCGCTCCTGATCGGCGGCGTCGGAATCTTTTCCGTGCTGAAGATCTCGATCTCGGAGCGGCTCTTCGAAATCGGTCTGCGCAAGTCGATGGGGGCAACCGACGGCGAAGTGTTCATGCAGTTCCTCATCGAGTCGATCACGCTCTCGGTCGCCGGCGCCGGAATCGGACTCCTCGGCGGCATCTCGCTGGTGAAAGTGATCGCCGGATTCTTCCCGGCCGGCCTGCCGGTGTCGATGTTCGGACTGACGGTCGCAAGCGGCTTCGCCATCTCGATCGGATTGCTGGCGGGACTCTATCCGTCGATCTCCGCGTCGAGGCTCGAGCCGGTAGAAGCGTTGCGGGCCTAGTTACCTGTGCCCTCTCCCACCGGGAGAGGGTGGCGCGAAGCGCCGGGTGTGGGGCGACCCCTCATCCGGCCTTCGGCCACCTTCTCCCACGGGGAGAAGGATCTTGTCCACGCTCACCCCGAAAAACTCTTCACCTCTCCCGGCTTGCGCAGCATCTTGTCGACCTCGAACGCGTGCAGCTCTTCCGCGTAGACCATCTGCCGCGCGTACTCTTCGAGCCACACTGACTTCCCTTCGACCAGCGCGAGCAGGTCCTTGTAGAGCTGGATGCCGGTGCGTTCGTTTTCGAGCGCTTCGCGGAGGATGTCGCCGACGTCGTGCTTGTGCGTCTCGAGTAGTTGCCCGATGCCGAGAGACGGATGCTCGCCGAGGGAGGTGATGATCTCGCCGGCTTGCTGGGCGTGAGTCATGGACTCCGTCGCCTGCTGTCGCAGCCACGACATGATCGGGATGCGGTTGTAGCCGAAGATCATGAACGAGTAGTGCGTGTAGCGCACCGCGCCGGCCAGCTCCATCTCCAGAATCTTGTTGAGCAGGGAGAGCACCTTCTTCTTGTCGTAATCCATGACCGCGGATTCTAATCTCTGCCGTGCCATCTGACCCCGAGCTCGTGATTCATGTGACCGACGAGATGATCCGTCACAGCCGGATCCTCGACATCCTCTATTTCACGGGTTTCGTGTACGGCATCGTCGAGCTTTGGATCATTCTCGGCCTGCGCATCTCGGCGCGATTGCGCGAGCTGGCCGTGCGCGTGACGAAGCGGCCCTATCTCATCGCGATGATCTACGTTGTCCTGTTCGCGATCGTCACCGCGATCTTCAATTTTCCGTTGGGGTATTACGGCGGCTATGTCGTGCCGCACCAGTTCAACCTGACGAATCAGAAGTTCGACGCGTGGCTCGGCGACGAGGCGAAGGCGCTGCTCATCGGAATGATCATCAGCATCATCCTCGTACCTCTGGCGCTTCTCGCGATCCGCAAGTTCAAGCGGTGGTGGCTCGTGCTCGCGATCGGATCGATCCCGGTGATCATCACTCTTTTCGTGATCGCGCCGGTGTTCATCGATCCGGTGTTCAACAAGTTCGAGCCGCTGAAAGATCAGGTGCTGAAGAGGAAGCTGCTCGATGAAGCGGCGCGCGCGGGGATCGAAGGCGGCCGCGTTTATGAGGTCGACAAATCAAAACAGACGAAAACCATGAACGCGTACGTCACCGGCCTCGGACCGACGAAGCGGATCGTCATGTGGGACACGCTGCTGGCGAAGTTGAATCACGACGAGATCCTGGCGGTGATGGGCCACGAGATGGGGCATTACGTTCTGCATCATCTCTGGCAGGGAGTGGCGTGGTCGGTGCTGGGTTCGTTCGTGATCTTCTTCATTGCTCAACACATCTATGAATGGGGACTGGGGCGCTGGGGACTGACGACGCCCGGAGATCCCGCTTCATTGCCGTGGTTACTCATCATCGTGTCGACGGTCTCATTCATCGGAGCGCCGATCGAGAACGGCATCTCCCGGCACTACGAGCATCAGTCGGACGTTTTCGGGCTCGAGCTGACGCATCTCAATCATGCGACGGCGACCGCGTTCGTGAAATTCGCCGAAGACTCGAAGGTGAATCCGCGTCCCCACGCCTTTATTGAATTCTGGAGATATAGCCATCCATCACTAGCCCGCCGCATCGACTTTGTCCTGCATTACAAGCCGTGGGAGGAACATAGGCCAAATGTCTTATGGAAGCGGACGTGACTGTTATTTATCTTTTTCTTCTTGACTTTTTTCCTCCTGGGCGTATCTTTCACAACGCTTCGGCAATTTCCTAAAACTAAATAGAGGGGGTTTTTTTATGAGGCGGATCTCTCTTCTCACATGCATCTGCGTACTGGCCATCGCGGTGCCGGCGGCGGCGGAAACGGCGACGCTCACGGTCACTGCGACCGTTGACAGCTCGTACAGTGTCACGCTGAACACCGGCAACTCGACGCTGAGCGGTAGCGGGACGAATGCAGCAACGCTGGCACTCGGCACGATCCAGAGGTTTGGCGGCGCATCCACGACGAACGGATTCAGTCGCGCGACCGGAGTAGGCAACTACACTTACTCCGCGACTGGAGCCTTCTCGATTCAAGTGGACAAGGCGAACTCCGCGAGTCCGGACTACGCATTGACTGCGCAACTCGGTTCGGCACCTGCGACAGGAACAGTCTGGACCCTCAGCAGCAATACGTTGAGCAACAGCTCGGCTGCGACGCTGAACGCCACCGCAGGTTATGGGTCGCCGGTCAGCCTTGACCTGAGCATTCAGGTCAGCAATTCGACGACAGCGGCTGGGGCGATCGGTAATACGATCAACTTCACCGCCACTCCTAATTAAGGTCATTCGGAGGAAGGTGCTGGAGCGTCTGCTCCAGCACCGGGCGGCCGTGTGGGCGAAGCTGGGATGAGACCGATGGCGCTGATCGCGATCGTGGCGTTGCTCGCCGTTCCGGCGAGCGCGCAGCGGCGGCGTGCTGTCGCGCCGGGCGCGCCGCTTTCGATCGAATTCGTCGATGTCGGAAGCGATGAGGGATTCCTCACCTCGACAACGCGTGACGCGTGGCTCAATGTCGGCACAATCGCGAAGCGTGATCCTCGCTCGCACGGCGCACGTGTCGCGAAGCAATTTGGCGTTCGTGTCGTGCGTCCCGGCTCGGTATTATCGGGATCGGTGCGCGTGACAGCGCGGCTCGCCTCCTGGGACGGTCGCGCCAAAGTCCGCCTCGACGGACGGCCTCTGACAATCACGCCGCTGTTGATCGACAGCCACGCTGTCGTCGGCTCCGTCGTCGTCCATCGGCTGGAGATCGAAGTGCCGGAGTCCGTCGCCCCCGGACCGCTCGCCGCTCCCATTGTTTGGGAAGTGGTCCCGAACTGACGCCATGCGGCTCCTCGAGCGCTTGGTCGCGACCGCGCTGTGGCTTGTTTTGTTCCTGTCCTGCGCCGGCATCGTTCAGGCGCAGGGAACATTGACCGTGTCACCGGCGGTGCTGGAGCTCCGTGGCACGGTCGGTCAAAGCACCACGCAGCCGCTGACGATGTCCAACGCGACTGACCGGGCCATGACGTTCGAGATGAAAGCGAAGGACCTGATCGTCCGAAATGGGCATCGTGTGACGGTCGATGCGGGTGAGATGCCCGGGAGCATTGCTGCCACCGCCGTCTTTTCGCGCAAGCTCGTCACGGTGCCGCCCGGCCAGACGGCGCGCGTCGACGTCACTCTCACCATTCCGCCCAAGCCATCGAGTCGCGCCGTAGTCATTCTGTTCCAGGGCATGACGAAAGTTCCGAGCGGTGCCATGGCGGCGACTGTGTCTCTCGGGATCGTCCTGACCTTTACGCTCTCTCAGAATGTCGCTCTCAATCCGTCAACACTGACCGTCAATCCTCCGACGAAGAGCTCGAACTTGACGGTGTCGCAGCGCTGCACGAACACTGGAAGCGAGCCCATTGCCACCAAAGCCATCCTGGCGATCATCAATCGTTCCGGCCGACTCGTTGGCAAGAGCGCGGTGCCGGAGCGCCGGCTTCTACCCGGCGAGACCGCCGAAGTGCGAACCGAATACGCAGGAGATCTCGCGCCGGGCCAATATCGGGCGCTGATGACCTATGATCTAGGAGGGAAGACCGTCACATCGACGGCCGACTTCAGTGTCCGGTGAAGCGTTTTTTGGGCGTGATCGTAGCCGGCGTCCTGGCGAGCAACGCGTACGGCCAGGGTGTCACCGTTCGCGTTCGTGAACAGGTCGCGATCGAAGTTGCTGGAGCGACCGCCGCATATGTCATCGAAGCGTCTGTGGCCGATGTCGTCGTGCCGCAACCGGGACGCATTCTCATCACCGGCCGTAGTCCGGGATCGACGCAACTGATCGCCGTCACCCCAACAGCGACGAAATCGTACCTGATCACTGTGGCGCCGAGTCGTGCGGCTGCGGCGATCGGATCCGAGGCACCGCTCCAGCCGACCGAGGGCGTTTATGAGATTCGTTATCTGAGCGAAACCGGACAGTTGCAAAACGCGTTCGATATTTTCGATCGCGACGGCGACCGTAAGTCGCAGCTCCACATCGTCAACGTCCACTACTTCCGGGAGCCCTTTGCCCAGGCGCGGACCTCATTTCCGTCGGTTTTTTATCGCGTCATCACTCCGCGGCGCGAAGTCACGTTCCTCGACGACTTCGTCGACGTTTCGCCGCTGACCGTGGCGTCCACACAAGTGCGCGGCCTTCATTGGCGCGATCGCCGGCTCGAGTTGCACGGCGGCTACGCGGCACCGAGCATGTATCAGGACCTGTTTCTCCCTGTCGATCGACGATGGGTTGGCGGTGCGGGATACTCCTTCCGTCATCGCTCCCTCCGCATCACGCCGACGGTGTATGGTTTCTTTTCCGAGCCTCGCAACTCTACGGCACGTCGTGGTGTCGTCACATCGATCATCGCCGACACCCGATGGGAGGAGACCTTCTACGCGCGCGCCGAGGTCGGGGCGAGCAAGAGCTCGAT